>CAIWOY010000321.1 GCA_903914415.1 uncultured Phycisphaerales bacterium | reverse complement strand
GTTGATGAGCGTTTACCGCACGCTGCGCCTCCGCGGCCACGACCCGCTCCAGACGATCGCCGACGCCCTGCGCACCTACCTGCAAACCGGCCAACTCCCGCCGCTACCCGCCGCAAGCACTGCAAACGGGTGAACTCTTACGATTCCGCCAGCTTCCGGGCATCATTATTGTTATGCCGGAGTAACCAAGCCAGGAGATGCAGCATAATGTCGGGTGGATAGTCCCCTGTCCGTAGAAGTCCCAGGATGCGGTCGGCCAGCGGTGCATCCAGGCAGTCCTCAAGCGAGCCCAACAGGAATACACCCGTGTTTGTCCTGAACTGCTGAATTAGCAGGACAGCCGTGTCGCGGACCGCCTCAGGCGCCCGCTCGTAGGCCAACTCGACGGCCTCCCGACGCGCCTCCTTGCTTCCCGCAGGGGATAGCAATAGGAACGGCGCAATCAGCCGCCAACGTATCGGATCAAGCGCTCGCAAGAAAGCTACATCCTCCTGCAGGAGCAAGTGCACCGCCAGCGGCGGGGCGCGGTCGCCCCTGTATCGCACGTTGAGTTGGGTCAGATCAGGAGCGTGTAGCTCGGCGTCTCGAAGGTACCTGCGCGCTGCCTCAATGATGCGCGCCCGTTGGCTTGCTTCCGCCGCTTTCCAACCCGGATGCTCGTAGATGGTATCCGGCAGCACGATCAATCGATGCCCACCCTCTCCGTCGTACAGCAGTACGTCGAGTAACCACCAGAACAGGCCCGGCTCGTCTGCGAGACAGCGGTCCAATGCCCCGCGCACCGCTTCGGACGGCGCCATAGTTGGAGCAGATGTCGTTGAGCGTAGCAGTTCCAAGCGCTGCCGGCGCCGCTCGCGATCTTGATATTCAGTCCTCAGCGTTTGGGCTTCCGGAGAGCCAAGCACGACCTGTTCCGGACACCAGCGCGCCATGGCAGGACACCCGCCTTTACAGTCGAGCCACAACTCGACATGCCTCGGGTTGGACGGGTCGAAAAGGGACGCGCATAGGTGAGCCCAGTCCGCGGACTGCTTAGGTGGGGCGGCCAACGCCTGTTCGAAGCACCAGCCGACGTCTTCCGGCTTGATAAACTTGTGTGGCGTGTACAGGATCAAGAAGTGGTCCGAGGGCGATCCGAATTGAGCGACGAGGGCTTGGACGAGCAGGCGGCGCCGGTCGTCGGAGAGCTTGGCTACCGGATCCTCGTCGTCGCTGGGATTGAGCAGCGTCTCTTCGTTCGGTGATGCGAATACCCTCTGGGCATGCACGTTGTTGCTGCGCGCGAGTACGAGCTTGGCGAGGGCGTCCCGCACCGGCGCGTCGTCGAGGTGCTGCAAGGCTCGTGTCGCCAAGCGGCAGCGATTCGCCCTAAGGGACCGATGTCGCCTACCGAAACTGGAACCCCGCACGCCCACTCCAGGGCCAAAGGCAGGCCGCCGAGTTCGGCTCGCTCCTCTACTTTGCCCGAGTAGAGAAAGAGCTTATACGCACCATAGTAGCTCTGCCGCTTCGGATGCGGAAGACACCTCAGCAACTCAGGGAGGGTGAGGTACGGCCAGGTTGCCAGGAGTCCGTATCCGCGCAACTGGTCGTCCGGGTCGTCGCCGGCCTCGCCGAGCGCGAGCGGCCCTAGCCTCCGGCACGCGCTGGGCACTTCAAGGTCTACGACGGCGCGCGCGGCCGTCTCCCGTAAGCCACGGGGCGCGCTCGGGTCCAGCGCCACATCCGCGAGCTGCTCCGCCAGCGTCTTTTGCTGTGCGGCGTCGGCGATCTCGATGGCGAGAGCGCGCGCCGCCAGTGAGTGGCCGCTGTTCGCGATTGCGACGCGCAACTGGTCGGCAAGCCGATCATGCCGGAGGCGGTGCAGGCGACCGCGGGCGTCCCAAAGCTGTTCGTGGGGCAACTCTTCCCGATCCACGCGCCGCAGCAGAGCGTCGACCAGCCGTTCCCCCGCGGGCGACTCCCGCGCCGAAACGTCACTGAGCAACAGCACTTCCGGTTCGCTCTGCGCGATGCGCTCAAATAAGCGTGGGTCCATTGATGCCAGCCACGCGGAAACTTCATGGAGCTGTGGTATGAGGCGGTGGGGATTTTCATTCGAAAGGTAGAGCAGCGATCGAAGCTGGGCCTCTGGTGGATTCACGCTGTGCAGATAGCGGGCTGCCAGAAACTCGCCGTAGGTCTCGTGCGCGAATCCGAGCCGGTTGGGCCCGCGCGAGGAGAAGAGGCCGGTTTCCGTCATCGTCAGACGGATCGCGTCCGGCATGACGTCGAATTTCGCGGAATCGGCCTCTTCCTGGCCTCCGGCGAGGTCTGTCTCCGCCACGTCAGTCTCCGTGGCCGCCGGTGGCGAGCCGGTGAAGATGCAGGTCCGGCGCGCCAGAAGGACCGCCGCCGCAATTCGCGACGCGACTTGAAGGAGCTGCTGCGGGGTGAACGCCGGGGGCTTGCTGCGGTCTCGGCGCTCTTGGCTCGGGGTGCATAGTTCGATCAGGCCGCGCTCGTAGAGGTCGACGAGGCTGCTCGGGAGTCCCTGGTGCGCGCGGAATAGGCTCAACAGCAGTTTCAGCGTCGTTGGGTTTGCCGCTAGCGGGCCTGCCCCGCGCTGCTCGATTTGGTTGAGGAATTCGGCTTCGTTGAGCTTCTCAAGGCGCGCCGCCGCTTCGATGTCCACGCGTCGCAGTGGTGTCAGTTCGTACAGCCCAATCTGGTCCTCGCCGAACAGTTCCTTGAGGGATTCTGTCAGAGTCTCGGGCCATGCAGCCGTTCGGCAGGCGATTCGCAGGCGAAGGCGCTTAAGCGGAAGGTCTCGAAGCCCGCGATGCAGCACGCCGATTACCTTGGGGGCCTCAAGCAAGGCTTCGTCCAAGCCGTCCACCAGGACGCACAGCGATCCGGTGCCGTCTTTCCATGTTCGGATTTGCTCGCCTTCGAACAGATCATGACGCAGTTCATTTGCGCCCGGGTAAGTTCCAAGGTCGAACACCGGGATTTCAGGAACGTCGGGGGCTTCGGTGCCGCGCTGGAGGCGTTTCAGCTCGGTCGACTTGCCGATGCCCGCCTCCCCAAGCAGTACGAGGCAGGGTCTGGAGGCCAGGTCCGCAAGGCGAAGAACCTCCTTGTTTGGCCAATGTTCCCATGGCGACTCGGGGTCGATCAGGTAGCCGTGGTCGCTCACCGAGACGGAGGCGCCCCTGGGGCACCAAAAGCGTTGCCATTCATAGTCCACGAATCCCATGAGTTGGCCTCAAGCGCGCCCCGTCGGGAAGTCGCTCGCGTTCGGGGCGGGGAAGCTCACATTCCAGCCCGCCATAGTAGCCGAGCGGGCCGCAAAGTGGACAGGTGGGACGGAGATGGGGCGAGCGGGGTGCGATTTCGAGGATAGGGTGGGCAACGTTGGTGGCGCTTTACGGCGCCGGAACATCCACCGGCGATCTACGGCCGACACGGGGGTCGGCCGCTACATGGGATTGGCCGCCGAGACGCGGGCCGCTACGGTCGGCCGCTGCCGCCCGCCGCTTGGAATGGCGCTCCCTTACGGTCGCGGCTCGGAGTGGTTGGTTCCAGCAGCACCGCGGCCCAGCAGGCGAGCGCTTCGCCGCGGCCGACGGCATCGAGGGTTTCGTTTGTTTTCGCTTTGAGGCCGATGCAATCCAGCGGGACATTGAGAAGGTCAGCGAGGGCTTGGCGGAGTTGTGGCTTGTGCGGGGCGAGCCTGGGGCGCTCGGCGTGGATGATTAGATCGACGTTGCCGACGCGATACCCGGCGCCGTGCACGCGAGCGAGGGCTTCGCGTACGAAGCGGCGGCTATCGGCATCCTTCCAAGCCGGATCGGTATCGGGGAACAGCTCGCCGATGTCCGGCTGGCCGAGGGCGCCGAGCAGGGCGTCACAGAGGGCGTGGAGGACGACGTCGCCATCGCTGTGGCCGAGCAGGCCGCGGTCGTGGGGGATGCTGACGCCGGCGAGGGTCAGCGGGCGGCCGGTGACGAGGCGATGCAGGTCGTAGCCGATGCCGATGCGGTGGCTCATGGTTGTGCTCCGGCTGGGATGCGTCCGGCCGCGGGGACGAGCGTATCGTAGCGGCCAGCGGCCGATTTTGGATTTTGGATTTTGGATTTTGGATTCGACCCGCACGGAACTGGGCGAAAACCTGTGCGTCCCGCGGAAGCGCTCGGGGTACGTCGCACGAAGTTGTTTTGATGGACCGGCCGGCGACCTACGGGCGATCCCGGCGCGCCGGGCGGATCGGGCGCGACGGCGCTGCGCGGCAAGGGAATGTTCGCCGGCAGCCTACGGCCGACACGGGGGTCGGCCGCTACGTTGCCGGGGTCGGCCGCTACATTCCCGACACGGGGGTCGGCCGCTATATTGTCGCGGTCGGTCGCTACACTGTCGTGGATTGGCCGGTACATTCCCGACACGCGGGTCGGCTGGGACATCGCCCGCGTGCCCCGGGGGGCCGAGTGGGGGGGCGTTGACCACGGACGGGCTCGGGGGTCGTATAATCTGTTGGGATCGGTGCGCGAATGTGGCGACGCAAAGGCCCAGTGAACCTGTCGGATTACCGCTCGGTGTTGGGGAGCACCGGCGACGTGGCGGTCGGGGCGTACGCCCGGCATCAGCGTCGCCGGCGGTATCTGGTGGCCGTGGCGGGGCTGGCGCTGATTGGCGGGTCGGCGTGGCTCTTGGCGGCCCTGCTGCCGAGGGACACGGGTGAGTTGGGGGCCACCTACTCGGTGGCGGTCGAATGCCAGCAGTGCAAATACCGGGGTGTGCTCCGCATGGCCGCGGGCGCGGTCGCGTATCCGCTACCGTGCCCGAAGTGCCGCGAACGCGCCTGCTATAAGTTGTGGGAGTGCCGGAGCTGCGGCTACCAGTTCGTGAACAAGAAGGGGCCGCAAGTGGTGACCTGCCCGCGCTGCGGGCGGCGGAACGTCGGGACGGCGGAAGTGGTGCGGGACGCCGCGGCCAGCGCCCCGGTTCATCCGCAAGCGACCGATGCGAACGGTCGATAATGTGTAGGGTCTGCGCGTCGCGTGTGACGTTGACGCCGATCCACGCCGTTCGTAGCATCCGTTTGGAACGTGCGGCGGACGGGGGGCACCGGGCGCGGCTGCGGCCGCGCCAGCGGTGCGCGTGAATTGCTCGGGCCGGGCGCGGTACCGGAGGCCCGGCATGGAGACTGCAAATGCCGACCAGCGACAAACTACTGGCGATCATCGACGGGCACCTGGACAGCGGTAAGTTCCGCCAGCAGCACTGGGAGGGGAGCTTCTTTCAGTACCTCGACATGGTGGTGGCGAGCCCGCGGCTGGCGCGGAACGCGTTCCAGCGCGTGTACGACATGGTCCTGCACTTCGGGACGGAGCGGTACACCTACCTGAAGCAGGAGTACGTGCACTACAAGTTCTTCGACGACCCCATCGACCACGGCGTGGACGCGATCTACGGGCTGGATTCGTCGCTCATGCGGCTGGTGGAGTTCTTCAAGTCCGCGGCCCAGGGCTATGGCACGGACCGGCGCATTTTGCTGCTGCACGGGCCGGTGGGCTCGAGCAAGAGCACGATCGTGCGGGTGCTCAAGAAGGGGCTGGAGTACTACTCGAAGCTGGACGAGGGGGCGCTGTACAGCTTCACCTGGAAGCTGCCGACCGAGGGGGGCGGGGTGGAGCTGTACCCGTGCCCGATGCACGAGGAGCCGCTGAAGCTGATTCCGACTGCGGCGCGGCGCGAGATTTTGGGGCAGCTCAACGCCGACCTGTCGGAGGACCGGCAGGTGCGCGTGGACGGCCACCTCGATCCGTTCTGCCGGAAGACGTTCGACGACCTGCTGCTGAAGTACGAGGGGAAGTGGCGGAAAGTGCTGGACCACATCGTCGTGCGGCGGATGGCGTTGTCGGAGAAGGACCGCATCGGCATCGGGACGTTCCAGCCGAAGGACGAGAAGAACCAGGACTCGACGGAGCTGACGGGGGACATCAACTACCGCAAGATCGCGCAGTACGGGTCGGACTCCGATCCGCGGGCGTTCAACTTCGACGGGGAGCTGAACATCTCGAACCGCGGCATCTGCGAGTTCATCGAGGTGCTCAAGCTGGACGTGGCGTTCCTGTACGACCTGCTGGGGGCGTCGCAGGAGCACACGATCAAGCCGAAGAAGTTCGCGCAGACGGACATCGACGAGGTGATCCTCGGGCACACGAACGAGCCGGAGTACAAGAAGCTGCAGAGCAACGAGTTGATGGAGGCGTTCCGCGACCGGACGATCAAGATCGACATCCCGTACAACATCCGGTTGACGGACGAGATCAAGATCTACGAGAAGGACTTCAGCAAGGAGCGGGTGCGCGGGATTCACATTGCGCCGCACACGATCGAGGTGGCGGCGATGTGGGCGGTGCTGACGCGGCTGGAGGAGCCGAAGAAGGCCGGGCTGACGCTGCTGCAGAAGCTGAAGCTGTACGACGGCAAGGCGATCCCCGGGTTCACGGAGGACTCGGTCAAGGAGCTGCGCGAGGAGCATCCGCGGGAAGGGATGCAGGGTATCAGCCCGCGCTACATCCAGGACAAGGTCTCGAACTGCCTGGTCGGCGAGCAGGCCCAGGCCGACCGCTGCATCAACCCGTTCATGCTGATGAACGAGCTCGAGACCGGCCTCAGCCACCATTCGCTGATCACCGACGAGGAGCAGAAGAAGCGCTACAAGGAGCTGCTGACCATCGTGCGCGAGGAGTACGAGGACACGCTCAAGGGCGAGGTGCAGCGGGCGATCTCGGCCGACGAGGACGCCATCCGCCGCCTGTGCACCAACTACCTCGAGCACGTCCGCGCCTACACGCAGCACGAGAAGGTCCGCAACAAATACACCGGCCGCGACGAGGAGCCGGACGAGCGGCTGATGCGGTCGATCGAGGAGAAGATCGACATCCCGGACAGCCGGAAGGACGATTTCCGGCAGGAGATCATGAACTACATCGGCGCGCTGGCGCTGGACGGGAAGAAGTTCGAGTACAACACGAACGCCCGGCTGCACAAGGCGCTGGAGCTGAAGCTGTTCGAGGACTCGCGCGACACGATCAAGCTGAAGAACGTCGTGTCGGGCGTGGTCGACGACGAGACGCAGGCCAAGATCGACGTCGTCAAGCAGCGGCTGATCAAGTTCTTCGGGTACAACGAGGCCAGCGCGACCGACGTTTTGAACTACGTGGCCAGCATCTTTGCCCGCGGCGATGCGAAGCGGGGCGATTGAGCGACGGGGCCCGGCCGGGCGGCCCGCATGCGCCCGGCCGAAGAAGTGAATGTCAGGCATGGATGCGCCGTTGAGGATCGCGAAGGACCACCAACGCTTCCGGCAGATCGTCAAGGGCCGGATCCGGAAGGACCTGCGCAAGTTCCTGTCGCGCGGCGAGCTGATCGGCAAGGAGGGCAAGCACCTCGTCAGTATCCCGGCCCCGGGCATCGACCTGCCCAGCTTCCGCTACGGCGAGAACAACGACCAGGGCGTCGGACAGGGCGCCGCCGAGGCCGGGCAGACCGTCGACGGCCAGGGCGAGGGCATCGGCCCCGGCGGGACGGAGCCCGGCCGCCACATCCTGGAGGTGGACGTCACGCTCGACGAGCTGGCGGACATCCTGGGCGAAGAGCTGCAACTGCCCCGCATCCTGCCGAAGGGCAAGCACAACATCACCGCCGTCAAGGACCGCTACAGCAGCATCCGGCAGAGCGGGCCGGAGTCGCTGCGCCATTTCAAGCGGACGTTCCGCCGGGCGCTGCGGCGGCTGATCGTGTCGGGCGTGTACGACCCGAACAACCCGAAGATCATCTTCGAGCGTTCGGACAAGGTGTACCGCAGTTGGAAGCCGGTGCGCAAGCCGCAGTCGAACGCCGTCATCGTCTACATGATGGACGTGTCCGGGTCGATGGGGCACGAGCAGAAGGAGCTGGTGCGGCTGGAAGCGTTCTGGATCGACGCCTGGCTGCGGCGGAACTACGAGGGGATCGAGAGCCGGTACATCGTGCACGACGTGAACGCGAAGGAGGTCGATCGCGAGCTGTTCTTCCATCTGCGCGAGGACGGCGGGACGAAGATCTCCAGTGCGTTCCGGTGCTGCAAGGAGCTGCTCGACAAGCACTATGCGAGCGACGAGTGGAACATCTACCTGTTCCACTTTTCGGACGGGGACAACTCGTCGGAGGCGGACTCGCGCGAGTGCTGCCAGGTCCTGAAGGACCACCTCCTGCCGCGCTCGAACCAGTTTGGGTACTGCCAGGTGGCCAGCGCGTACGGCAGCGGGCATTTCATCAGCGTGCTGCGGGAACACCTGGGGACGCTGCCGGAAGTGGTGACGACGCGGGTCAACACGAAGGACGACATCTACGACAGCATCAAGGAGTTCTTCGCGAAGGGGCGGTAGGGGGGCGGGGCGCGGCGGAAAGCGAGTAGCGAGTAGCGAGTAACGAGGTGGAGGAAGACGGGGCGGGGAAAGGCCGGCTGCGGCGTGGGAACGTGGGGGCGGGCGCGGAATACTCGGCGAGCACGTAGGACAGGTCGCGTCCGTGTGCAACCTGCCGGTCCGTTGGCGGAGTCCACGGGCCAATGGCGGTGCGTTTTGTGAGGATTGCCCGGTGGCGATGCTGTCGGGTTTGTAAGCCTTTCGTGGCTGGGCACTTGCGCGAGTGCATCGCGGCAAGCGCGTCGGCGGCTCCGTCGCGAAAATCGCGTTTTCGTGGCCCGGCCCAGCAGGTACAATAATGGACGCGAATCAACCTCTCCGCCTGTAGCGCCGGGATTGTCGAGTGAGAGTAGCGCTTGCGCGGGTGGGTTCCGTTGAGGCAAGAGTTGCTGGCCTGAAAGGAGAGATGGCGATGCGAATAGCAGGAATAGTTGTCGTGGGCGCCGCGATGGTCGTAAGCGCTGTCTCAGCCTGGGCGAACAACGCTCCGCAGGTAAGCAACGTGACCGCCAGCCAGCGGGGCGATGCCTCACGACTGGTGGACATCCACTATACGCTCACCGACGCGGACGGCGACGCGTGCACGGTATGGGTGAGCGTCAGCGACAACGGCGGGACGTCGTGGACCGTGCCCGCCCGCACCTTCACCGGCGACATTGGCATGAACATCGCGCCGGGCGCGAATAAGAGCATCGTCTGGGACGCTGGCTTGGACATGCCGGGCCGGGTGGCGACGTTCCGCGTGCGGGTGTGGGCCGACGATGGAAACGGCCCGGCGGCGATGGTGCTCGTCCCCGCGGGTTGGTTCCCGTACCAGAACGTGTCTAACCCGAACCAGTGGGTCTTCGTGGACACGTTTCTGATCGACAAGTACGAGACGACGAACCAGTTCTACTGCCAATTCCTCAACGCTGGCGGCAACGACGATCACTGGGACAGCAACCAGCAGATCACACAGCAGGGCACGGCCGGCAACTACTACTACACTGTGATCGCCGGCATGGAGAACTACCCGGTCATCTACGTCAACTATACGGACGCGACGCACTTCGCCGTGTGGCGGAGCACGCTGGAGGGCCGGACCTATCACCTGCCGACCCAGGGGCAGTGGGAAAAAGCCGCTGCCTGGGACCCGGTTGCCCAGCACTATTTCATGTACGGGTTCCACCAGGACACGATCAGTTGCGCTTGGTGCAATTACTGGCCCGGCCCGGCTTGCGTCGGGACCACGACGCCCGTTGGCTACTACAACGGCACGGGCGGCCGCCACGACGCCAAGAGTTACTACGGCGCGTACGACATGTCCGGCAATGTGTGGGAGTGGACCAATGTGTCCTCGGGTGTGATTCGCGGCGGCTCGTGGGACAACTGCGATGCCACGTATTGCCGGTGCGTGTCTGGCATGACGTACTCCACCTCCGAGCGGCGCAGCTACGTCGGCTTCCGGTTGGTTTTGGACTCGAACTGACCCTTTGCGCCCTGTCGCGGGCGAAGTACTCGCGCGACAAACCCAAGGCGAGGAGAGCCGCATGAAGCTGTTTGGGCCCCAAAGGGAACTCGGCTATCCGCCTGGCAGCGACGGCCCGCTTGTGCCGCGCATCGCTGCGCTGTGCGTTTGCGTGCTGACCCTGACCGCCGGCGCGTACGCCGACTACGGCACGGGTGACTCGGCAGATTTCAGCGTGAACGTGTTGACGATCCCAATGGGTGGAACGGGGGGCTTCGCGGACAGTGTCGATTTCGTGCTCGACGCCCACGGCGTGAATCGAGGTTGGGGCGATTCGGGCACGTTTGCTTTCAGCGATGCCCCGCCACCGGCACCGGTGCTGACGCTCATCGACGCACCAAGCACAGTCGCGCCCAATGCGCCCTTTGAAATTCGCGTCACCGTACGGAACAACGGCGGCCCGGGCAACCTCGGCGGTATTTCAATCTCGTTCCCCGAGCTGGCAGCGCCGGACCCGAACACGCCGCCATACGACTCGGTGATTGCCGATGTCGCGATCGGCGCTGAAACGACCTTTGCGACGGTCGGTTTCTATGATGCGGGCGACCCGATCGACATCAACGGCACAATGGGCCCCGCCCAGCATCTGCTCGTCGAGGGCGAGGAGGACGGCTGGACCTACGGCGAGACCCAGACCCTGGCCCTGACCGTAACGCCGAAGCAAGTTGGGTCATTCTGCCTCCGCGTTCGCGCCTGGATCGTCGCCGGGACTGGCCAGGGCTCGCCGGTGTACCGCTATCCGGACCAAGCGGGCGTTGGATACGAGCAGGATCAGCAGGGGTACTGGTCGCAGGTCATCGAGGCGCCAGTCAGCGTTTCCCTCTTGCCGGGGTCGATTCGTGCCATCCGCGCCGACTACCTGCTGGCGCTGGGCTTGGGTGGCGTCGGCGTGAAGATCGGCATGGTTGGGTCTGCCGCCGCGAGCGAGTCCGGTCTTCCCTGGACAGGTCATCCCGCGTTGCAGGCCAACCTCCTGAACGGTGATCCAAACCAGCAGCACGCGAGCGACCACGAGACGGGCGTGGCCGGGATCATGGTTGGGGTTGACCCGGGCGCGGGCATCGCGCCGGACGGATGGGGCTATCAGGGCCTCGCGCCGAATTCGACGTTGGCGGCGAGCGAGGTCCCAGCCCCAGCGTGGCCCTGGGACAACATCGACAACGCGATGATCGAGTTGCGCGACGCCGGCTGCATTCTGATAAACTACAGCGGGGGCTTCGATCCCACCGATCCGCAGGGCGGCGCCTTTGTCGCCGAGATTAACCGCACGATCGACGACATGGTCGACGATGACAAGATCACGATCGTCTGCGCCGCCGGGAACACGAGCGAGAACGGTCCTGACCCGGACACGATTGCCTGCCCAGCGAACGCGTACAACGTCATCGCTGTTGGCAGCCTCGGAGCGCTGGAGAACGGCGGGGACCGCATCCATGGTCCATGGAATACGACCTCGGCGGAGAACATCCCGGGGCCGACCGCCGGCCTCTACGCGCCCGGACGGTGCAAACCTGACCTGGTGGCACCTGGCGATTGTACGATTCCCACCACGTCCGCAAACGTATACGCGAACGACGGGACGGGCAGCAGCCTTGCGGCTCCTCATGTTGCCGGGGCCACCGCGTTGCTGATCGAGGCTGCGCGCGCCGCAGGCGCCTACTTCGTGGAACCGGGCGGGCGCGTCGATCCGCGGGTGATCAAGTCGGCCCTGCTGACGGGCGCGAACAAGTCCGTCCAGACGCGGGCGGGCGTCCGGCCTGATCCCAACTGGCAAACGGATGGCCCCATCCAGCCACTCGATCACCACCTCGGCGCTGGTGGGCTGGACGCGTTTGAGGCGGAGAAGGTGCTGCTCGGCGAGGACGGGCCAACCGCGACACGACACATGGCGTATGACACGATCACGTGGGCCGAGGCGAACCTCTCCCTGCCCATTGGGGTCGTCGGGGCCGGAAAGTCACTGGTGGCCACGCTCGTATGGAACGCCCACGTCTACGGGATACTGGCAGACGCGAGCGACCTGGACCTCTACTTGGTCAAGGATGGCGTCGACATTGCGTGGTCGAGAAGCACGCTGGACAACGTCGAGCACATCTACGTCCGGAACTTGGCCGCGGGGACCTACGCGCTACGGGTTGTCTACGCCGGGCACGTGCTCACGAGCGAGGAGCGGTTCGCCTTGTCGTACCGCGTGTATTCGGAGGACGTCCCGGGCGATCTTGACGGCGACGGGCACGTGGACATTGGCGACGTGGATTTGTTTGGCGATTGCATGAACGGGCCGGATGTAGCGCCGCCGGGCGGGTGCACGCGCGCCAAGCTCGACGGCGACAGCGACGTTGACTTGGCGGATTTCGCGGAGTTTCAGCGGGTGTATGCGCCGTGGTAGCGCAGTGGCAGGTCGCGGATCGGGGCGACCTGCCGTGCATCGTACGGTAGGTCACTCCGGGCGGGATTGGGGGAAGAGCAGGGCCGGGGTGGGAGCGCCTGCAGCGCGTCGCACTGCTCCAGAGCGGCGGCACACGGGACGCGCCAAGGTCACCACGCCGGGTCGAAGGTTGCCAATGGGGGGGTGGCGCGCCGTGGTGAACTTGGCAACCTTCGGGAATCCGCCCGGCGGCGGCAGGCGGGGGACTTTAGATCTCAGATTTCAGATTTGAGATTTCAGATTTCAAAGGCGGGCGCGGAAAGAGCTACGGGGGCGCTGGTGCGCTGGCGGGCGGCGACGCCGGCTGCGTTTCTGGTGGGGAGGCGGCGGGCGGCGTATCGGATGCCGGCAAGGCCGGCTCGGCCTCCGGGGCCGCGGCGGGCGGCATGCGTGAAAACCACTGTAGAGCCGTAGCGTGATCGCCCGCGGCGTCGCACACGGAGTAAAGGCGCACGATGGCTTTCGACAGGCGTTTGTTGGTGGGCCCGAGGGCCGTTCGCAAGTCGTCGTAGCTGCGGGCGAGCTGCGCGCGGGCCTCGGGCAGGCGCCGCATGTCCGTCAAGCACTCGCCGTAGAAGCCGCGCAGCGTCGCCGTGTACCAGTGCTCCACGGCGAGTTGCACGGAGGACAACTCGACCAGTTGTGCAAAGAGCCGGGTCGCGTCGCGGGCTCCGGCGACCGTCTTGATGGTCTCGGCGTCGCGCGTGAATTCGTCGAGGTCCTTCAGGGCCGGCGCGTCGCAGAGTCGTGGCTGGCCGCGGTCACCGGCGGCCTTCACGAGCCGCTGCTCCACGCGGATCTTCTTGAGCAGATGGAGGTAGGAGGATTCCACCGCTTGGGCCACGGTGGCCTCGTGCGCGGCCTTGGCCGCGTTGTAACCCAGGGCCAGGCCGCCGGCGGCCGCCGCCAGTCCCAGGAACACCGCTAGCAGCACGGCGACGAGCACCCGGTTGCGGCGCGCGAACTTTCGCAGCTCATAGAGCCGGCTGGGTGGACGCCGGGTGAGGGGCCGGTCCGAGAGGTAGCGGCGAATGTCGTCCGCCAACTCGGCGACGCTCTGGTAGCGGCGCGCGGGCTCGTCGGCGATGGCGGCGAGGATGATCGTCTCCAGGTCGCCGCGGAGGGCCGGATCGAGCTGGCTGGGGCGGCGGGGGGGGTCATGCTCAAGGCGATACCAGGCCTCGGGCAGGGCCAGACCCTCGACGGGATGCGGCAGCTCGTCGGTCATGAGCTTGAAGAGCATGACGCCGAGGGCGTAGATGTCGGTGCGTTTGTCCACGCGTCCGCCGCGGCGCTGCTCGGGGCTCATGTAGGGCAAGGTGCCCCAGCCGATTGACGGGCCGGAGAAGAGGGTCCAGGTGGCGTCGGGGTCGATGTACTTGGCCAGCCCGAAATCGAGAATCTTGACGAGCGTGGCGTCGTCGTCCTCTGCGGTGGCGGCGGGGCCGCGGATGCTCT
This sequence comes from uncultured Phycisphaerales bacterium, assembly GCA_903914415.1. Classification (GTDB taxonomy): domain Bacteria; phylum Planctomycetota; class Phycisphaerae; order UBA1845; family Fen-1342; genus Fen-1342. The sequence goes on along the minus strand of CAIWOY010000321.1, from coordinate 4,318 downwards.
TCACAAGGACGTTGGAAGGCTTGAGGTCGCGATGGATCACGCCGTTGTCGTGCGCATACGCGATGCCGTCGCAGATCTTGAGGAAGAGCTGGAGCCGCCCGCCGCGGGGCCGGCGGCGGGCGTACTTGTCGATCCGCTGGCCTTCGACCAACTCCATGACGAGGTAGGGCTGCCCGGCGTCGGTGTAGCCAGCCGCGTACATGCTCGCGATCGCGGGGTGGTTGAGACGGGCCAGGATCTCGGCCTCGTGCAGCAACTCGTCCGGCTGGGCCGGGGCGGCGGGCGGCGTCGTGTGCAACAACTTGAGCGCCACGCGCCGGCGCGGCGTGGACTGCTCCGCCTCGAAGACGACGCCGGCGCCCCCGCGGCCCAGCTCACGCACGAGCCGGTAGGGGCCAATGCTCTGCCCAGGGAGCGGGCCGGACAACGGCAGCTCGTCGGGTATTTCCGGGGTGAAGAGGCGCTCGAGCGCGCCGGACGTGCGCTCTTCGACTTCGGCTTCCAGCAGCCGGGCCACCGCGCGGCGCAGCTCCGGATCGGCGGTCGCCTCGCGCTGCAACAGGGCGGCCCGCGCGGCGGCGTCCAGGCCGACGGCCGCGTGGAAGAGGCGTTCGATCTGTCGAAAGCGTTCGGCGTTCATGGTCACGCGCGGAAGGGATTCTCCGAAGGGCCAGGCCCGTTCAGCTCGCTGAAGAGCCAGGCCTTCGCCAGCCGGGAGTCGTTCGTGACGCTGGTGGTGGACACGCCCAGCTCGCGGGCGGTCTCGTCGATCGTCAGTCCCACGAGGAAGCGTAACTCGATGACCTGCCGGAGACGGGGCGAGACGGCGTCAAGCCGTTCGAGCGCCTCGTGCAGCGAGCGAAACGAGTCGTCCTGGGCCAGGCTCGGCTCGGGGACGATCTCGAGCGAGAGCGCCCGTGGCCCGCGGCGGGAGGCGGGGTGATCGGGCGACGGTCTGGCCCCGACCGACTTGAGGATGTCCATCAGCACCCAGCGCATGGTCTGAGCGAGGATGTTGAGGGCGTGCTGACGCGAGGCGCAGCGCGTGCTGGCGCATTGCAGCAGCTTGCAGACGGCGCGGTCGATCAACGACGCGGTCTCCGGCCGCTCGACACCCCACCAGCGCGCCAACATGGCGTGCCCGCGTTCGTAGGCCTTGCCGTAGATCTCCGGGATCCAGTCGCGCAACGCCTTCTCGGAGGAGTCCAGCGGGTCGGCTGAGTTGTCCGCGACGGTCACGGCTGCTTCCCCTGGACGCCACACTCCGGGGCTCTGTTCGGCGGGCGTGGCCGCTCCGCGCGGTGCCGAGCCGGCCAATTGCATTCTACGGGCGCCCAAGGGGCTGTCAACGCAAAGCGCCCTCGCCCGCTGGCCGACGCGGGTACACTGTGCCGACCATGCAGGCCGTCCCTGTACCAAACCCGCCGCACAGCCGCTGCGCACTGCTCTGCGAAGCTCTTTTTCCAGTCGCCGCGGTCCAGGCGTATATGTGGAACGTCCCGCACGTGCGGCCGCGCTGGCTCGACGTGCTGGTGGGGGGGCTGATCGTTGCGATCACGATTGGGTACACGCTGCGGCGCAACTTGCGGGGCTGGCGCGTGTTCGGCCTGGCGCGCGGCCCGGACCACAAGCGGGCGGCTCTCCCCGTCGCCGTGTTTACGCTCGGGGCGGTGGGGGGGCTGCTCCTGGCGGGGTGGCTGACGGCCGGTCAGAAGCACGGCGGCCTGCGGCAGAACTGGGATATTCTGCGCGCCCTGGCGGCCTACCCGGTCTGGGGGTTCGTGCAGCAAGGGATGATGTTCGGCGTCGCCTATCCGCGCTTCCGGGCCGTGTGCGGCGCGCGCGCGGCGCCGTACCTCACCGCCGGCCTGTTCGCGGCGGCCCACCTGCCCAATCCGCTGCTGACCGGAGGCGGATTCGCGCTCGCGCTGGGCTACGGTTTGGTCTGGCGGCGCCATCCGTCGCTGCCGGTGATTGGGATCAGCCACGGCGTGATCGGGGCCGTGTGCGACAAGGCGCTACACGTGTCGATGCGCGTGGGGGCGCACTATTTCGGTGCGTGAGCCGGGCGATCAGGCGAAGTCGGCCGCGATGGCATGGCGGGCGGCGAAGCCCTCGTTGATTTCGTGCCAGTGTGCGACGCTGGGCTCGCCGAGGCGCCAGCACAGCCAGACGCGGCGGCCCTGGTAGACGGCCGGGAAATCGACCAGGCCGGTGCGCCAATCCCTCAGGATGCAGCCGATGTCCACCAACTCGCGGTTGAGGCGTCCGAGGAGGTGGAGGCTGCGGTCGATCTGCGCTTGCAGCGCGGGCTCGGCGTCGTTGCGGGTCGGCGGCGCGTCTGAATCGGCGTCGTCCGCCGCCTCGCGGGCCTGCGCGCGGAGGTCTATGAGCTGCAAGTAGCGGGCAACAATGTCCGCGGTGATCTTGCGGACGAGCACCAGGGCACGATTCGCCCGCCGAGCGGTGAAAAGCGAGCTCGGGGATGCTACTTTCCTCGCGGGGGCGACGGCCTCATGAGGGGACATCGGCACACCTTACGCTCTCGGCTCGGCACTTGAGAGTAGGCGCGCTACGGGCGCGGGTCAACCGGGCGGCGCGGGCGACGCACAGATTCGGCGAGAATCCGTCTCGGCGGGAGCTTCGTCCGCGCCGCGCAACCGAAATTCAGGCTGGCGACGCGCCCACGCCCATAAGGGAAGCGATGACAGCACCGCCGCAGTTGCACAACAGGAGGGAGCCGCTGCCGATCAGGCTGACGATGGCGCGCCAATTCCCGCGCCGATCCTGGACCAGGCTGCTGATGGACAACCCCACGCCGGCGAGGGCGAAAAGCAGCATGGCGAAGCTGGCGGTGTTGACCCACGCCATCGACGGCGTGCCCTCCATCTGCTTCATTATGTCCTGAAGGGACGCGGAGTTACGTCCCGGCGCGCCTTGTTTCAAGACCAGCGCAAGGCCAGATGCGGCGGTCGCGGCGAAGAGGGCCACGGCGATCCCCGTGCAGACGAGCGCGTAATTGCCGAATGTCCGCGCGGCCTGCTGCCGGGGTGAAGGTCCGAGCGACGCCTCCGAGCCCGGCCAGGCGGTGGGGGGCTGCGGCGAGGGGCCGCCCACCGAGCTGGGCGCTGCCGAAAGCTCGCGGCCGTAGCCCGAGGCGGGCAACGGAGTAGCAGCCGGGCGGGCCGTGACGGCGGCATCGGGATGGTACGTCGACTCGGTCGGGACGCTGATCACATGCTGGCAGTACGGACACGCGGCGGTTTTCCCGGCGTGCTCCGCGTCGACCTCGATCGGCTGTCCGCAACTCGTGCAGCAAAACTGGATTGGCATCGTGGGGTTCCGTTCGGCCTTTCTGAGTCACAACTCGCAAGCGCGTCCGGCGCGACGACCGCGGGCCACACGCACCGGCCCGGTGCCCGCGGCCCGGGCGTGTCCGCACAAGTCCGGCGGCCCGATGATACCCAAACAGGCGGGCCGGTGTCACGGCGGCGGCGGGGCGATCGGTGCATGGCGGCGGGGCTGGTCGTCCGCAGATTGCGCAGATTACGCAGAGGGCGGCGTACGGGCGGAGATGGTATCAGGGGCGGGCGCGAGGCATCCTGAATCTGAGATTCCAGATTTGAGAGGAACAGGACCTGAGCAAGGTTCACGCGGGCGGGCGGGGGCGATTGGGGATTTTGAATTGGGATTCACCGCGAAGGACGCAGCGGACGCGAAGGATCAACCCGTGGTCGGCGGTGGGCGGAAAACAGGGCGGGGGAAGGGCGGCGGCCGGGTGGGGACATGGGCGCCTGGCGAGGACGAGAAGTCGAAAGGCAGGGGGCGGGGGACGGGAGCGCCGCCTTCAGCTCGTGACCTGCGCCTGCCTCCGTACGGACCAGCAAACGTCGGACGCGAACTCCAGCAGAAGCCCTTCGAGGTGCTTGCGGCGCTCCACGTCAGCTGTCATGCTGCTGAGGTTTTTGATGCCCTCGGCCGCAGCGGCGCGCACGGATGGATCCGGGGTGCTGCAGGGCCCTCCTCGCGGCAGAGACGAACGCATGCCAAAGCTCGGGCGGGAATTCGCTCCCCTTGAAGTCTGCGAGGACAAGCCACGCCACCCGGGCGGCCACGGCATCTGGGTCCTGAGTGCCAAGCAGCACTGCCGAGAGCGTTGACACGGACAGGTGTGTCGCCCCATAAGCGTTAACCTAAGAACTGGCGTTTTCGTTTGCGTGGTGGCTCGCAGAGGCCCCGTGCGACGTCGGACCAAGCGTGTAGCGCACCGGCCAAGCCCAAGCGTGGGGAGATGGCAGCCGTGATTTCACGGAGCATG
>CAIWOY010000320.1 GCA_903914415.1 uncultured Phycisphaerales bacterium | reverse complement strand
TGGGTGCGAGCGATCTGCACCTCAAGACCGGCGTGCCGCCGGCGTACCGCATCGCAGGCGAGATGCGCCGCACCATGCTGCCGGTGATCCCGGTCAACTCGCGCGTGATCGAGAGCTTGATGGAGCCGCTCATCCCGCCGGGTCGCAAACACATCTTCGAGGAAAAGGGCGGGCTGGATTTCGCCTATCTCCTGCCGAGCGGCGATCGCTTCCGCATCAACATCATGCGGTCGTGCGATCAGATGCACGCCGCCATTCGCCGAGTCAAAGCCCAGATCCCGGGCTTTGACGAGCTGCGCCTGCCGCCCATCTATCGCAAGCTCGCCGAGGAGACGTTCGAAGGGCTGATCATCGTGTGCGGCGTGACGGGCTGCGGGAAAAGCACGACGCAGGCGGCGATGATCGACCGCATCAACGAGACCCAGACCGTCAACATCATCAGCATCGAGGATCCGATCGAGTACGCGTTTTTCCCGAAGAAGGCGTTTATCAGCCAGCGCGAGATCGGCCTGGACGTGCAGACGTTCGCGGACGCACTGCGCGGGGCGGTGCGTCAGGACCCGGACGTGATTTTCATCGGCGAGATGCGCGACCGGGAGACGCTGCTCGCCGCGTTGCAGGCTGCAGAAACCGGCCACTTGGTGTTCTGCACGCTGCACACGGCCGATTCGATGCAGGCGCTGAGCCGGATGCTGGAATTCTTCCCGCCCGACCAGCACGCGTTCATCCGCAGCTCGCTGGCGAACAGCCTGAAAGCCATTTGCGCGCAGCGGCTGGTCCCGGCGATCGACGAGAAGATCTCGCGCGTGCCGGCCACGGAGGTGCTGCTCGGGGAGGGCATCGTCAAGGAGAAGATCCGCGAAGGGGCGGACACGGACCTGCCGGAGATCATCGCCGGTGGCCGGGAGGCCGGCATGCGGAACTTCACGGTGTCGCTGGCGGAGCTGATCGAGCAGGGGCTGGTGTTCATGGACATCGCGATGGAGTACGCGCCCAACCGCGATGCGCTGAAGGGCCTGATGCAGGGCATCAAGACCAGCGCGCAGACCCTCGTCCACCGCGTGAAACGCACCGGCACGAGCTAGAGCCGTCTTGCACGGCCCACCGGTTCGTGAATACGGAGGCAGTTGCTCGGATGGATGGCTCGCTCGCGCTCTATCGCCACTCGCTGGCCCTGCTCACCGATCTGTACCAGTTGACCATGGCCTGTGGCTACTGGAAGCTCGGCCGGGCCGACGAGTTGGCGGCATTTCACCTGTTCTTCCGGCGACCGCCGTTCAGCGGCGGCTTCACCATCGCGTGCGGCCTGGGGCCGTTTGTCGAGTATCTGCGGGCGGTGCACTTCGAGGCGGAAGACCTGGCCTACCTGGCGACTATCCGCGGTGCCGACGGTCAGCCGCTCTTCGAGGCCGCGTTCCTGGACCACCTGCGTCGGCTCGAATGGACCGTCGATATCGACGCCGTGCCGGAGGGCACCGCCGTCTTTCCGCACGAGCCGCTCGTGCGCGTGACCGGGCCGATCTTGCAGTGCCAGTTGATCGAGACGCCGCTGCTGAATTGCGTCAATTTCCAGACCCTGATCGCGACCAAGGCGGCGCGCATCTGCCAGGCCGCCGGCGGCGAGTCCGTACTGGAGTTCGGGCTGCGCCGCGCCCAGGGCATCGACGGCGGCGTGTCGGCCAGCCGGGCGGCGTACGTCGGCGGCTGCGCCGGCACGAGCAACCTGCTGGCGGGCAAGCTGTTCGGCATACCCGTCGTGGGTACGCACGCGCACAGTTGGGTTATGTTGTTCGACGACGATCTCGAGGCGTTTGACGCCTATGCGCGCTGCATGCCGAATAACTGCGTTTTCCTCGTCGATACCTACGACTCGCTCGCGGGCGTGCGGCACGCCGTCGCCGTGGGGCGCCGACTCCGTGAGCGCGGCCACGAGCTGCTGGGCATCCGGCTGGATAGCGGCGACCTGGCGTACTTGAGCAGCGAAGCCCGCCGGATACTCGATGAAGCGGGGTTTCCGAACGCCCGCATCGTGGCCAGCAACGAGCTCGACGAGCATCTCATCGAGTCCATCAAGCACCAGGGCGGCCGAATCGCCGTCTGGGCGGTCGGCACGCGGCTCGTGACCGGCGGCGAGGACGCCGCGCTGACCGGCGTCTACAAGCTGTCCGCCATCCGCCACGGCGGCACATGGCAGCCCCGCATCAAGATCTCCGAACACGCGGTCAAGAGCACGACGCCGGGCATCCTGCAAGTGCGGCGTTTCACGCACGGTGGTCAGTTCGTCGCCGACATGCTCTGGGACCAGACGCTCGGCCCGCCCGCCGAGAGTGAGATTGTCGACCCGCTCGACCCGAAGCGGCGGCGGCCGATCCGCCCGGACGCCGGCCACGAGGACCTGTTGGTCCCGATCTTCCGCGGCGGCAAGCTGGTCTATGAAATCCCAGCGCTCGCCGCCGTCCGCGCCCGTACGCAAGCGCAGGTCGCGGCGCTGCACCCGGCCATTCGACGGTTGACGAACCCGCACGAGTATCCGGCCGGCCTCGCGCCCAATCTGCACGAGCTCAAAACGCAACTCATCGCGGCGGCTCGTGCCCGGCGCTCCTAGTGTACTGCCTCACAAAAACCGCGACATTACCGGAGTGGCGCGGGCGTCCCTGCCTGCCCGCGCAGGCCCGGAGGCCTGCTCCACTTACGTTCAGGTTTCTTCGAGTCACGACACGGGTGTCATCTGTGGCGGTCCGGCGCGCCGGCCGTGAGCCACAATGACCGCCCGCGGCCTGGTAACCGTCGTGACAACTCGAGGGCGGGCGGCTCCAATGTGCGTATGATTGTCACAAGGACTATTGCGGCGACGCGCGCAGCGGTAGCCGCTGGGCGACGCGCCGGCCGCACGATCGGTTTCGTGCCGACGATGGGCGCGTTGCACCGCGGGCACGTTGCGCTGATCGAGGCGGCCCAACGCGACGGCACGTACGTCGTCGTCAGCGTTTTCGTGAACCCGACGCAGTTCGGCCCGAGCGAAGACTACGCCCGCTACCCGCGCGACGAGGCCGGCGACTTGCGGCAATGCGAGCAGGGCGGCGCCGCCCTGGTGTTCATACCGCCGGTCGAGGAGCTGTACCGGCCCGACGCCGTCACGACCGTTCACGTAGCCCGGCTCACCGACACGCTCTGCGGGCCGTGCCGCCCGGGACATTTCGACGGTGTCGCCACCGTCGTCCTCAAGCTCCTCAACATCGTCCAGCCGGACCGCGCCTACTTCGGGCAGAAGGACGCGCAGCAGTTGGCCGTGCTGCGGCGCATGGCGCGCGACCTGGACCTGCCGGTGGAGATCGTCGGCTGCCCGACGGTGCGCGAACCGGACGGTCTGGCGCTGAGCAGCCGCAACCAGATGCTCGCGCCGGACGAGCGGCAGCGGGCGACGGCGCTGTATCGCGCCCTATGCGCGGCGCGCGACCGCATCCGCGCCGGCGAGCGCGATCCCCAAGTGGTACTCAACGCCATGCGCGTCATCATCGACCAGGCGGGCCCCGCGCGGATCGACTACGTCAGCATCGTGGACCCGGATTCCATGCAGCCGGTGGACCAGATCGAGCGCGCGGTGCTCGTCGCGCTGGCGGTGCGCATCGGCACGACGCGCCTGATCGACAACCTGCTGGTGGACCCGGGCCGCCCGACCCCGTAGGATGCGCCGGCAGGCGGCGCTCCGTGACCGGCACCCGCTGAAGGAAACAAACGAGCCATGTTCCCGGTACTTTTCCACATCCCCGGCATCAACTACGACCTGCCGGGCTACGGCGTGGCCATGATGATCGGCTTTCTGCTGTCGATCATGTGGGCGGCCCGGCGGGCGCTGCGCTCCGGCGCAGACCCGGACGTGATCCTCGACTGCGGCTTCATCGCCCTGATCGGCGGGGTCATCGGCTCCCGCGCCATGTACGTCGTGCACTACTGGGACCAGTTTGCCTACCGGGGCAGCACGGCTCAGGTCATTTGGGCGATTATCGACGTTCGCAAGGGCGGCCTGGAGGTCTACGGCGGCTTCATTTGCGTCGTGGTCCTGGTTCTGTTGTACCTGTGGCGCAAGAAGCATTCGATCCGCTGGTACCTGGACATCGCGGCGCCGTCCGCCGCGCTCGGCATGGCTATGGGGCGCGTGGGCTGCTTTCTCAACGGCTGCTGCTGGGGCGTCGTCGCGCACCAGGTGCCGTGGGCGGTGCAGTTTCCCTACGGCAGTCCCGCGATGGCACAGCAATGGACGGACCGCGTGCCGGGGGCTGAGTTGCCGCAGCAGGTGCTCGCGTTCGGGCAGTGGCCCGACGGCTCGACGGCGGTGCCCCTGCCGCGGGAGACGTTGTGGGCGACGGATCGCGAGCTGGATGCGGCCCGCAAGGCGTACGAGGGGATCCTGGCAAAGGCCAAGGAGCAGCAGGTCCGGCTGGACCAGACCACCGATCCGGAGGAGCGCCTGCGCATCCTGAAGGAGGTCGACGCGGCGACACGCGCGGCCATCCCGCCGTCGTCGCACTACCTGGAGTACGCGGCGCCGCTGATGAGCAAGTATAACCTCGGCGCGGCGGAGCTCCGGCAGTTCGCCCGGCAGCATCTCTCGTTGCCGGTGCACCCGACGCAGCTCTATTCGGTCGGCGCGCTGGGCCTGCTGGCCTGGCTGCTGGGCGCGCTCTATTGGCGGCGCAGGTTCGACGGACAGGTGATCTGCACGCTGCTGTTCGTCGAGCCGCCGACGCGGTTCGTATTGGAGCTGTTGCGGGCCGACAACCCGGTTGACACGGCAGGCTTCACGGTCTCGCAGTTTCTGTCGCTGTGTATCAGTGCGGTGGGGCTGCTAGGGTTGTTCTGGCTGCGGCGTCTGCCCGCGCGTTCGCCGCGCGCCGCCGTCTGGGAGCCGCCGCCGGAGGAGCAGCCCGTTCCGAAGAAGACCAAACGCCCGCTGGGGACCTGACACACCGCGCCAGCGCAGGAAATCGGAGTGTCACCCGGGCTTGTGGGCCCGCTCGACGGGGAGCGTCACGTACGTGTAGAACTCGCGTTCCGTCACCGCGCCCTCGGTCCGGCTTATGGCCGTGCGATTGCGCGTCAGCACCAGGAGCAGCGGCTTGTCTTTGTACGCGAACTCGCTTTCGAGCTTCGCGGACGTGGCGTCGGCGCGCAAGGCCACCCGGCAGCACACCGCTTTGGCCAACGGCTCGCGTGCCCAGCGTTGCGCAAACACCTCCCGTTCGTTGCGCTCATACGTCGGATCGTTGGGGTCGTACAGGTACAGGAAGAGCCGTTGTTTGGCGCCGGTGAGCTGCCGCAGGGCTCCATCAAGGTCGTTGTCGACCCACTTGATCGGCGGTCCGCTGGTCGACGCCATCTGGTTCACTACGACCAGGGCGCCCAACAGTACCAGGAACCCGACCGCGACCCACGCGGAGGAGCGTTTGCGTGGCGGTTGCTGGTCCGGCGCGGCCGGGCCGGCTTCCGTGGCAGACTCGCCGTTCATGACCTGCTCCAACCGGACGCCAGGCCGCCCGAAGCGGCACTGCGGCGCGCGGTCATCATCGACCAATGTACTCCCCGCGGCGGGCGGCGTAAACACGGCGACCCGCGCCGTCCCTCCGCGGCACAAGACGCCCTGCACAGCGGCCGATAGAATGAGTCAGGCAGTGCACAGGAGCCGGCCGTGCAGCGAACGTTGTCCGTGGCCCTTCAAAAGGAGCGTCGGGCGATCGAGGAGGTCGCCCGCCGGGAGGGCCTCGACTTCTTCGAGACGCTGTTCGAGCTGCTCGAGTTTGACCAGCTCAACCAGGTGGCGGCGTACGGCGGGTTTCCGCAGCGTTATCCGCACTGGCGCTTTGGCATGCAGTATGAGAAGCTGCGTAAGCAGCACTCGTACGGGCTGAGCCGCATTTACGAGATGGTCATCAACAACGACCCGTGCTACGCGTACCTGCTGGCGGACAACGAGTTCGTGGACCAGAAGACGGTGATGGCCCACGTCTACGCGCACTGCGACTTCTTCAAGAACAACGTCTGGTTCAGCAAGACGAACCGCAAGATGATGGACGGGATGGCGAACCACGCCACGCGCGTACAGCGCCACATCGACCGCGAAGGCTTTGAGGCGGTGGAGCACTTCATCGACGTGTGCCTGAGCCTCGAGAACCTGATCGACCCGTACCTGCCGTTCATGAAGCGGGCGGACGACGACCGCAAGCCGCGCGGGTCGGTGCCGCGCGCGCGGAGCGAGCGGCAGGTCGTCCGCTACCCGGCCAAGCCGTACATGGAGCGTTACATCAACCCGCCGGCCGCCCTGCGGGCGGAGCGCGAACGGGAGGACAAAGCCGCGGAGGTCAGGAAGCGGGCGTTTCCGGCGACGCCGGAGCGCGACGTCCTGCTGTTCCTCCTGCACCACGCGCCGCTGGAGGACTGGCAGGCCGACCTGCTCGACATCGTCCGGGACGAGGCGTACTACTTCGCCCCGCAGGCGCAGACCAAGATCATGAACGAGGGCTGGGCAACGTACTGGCACTCGCGCATGATGACCCGCTACCACCTGCGCGACGACGAGTTGATCACGTACGCGGACCACCACTCCGGCACGCTGGCCAGCGCGCCCGGGCAGCTCAACCCCTACAAGATGGGCGTCGAGCTGTTCCGCGACATCGAGGACCGCTGGAACCGCGGCCGGTTCGGCAAGGAATACGATGAATGCCGGTCAATCGAGCAGCGGCGCACCTGGGACCGGAAGCTCAACGGGGGCAAAGAGAAGATCTTCGAGGTCCGGCGGGTGCACAACGACGTGACCTTCATCGACGAGTTCCTCACGCCGGAGTTCGTCGACCGCTTCCGGCTCTATCATTACCGGGTCGATCCCGCGACCGGGCGGATGGTGGTCGTCGACCACGACTTCCAGACGATCAAGCAGACGATGCTGTTCATGCTCACGAACCACGGCGGCCCGTACATCTACGTGGTCGACGGGAACTACGTGAACCGGGGCGAGCTGTACCTGGCGCACAAGCACATCGGCATGGACCTGGACCTGAAGTACGCCGGCGAGTGCCTGCGGAACCTGCACATCCTCTGGCGGCGGCCGGTGCACATCCAGGCCCGCATCAAGGACGACATGGTGCTGCTGACCTGCGACGGGGAGAGCGTCAAGCAGCAGAAGATGAAGGACGACCAGCCGAAGCCGGCGCACGCGACCATCGCGTAGGGCGGCATTGCCCCCGCCCAGGCCACCCGCGGCCCGCCCATCCCGCGCTCCGCCGCGGCTACGGGCCCGCGTGCCGACGTGGCCTGTGCACGTTGATTTTGTGACGGCGGGCGGTACCTTCACGAGTCCTACAGGTACATTGGCACCGGAGGCCGCCACCCATGACCGTCACGCACAGCGAAGTCCAGCAGATCGGACAGCTCGTTCGGAGTCATTGCGAGCATTTCGACCGCCTGCTGACCGAGATCCGCCGCGTCATCGTCGGACAGGACAACCTGCTCAGGAAGATGCTCGTGGGCCTGCTCGCCGACGGGCATGTTCTGCTGGAGGGCGTGCCCGGACTGGCCAAGACGACCGCGGTGGCCTGCCTGGCCCGCGCCATCCGCACTCGCTTTCAGCGGATTCAGTTCACGCCCGACCTGCTGCCGGCGGACATCATCGGCACGCTGGTGTTTCAGCCGAAAGACGGCACGTTCGTCGTCAAGAAGGGGCCGATCTTCGCGAACCTCGTGCTGGCCGACGAAATCAACCGCGCTCCGGCCAAGGTGCAAAGCGCCCTGCTCGAAGCCATGCAGGAACGCCAGGTGACGATCAGCGACCAGACGTTCCGTCTGGACGAGCCGTTCCTGGTGCTGGCGACGCAGAACCCGATCGAGCACGAGGGGACGTACCCGCTCCCGGAGGCCCAGGTCGACCGCTTCATGCTGAAGCTGCTGGTCGATTACCCGTCGCGGGCGGAGGAGCGGCAGATTCTCGACCGCATGTCGCCCCAGCGGAACCTGCCGCAGGTCTCCGAGGTGCTCGACCCGCAGGAGGTACTCGCCGCCCGCCAGGTGCTCGACGAGATCTACATGGACGACAAGGTCAAGGACTACGTCGTCACTCTGGTCCACGCGACGCGCGCCCCCGCCGACTTCGGCCTGAACATCGGCGCCTGGATCGAGTACGGCGCCTCGCCCCGGGCGAGCATCTACCTCACGCGCGGCGCCCGGGCGATGGCGTTCCTGGCGGGGCGCGGCTACGTCACGCCGCAGGACGTCAAGGACATCGCCCCGGACGTGCTGCGTCACCGCGTGATCGTGAGCTATGAGGCGGAGGCGGAGGAGAAGAGCGCCGAGGACGTCGTGCGTCACGTCCTCGATCACGTCCCCGTGCCGTGACTCGCTTCCCGAGCACTGCTCGCGGCCGCGGTCCGACGGCATCGACACGCCAGCGGACCGAAACGGGAGCGTGGCCGGCTTACTCCGCCGATGGTGGCCGGAGCATGTGAAACGCCTCGCCCAGCGACTTGCAGGGCTGCCGACTCTCGGCCACCAGCTCACCCCACTGCTTCGCCGTCACGATGCCCGCAGGGACCAACGGACCCTCTTTGACGAAATCGGCGTACGCCTCGGAGAGCGTCCCCCTTGGGGATTCGGACCGGCTACGGAACCGCCGGATAACCCCCGCGATCTCCGTCCCGATCTGAGTAATCAGGGTCGTGTCGCCGCTCAGAAGGATCTCCTCGAAACTCCGCCGCACAATCACGGCGCTCCATCGAACGGCGTCGCCACTGTCGGTCGGAGGACCATCCTTGAGGAGCTCGCGCGACAAGGCGGCCACAAGCGCCTCGCACAGGCCATTCGGGTCCGCTTCGGCCGACGCCGGTGGCGTGCCGGGCAGGATGCGCAGCTCCTCCCAGGCGGCGCGGAGGCGCAAGACATCCGGCCGCTCCGATGGCAACCAGCCTTCTCCGACGGACTCCACCAGCGCGCGCAGCGCGCGGGCGAGCCGTTCAAACGGCTCCTGCACCCGCTCTGGAAGAACAGACGCGCTGCGCCGAAGCTCCGTCGCGGCGCCGTGCAGGTTGACCGCGCAATCCAGGCCGTCCGCGTCGCGCAGCGCTCCCAGGACGTCATCGCGCTGCAGCCGCAAGGCCCAGAACAGCCCCAGCGCGTTGACGAGCATTCGTACCAGCAGCACCGGCAGCGTGCGACCCGTCTTGCTCGCCGCGCGCAGCAGTGTGACGCCGCAGTTAAAGAAGGCCGAAGCCACACGATCGCGCCGCTGAAGGTCCGCGCGCACCACGCCGCTGACCGCCTCCAGATACGCGAGTTCGAGCGAATCTGCTGGCAGCGGCAGAGCCACCACCACATTCAGCGCCTCATCGAACACGACCGCGGTGGGCAGCAGGTCGCGCACCGAATCGACTGCACGCGCGAACAGGGGCAGTTCCTCGACAAGCGCCGGGGCCACCGGCCGGGCCGGAGCCTGCATTTCATGCAGTATGCCCATGGCAACGGCGATCTCCAGCAAGCGGCCCACGACGCGCCGCGCTGTGTCGGAGGTCTGCTCTTCGCCCGCGGAGTCGCGCGCCAGGTCCGCAATCCGCCCGGCAAGGTTGTTCGCCTGAACCTGCACGACGCGGATTTCGTCCGCGGGCGGAGGCCCCTCACCTATCCGCTCAGGGTCTTGCCACACGCGATGCATGGCACACAGAACTTCATCGTAGTAGACGATGCTCAGCAGACGGCCGCGACGGGGCGGCACGTCCAGCAGATCCCCCAGCGCCCCGCACGTCGTCAGCCAGTCCGAAGTCGGCTTCCGCTCCTGCTCAATCAGCTCGCGCAGCTTGGGAATCAGCTCAATCAGGGACTCTGCGAACTGCGGCGGGAGTCGGTGTAGGACGATCACCGCCGTATCGACGGCCTCGACCATTCGCACGTTGTCCATGCGCTGCATCGTCTCCAATGTCTGCGCCACCACGGTGCGCAGAAACTCGTACAGGCGCGGCACATTGCCGCGCAGTTGCTGGATGGCATAGACGAGCTGCAGGCGAAGTTCCGCCGGGCGGCCCCGCAGGACACGCGCGCGGCCTTCTGCGCCGCCACCTGGTGCGGCCGACGAGGACCGTGCCCGTTGCGCGAGTGCTTCCGCTGCAGCCTCGAGAAACCACAGGGCCCGCGACTTGCGCAGACGCTCGAACACTTCGTCCGGCATCCGAATGCCCCAGGCGCTCTGGCCAACTGCCGCCCGCCAGTGAGTGTCCAGGATTTGCCGTCGCGCCGTATCCGGATCCAACGTCTCCGGCATCAGCGCCGTAAGGGTCTTGGCATCTCGCTGTACCAACTCCGATTGTCGGTCTGCCAACGAGTTGGCTGCCACACTCTTGTAGGCGTCCTTCGTCGGCTGCTCGCTCATGCCACGGCTTCCTTCGGCCTGTATTGCAGGGCCGCCAACACCGCCAACTTGGCGACATTGATGGGCATCACGCCTGCCGGCCTGTCGGACAGTAACGCCCAGTACTCGCTGAGCATCTCGGTCAACGCCCCCTCCACCTGCCGCACCGTCCAGAGCTCGTCCCGCTGTGCACGGGCGGCCTCCCCGCGATCGACGATGGTCCCAGCCAGGGACACGACCTCATTGAGCCCCGCATCATCCAGGTTGTAAGCTTCGAGCGCCGTCTTGACACGCGCGTGCTCCCGGATGATCTGCATTACGTCTTGCGCCATCAGTGGCTTGATGTGCAACGATATGCAGGACAGGTACTTGTCCTCGAACGCCCGCGTCGAAATGTCGCGCTCCCACTTCGAGCGCGCGAAGTGCCAGCCGCCCAGAAGCCGACCCAATGCCTCCCCGACGTCCGCCGCGCACCGGCCCGTGCCTTCCGGCGGCCGTGGACCGGCCACGGGAGTCTCAGAGAGCGCCCGAATTCTCTCGCGCATAAAGGATGCTCCGGTCGCGTGGTCGTCTTTCCAAACCTCGTCCCATAGGATCGCGTGCATGAACGACCCGATGTCAGGCAGCTCGGCGGCGAGCGGGTTGAACACTTTGAAACGGAGCTGCTCCTCAACATAGGGTAAGACGACCGCCAGTCCTGAGACCGCCAGCAACCGTCGTGCTAGGGTCAAAACCACCTGTGCGGCGCGTGCCTCGCACCGATCGACCTCGTCCAGCAACAACACGATGTGGCAAGGACGGCGCCGCTCGGTCAACCGTCGACACAACCGCTCCAGATGTTGACGCCAGATGACCGGGGGTGGGTGGGGGTCGGTCTCGACGCGCGCGTCGAGTTGGCCCAGCCGGATGCTCAACCGCGTGTTCTGAATCAGGTTCCAGATGGCCAGCACATAGAAGGGGCGCCAGAACCATCCACCGCTGGACAGGACGTCGCAGTTGTTCGCGATCGCGCGGTAGATCGCGCCCTCCATGCTCGTAGCCGCCTGATGCTGCCAGGCGTCGAACAAAATGAAGATGGGCCGAACCGGACGGTCCGCCTGCTCCGCCCGATGCCGGAGACGGCCTCGCAGCATCAGCGCCACCGTCGTCTTGCCGGAACCCGCGGGTCCACCGAGCGACACGAGCACGCCGCTCTGCCGCACTGACGGTGCGCACACGAAGCGCTCCAGATCCTCCAGGACACGCGCCTGTGAGGGCAATGGCGACCAGTTCGGCTCCGTCGGCGCCCGCGTGGTCTCGACTGCCTGCCGGTAGGTCCAGTAGCCCAAGCGTGGCCCCACATACAGCAGGGCCCAGAGCGCCAGGGCCCAGGCGCAGGCCGGTGCGGCGGATCCGCCCGCGGCTGCCCTCCAGGCCGTCAGCGCCACGAGCGCGGCCATCTCCACAACGAGCACGCAAACGCCCCCGAACATCATCCAGCGCGGCCATCGTTTGTCCCCCACGAAGGCAACGGGCGCCAACACAAGCAGCAGCAGACCAGGCCCACCGGAAGGGTCGAACGGGACGCGCGGCACGGATTGCTTCCGAGACGGGCTCGGCGAGTCCTCGCGTGCCAGGGCGAGATTCACCTGCTGCTGCTGACCGATGACGACGCTCGGAGACGGCGGCTGGCTCCGAAGGGGCGAGCTGGGTGCACGGCCAGGGTTCTCGCACCAAGCCAATCCCAGCGTGCTGACCGCCGCCGCGAGAACCACTACGAACGCCGGCCAGCGGTCACGCCAACGCGTTCGGGCCCAACCCATCACTGCCTTGCACTCCTGGGCCACACTCCGTAGTAACCCATCTAACCACCCGCGGAAGGCCGCGGGGTCATCAAGGAGTGACGGCGCAGGGTTCAGTCGACGCCAAGCAGCCCAAAAAGCGGACTCGACCACGTGCGTGACCTGCTAGACTCTGCCGGCTCCTTGACGCTTCGCTACCGCCCTGACCCCGAACGACGAGGCGCAACGCGTATTGCCCGACGCGTCGCAGGGGTGCCCCGCCGTAGGTTGCCAGGGCGTTCGTGTGGCAGGTATATTCGCCGAGAAGCTTCTCGCGGTCAAGATCGCGGCGACGCCGAGTTATGGGAACCACCGCCGACATTTCGCAGCGCGCACGAAATCTCTCTTTGGAAACCGCTCCCGAGCCGCGTAAAATAGGTATTGTGTTTCGCGCGAGGTGCACCCGGGGTTCCGGGTGGATGCTGTACACAAACAAGACGGCGGAGGGCAGCCCACTGACGCGAGCGCCCATCCGCCGCGTGTAACACCACCGCTTGGGGAGCCAGGTGGTGTACCAAAGGGCGAGGATCACCTCCGGGTGCGACCTCGCCTTTTTCATACCAAGCTCTCACGGCTGGCCGTGCCGGTTGCGACCGGCGGTGCAAGCGACAAGCCGTCTCCCCGTAATAGGCTAGGCCCGCGCCCCGCGGGATTTCCACTCGCGGCAACTTTTTTGAGGCGGACGGTGCGTGCCGCCGCGCGGGGGGGCCGGACGCGGCACGCGCAAAAAAGAAGGCCCGTGATCAGCGGGCCTTCTACAGGAGGAGGAGTCTTGCTTCTTGAGGGCTCTTGGCGTGTCCCTCATTAGGAGGAGGAGGTATTAACTTCTAGGCCCCCTGTCGAGCCGATTTCCACTCGGGTCCACAAAAAAACCACGCAAATCGACGCATGGGCATTTAATCGCGGAAACACGGGGTTGGGGGGCGTTCTGGGGGGCGGCACGGCGCCAGGAGCGGCAGATCTTTGGGGCGCAAAAAGAGAGGGCCGACCGTCGTCGGCCCTCAACACCCGTGTGTCCCTTACTTCTGTCGCGCCCCTTGGCTCCCTATAAGAGGCGGTGAAGTCTGGACCACGACTAAGCATAGGACACGGCACGCGTGCCCGTCCACAAAAGTGTCGTCGCCGGCATGTGGCGACGCAGCGTTTAGCGGCACGCACGAGAAGTTAGTGGCGGCGAACAAAGGCTTTATGACGCTGGGCCCCGGAAAAAAAGACTTGCGGCTCTCCGAATGCACATTCAGTAGTCCGATAATCCGGTATCATCCACTTCTCGTCGTGGCGCCCGGTTTCGCGGAGTCACGCGGGCAGGCACGCTTTACGCGTCGCCGGCCGCGGTCGCGTGTGCGGCGCGGCGCCGGGCGCGATTTGTGACGGCGGGCCGACTCGACGGACGCCAGCGGCGATATACTTCCGCGCTTCCCCGGCGTAGGACCGTCCTCCGTGTTACAGCCAAACAGGAACGACACCATGAAGAAGCTCGCCCTCAGAACGATCCCGCTCCTGGCACTCGTCGCACTCGCAGTCCCAACGCCCGCGGCCGAGAAGCTGCCCGGTGACGAACGCATCAAAACCGGGACGCTGGCCAACGGCGTGAAGTGGATGTTCCGCCATCACGAAAACCCGCCGCAGAAGATGGCGCTGCTGGTTCATGTCTCGACCGGCTCGCTGAACGAGACGGAGGAGCAGCGCGGGCTGGCGCACTTTCTCGAGCACATGGCGTTCAACGGCACGGAGAACTTCAAGCCCGGCGAGCTGATTCCGTATTTCGAGAGCATCGGGATGGAGTTCGGGCCGGACCTGAACGCCTTCACGAGCTTCGACCAGACGGTCTACATGCTGTTCCTGCCCGACCCCAAGGTCGAGACGGTGGAGAGCGGGCTAAAGGTCTTGAGCGACTATGCGTTCCGCCAGTCGCTCCTCACCGACGAGCTCGACAAGGAGCGCGGCGTGATCGCGGCCGAGCTGCGGGCCGGCATGAGTGCCCAGCAACGTATTCGCGACAAGCTGTTCGAGCGCTTGTTCGAGGGGATGCGCATCGGCAAGCGTATTCCGATTGGCACCCGCGAGGTGATCGAGAAGGCGCCGCGCACGGAGTTCGAGAGTTACTACCGCACGTGGTATCGCCCGGACCGCGTCACGCTGATGCTCGTCGGCGACGGGGCGCTCGACGACTACCGGCCGGTGATCGAGAAGTGGTTCAGCCAGTACAAACCGACCGCCGCGGCCCAGCCGGACAAGGGCCCCGACTTCAAGCCGTTCACGACGGAGCGGGCGCTCGTCCTGTCCGACCCGGATTACGCCACCGGCGATGTGGACGTGTACAACCTGCTTCCGGGCCGTCCGCCGACGACCACCGTAGAGCAGGCCCGGGTGGACTTGGTCGAACACGTCGGGAACTGGATCATGGCCCGGCGCTTCGCCGAACGCGTCAAGAAGGGCGAGGCGAGCTACCGGCAGGCCGCCACGGCCGTCATCGGCCTGTTCAACCAGGGGCTGCTGATCAATGCCTCGGCGCTCGGTGAGCCCAAGGACTGGGAGAAGATGGTCGCGGAAGTGATCGTCGAGGTGAACCGGGCGCGCGAGCACGGCCTGCTGGCGCAGGAGTTGGAACTCGCCCGCAAGGAGCTGCTCGCGGACGCCGAGCGGGCGGTGCGCACGGAGCCGACGCGGGAAGCCGAGGGCATGATTCTGGAGCTGGGCGGGAAGGTGAACGAGCGGGAGCCGATCCTGTCGGCGCAGCAGGAGCTCGAGCTGCTCAAGAAGCTGCTGCCGACGATCACGCTGCCCGAGGTCAATACGGCCTTCGCGGCCAACTTCAAGCCCGGCACGTTCGCGTACGTCCTGACCATGCCGCAGAAGGAGGACGCGAAGCTGCCGAGCGAGGACGACGTGCTGGCGGCCGCGAAAGCGGCGCAGGCCCGCAAGACCGAGCCGCTGAAGTGGGAAGAGCGTCCGACGACCCTGCTCGAGAAAGAGCCCGCGCCCGGCAAGGTGGTCGAGTCGGAAACCGACCCCGACCTCGGGATAACCAGCGCCTGGCTCGATAACGGCGTGCGCGTGCACCACCGCTTCATGGACTACAAGAAGGACACGGTGCTCGTCAGCATCACGCTCGCGGGCGGAGAGATCGAAGAGACCGCGGAGAACGCCGGCGTCAGCATCGTCGCGTCGCTCGCGTTCTCACAGCCTGCGACCAGCCGCCTGAAGTCCACCGACGTCCAGGACATCCTGACGGGCAAGAACATCAGCGTCGGTGCGTCGGCCCAGGGTGACGCGTTCGCCGTGACGGTCGAGGGCTCGCCCATCGATCTGGAGATCGGTTTGCAGCTCGCCTACGCCCTCCTGACCGACGGCAAGATCGAGGAGACGGCGTTCAAGAAGTGGCGCGAGCAGGCGCTTGAAAGCTACGAGGCGAACGACAAGGAGCCCCGGTTCAAGGCCGTGGAGTCGCTGCTCGACGCGATCAGCGGGGGCGATCCGCGGCGGACCGTAATGAACCCGAAGAAGATCGAGGCCCAGTCGCGGGAGCGGGCGCAGGCCTGGCTGGAGCGGCTGCGCGGCATGGCCCCAATCGAGGTCGCGGTCGTGGGCGAGATCAAGCTCGACGACGCCCTGCCGCTGATCGCGAAGTACGTCGGGTCGCTGCCGAAGCGCGAGCGTCAGGCGTCGCATCTCGATCCGCTGCGGAAGCTGCACCGCCAGGCCGGTCCGCAGGAGCGCCGCGTGGGCGTCGAGACCGCCACGCCGCAGGCCATGATCCTGACCGGGTTCATCAGCGTGCAGGCCCGCGACGTCGCGGACGTGCGGGCGATGAATGCGGCGGCGATGACGCTCGACAGCCGGTTGGTCAAGCGGGTGCGCGAGGAGTTGGGGCTGGTGTACGGGATCGGCGCCAACAACGTGCCGGCCGAGGTGTACGACGACTCTGGCCTGCTGATTACCGGGGCGCCGTGCGCGCCGGAGCGGGCGGACGACGTCATCAAGGAGGTGGAGGGCATCTTCAAGGCGCTGGCGGAGTCGGGGCCGAGCGCGGAGGAGCTGGAGAACGCGAAGAAGCAGATCGCCAACCACCTGGACGTGCAGTTGAAGGAACCGCAGTTCTGGTTCGACCGGCTCCAGCATCTCGATCTGCACAAGATGAAGCTGGAGGACCTGAAGAACATCCGGGAGGCATACGAGGCGCTGACGGCGGAGCAGATACAGAAAACCTTCGCGAAGTACGACGTGCCGGCGCGCGTGTTCCGCATCCTGGCGACGCCCACGAAAACAGAGACGAAAGGGGAAGCCCCCAGCGCCGACGCCAAGGCCCCCGTGCCCACGAAGCCTTGATCCGGGACTTTCACCACACGAAGAAGACTAGAAGAGGCCAGGCGGCCTGACCGACCGGTTGCTTCTTGCTCTGCGTGTCTTGGTGTCTTTGTGCTTGGTCCGGGCTTGGAAGGCTAGCGCCGGTCGCGGCGGGCGGCGGGCGAGCGAAAGTCGATGCTGATGCGTGGAGTCGTGCGTTCCTCGCTGCGCCCAAACAGGAACGTGAAGCTGGCCATCATCAGGGCGAAGCCGAGAAACCAAAGCAGCGTGCTCACGATGTCGTGTCCTGTGCGATGCGGCGGGCGCGGCTACCGCCCTTCCCAATTGACGCCGAGCTGAACGACGCCGGGGATCTTCTCGTCCGTGTCCACGAGGAACTCGAGCCAGGCCTGGGCGGCGCCGGGCTCCTGGTGGACCACAATCTCGTATTCGTAGTGCCTGCGCGCCCGGCCGCCGGTAATGTCGGCGGGGCCGCCGGTGATTCTCGTGAAGGTCAAGCCGGTCGGCGAGGTCACTCTGAATGTCGCCACCCCGCCTTCGGGGGCCGTCGCCCATGATTCATAGTGTCCGAGCAAGTAGCTGTCGCGCAGCTCGAAGCGTCGTTGCGCGGGGGGGCGGACGGTCAGCTCCGGCCCGGCCAGCACGACATAGCCCAGCGTGCCGACGGATTGCCGTCCGTACTTGTCCGTGACCGTCAGCTCAAACTCGTACAGCGCCGGCGACCAGCTCATCTCCGGGCCCAGCGGAAAACCGCCAGCCCGCGTGATCGCGCAGTTGGGCCGCTTGATCTTGAGTTCCGCGGGACCGCTCAATTGTTTCCACGAATACGACAGCCCGTCGCCGGCGCTGCGGCTGCCGTCCAGCACGACGTCATCCCATCCGCTCCATGTGACACGGTCGGCACCGGCGTCTGCCGCTGGCTCCGGGGCCGGCGCTTCGGAAGTGTCAGCCGTGTCCACGGCCGGCGCGTCCAACCCCGCCAGGGCGGTGGCGACGTTCTGGCGGATTTCCTCCACCTCCGCGGCATCCGCCGTAGCCGGGGACCCTTCGGCTGACCGCTCGTCTTCGCCGCTGACGTTCGCACTCTGGGCGGGGCCAGCGGCCGGTGTTGGGTGCTCGGCCGCGGACTTGCGGCTGGCACCGCTCCACTGCGTGCGGTCCGGGTTTAGGAAGCGATTGACGACCGCGTTCGGCGACGCAGAGGGAGGCGTTCCGAAGGTGGAGGCGGAGTCTGTGCGCGCGCTCGCCGTTCTGGGCACGTACCCGCTGAAGACCATCAGCGTGACGCCGACGGTGAAGCACACCACGAACAGCACGGGGCGCACGGACATCCTCGCCGGGCCGACACACGGCAGGCAGCACGCCTACCGCAAACGAGCGGCCGAAAGAGACTCCTTAATACAGATCGTTAAGCTGCGCTCGCGACAGGAGGAAACCCGCGCATTTTTCGATGACCCATAAGATCCGCTTGAGCGATTTCAATCAACCAGTAGCGGCCGACGCCCCGGTCGGCCGTAGGATGCCAACTGGTTTTCTACGTCCGGCAGGGGCGCCGGACGCTACATCGTTGCCGAACCCGCACTAGCCCCGCCACCAGCGACTTTTCCGCTTCTTGCCGTTGGCAGGGCCGCGAAGCGCGGCGCTGCCGTCCCCCTCCAGGCGGGCGAGCAGCTCCGCGTCACTGACCTTCCCGCCGGTGATCCGACGGAGCACACGCAGCTTCTGGCGCTGCTCGGGCGTGAGCACCGACTCGTCGACGGTCCCAGGGGCCGGCGTCTGCGGCATGTCGCGCCGGTCGCCGGGACCCTCGGCCCCGGCCGGCTCGTGACCGGTCTCCGGCGACGCGTCCGGCGTGTCCTCTCCGCTTGCGTCCGATCCGCCCGTGACCGCGCCCGGTGGCGGCATGGCTGCCAAGCCGGTGGCGGACGGCTGGCCGTCCGGGGCCAGCAGGTGCTCCGGCACCGCATCCCGGGGTAGCCCAGCCACCGGCGGCTGGGAGACTTGTACCGCTTCGGCTTCCAACTGGCCCCGCCGGCCGAGGAGTTCCGCCGCCAAGCCGTCTAGCGTGTGCCGCTGCCGGTCCAACTCCTCCTGCAACTCCCCAAGCGACGCTTGCCGTTGGCGCAGTTCCGCCTCCTGGCCGCCAAGCTGCGCAGCCCGCTGGGCCACGGCCTCGGCCCCGGCGGTTAGTTTGGCCTCGCGCTCGTGCAGCTCGTGGTCGCCGGTCTGGAGGGCTGCACGTCGCTCGTCCAGCTCTTTCTGGCGGTTTTCGAGCGCGGCGGCCGATTCCTCAAGTCGCCGCGTCCGCAGCTCCAGCGCGTTCTCCCGCTCGTGTAACATGCGTTCGTCGTGATCGAGAGTGCTGCCGCGTCGCTCGGTCTGGGCCGCCGGCTCGTTGCCCAGGGTTTCCACGCTCGCAGCTTCCCCCTCGCCCCGCACCAGCTCCTCCCGGCGCTGCTCGAGGCTGCGGGCACGTCCGGCCAGTGCGGCCTCGCGCTCCTGAAGCTCCTTGTCCTCCTCCGCCAACGCGGCGCGCCGCTGTTCGAGCGCCTGCGCACGCGTGGCGAGGCCCGCCTCACGCTGGTCGAGGTCCGCCTGCTCCCGGGCGAGCGCCGCGCGACTCTGCTCGAACTCCTGTGCGCGCGCAGCGAACGGACCCTCGCGCTCGTGCAGGTTCTGCTCATCGCGCGCTAGAGCCGCCCCGTGTTGCTGCACGTCGCCGACCCTGGCCTCCAGCGTCGCCTGGCGGCGCTCCAGCTCGGCCTCCTGGTCCCCGAGGGTCTTTGTCCACTTCTCCTGCTCTTCTTGCCGTTTCTTGAGTCGGACCTCCTGGTCCTTCAACTCCTTCTCGTCCCGGTCGAATTCCGCCCGTCGCTGCTTCAGCGCGTGCGTCCGGGCCTTCAGCTTCTCCTCGCGCTCGGCGAGTTGGCTTTCGAGCCGGTCGAGCGCGGCGGTCTGCTCGTGGAGCGTGCTCTCGCGCTCGACCGTCTGGGCCGCGAGCTGAGCGAGGTCGGACTGGCGGCGGTGCAGCGCGTCGGCCTCGGACTCGACGGCGCTACGAAGCTGGTCCAATTCGGCGCAGATTTCCTCTGCGCGCCCCGAGATGGCCGACAGCCGGGCGGAGAATGCCTCTCTGAGCCCGGGGCCGGACTGCGCCGCAGCGGGCTCAGCCGCCGGCTGCGCCTCTGGCTTGAGCTGCTCACTCATTACGCATTCTGCTCAACAACCTTTATCGGCACGGGCCGCCGCGCTCCCAAAGCGCGCGGGCAGCAAGCCCTGTGGACGCAAGTTGCGCCGGGCGTGATAATTATGCCTCTGCGCGTTCCTGGTAAACGCTGGCGGCGAGCGAGGTCGGATCGCACCATCAACCAATGACCCCCAAACGCAAAACCGGATCGACGGCTCGCGGCAAGTCGCGTGCGAAACCGGCTGCGGCCACCCCCGGCGACATGCCTGCCGCGGAATTCAGGCCAGCGATGCACCGGGTTGCGGATCTCGTCGCAGACTACGTCGAGAACGTGCAACGATATCCGGTGACGCCGAAGACTCGTCCAGGCGACCTTCGCCGGCAGCTCCCGGCAGCGCCGCCGGAGGTGGGCGAGCCGGTCGAACGAGTCCTCGATGACTACCGACGACTAATCGAGCTGCACACGACGCACTGGAATCACCCCGGGTTCATGGCGTACTTTGCCGTGACCGGTTCCGGGCCTGGGATTCTCGGGGAGGCGCTGGCCGCAGCTCTGAACGTCAACGCGATGCTGTGGCGAACCGGCCCCGCGCAGACCGAGCTGGAAGAGCACGCCTGCGACTGGTACCGCCAGATGCTGGGCCTGCCGCCGGCGTTTCGCGGGCACATCAATGACACGGCGTCGATGAGTACGCTGCTCGCCATCGCGGCGGCGCGCGAGCGGACGACGGGCCTCGACGTTCGCCGGCGCGGGATGGCCGGGCGCCCCGACCTGCCGCCGCTGACGGTGTATTGCAGCGACCAGGCCCACTCCTCGATCGACAAGGCCGCGATCACGCTCGGATTCGGTCTGGAGAACTTGCGCCGCATCGAATCGGACTCCCAATACCGCATGAAGGTGGACGCGCTCGAAGCCGCAATCGCGGCGGACAAGGCGGCCGGCCGGCGTCCCGTCGCGGTCGTCGCCACGGTCGGGACGACCTCCACCACCTCTGTGGACCCGGTGCGGGAGATCGCGGCGATCGCGCAGCGCGAGAACCTATGGCTGCACGTCGACGGGGCGTATGCGCTGGCGGCGGCGATCTGTCCGGAGTTTCGCGGGCAGATGGAGGGGCTGGAGCTGGCCGATTCCATCGTCACGAACCCGCACAAGTGGCTGTTCGTGCCGATGGATTGCTCGGTGCTGTTCGTGCGGGAACCGGAAGTGCTGCGCCGCGCGTTCTCGGTCATTCCCGACTACCTGACCACGACCGAGACCGGCGTGACGAACCTGATGGACTACGGCGTGCAACTCGGGCGACGATTCCGCGCCCTAAAGCTGTGGATGGTGATCCGGGCCTTCGGCGTACAGGGGCTCCAGGAACGCATCCGCTACCATTGCGCGTTGGCGCGGCAGTTCGCCGCGTGGATTGAAACGCAGGCGGGGTTGGAGCTGGCGGCGCCGGTTCCGTTCAGCACGGTCTGTTTTCGTGCGGTGCCGGACCTGCCGCCCGAGGAGCAGGACCGGTTCAACGAGCGGCTGCTCGCGGAAATCAACGCGGCGGGGCCGGTGTTTCTGTCGCACACGAAGCTGCGCGGGCGGTATGTGCTGCGGCTGGCGATCGGCAATCTGCGGACGACGGTCGAGCACGTGGGGCAGGCGCAAGAGCTGATCCGCAGCGCGCACGAACGGCTGCGGCGGGAGTACGCGGTGAAAAAGCGGCTGGGGAGGAAGCGCGTTTGACGCCCACACCCGACACGTGGTCGCTCGTCGAGCCGGCGTTCGACGTGCGCCACAACCGCCATTACGAGGGGCTCTTCGCGATCGGGAGCGGCGTGCTGCAGCAGCGGGCGGCGCTCGAAGAGGGGCTCGGCGACGACCCGCAGGACCGCGAGTACCTCCGCGTGATGGGCAACGCCACCGTCGAGCGGCCCCCGCCCGGCAAAAGCCGCGTCGGGACCTACCTGCCGGGCGTGAGCGGCCCGCACCCGACGTGCGGCGACGAGCTCATCAACTTGCCGGCGATCCACGGGCTGACGCTTTTCTCGGCCGGCGAACGGCTGGACATGGAGCACGGCCAGGTCTGCAACTACGTGCGGCGGCTGGACCTGCGGACGGGACGGCTGGCGCGCTCCTTTACCTGGCACACGCGGGCCGGGGCGATCCTGCGCGTCGCGTTCGAGCGGTTCGTCAGCGCCGCGCGCCGGCACGTCATGACGCTGCAGTGCACGGTCCAGCACGTCGGCGGCCCGCCCGCCGAGCTGCGTTTCATCGGCGCGCTCAGCGCCGAGGTGCGGACCAACGGCTTCGATCACTTCGCGGCGGTGGACATCACGGGCGAGCACGGGCCGATCACGCTCACGGTGCGCACCAACTCGGACATTGCCGTCGCCGCGGCGGCGATCGTGACCGCCGATCAGCCGATCGCGTGGAACGTCGAGACGGAGGCCCGCTGGACCGCCCTGGCGGGCGCCTGGACCCTCGACCCCGGAGACACGATCCGGGTTCACAAGTTCGTGTCGCTGACCTCGTCGCGGCACGTGACCAGCTCGCCGCTGGACGCTGCGCGAAGGCTGACGTGGGACGCCGCCGCGGCCGGGTTCGATCGGCTGGCGGCGGAATCGGACGCGGTCTGGCAAGAGCGCTGGGCGAAGACCGACGTGGTGATTGAGGGCGATCCGCGCAGCCAGCTTGCGTTGCGGACCGCGCTTTACCACCTGTTGCGGGCGGTTGTGGAGGACGACCCGCGCTGCGCGATCGACCCGAAAGGGGCCGCCGGCGAGGCATACTGCGGGCGGTACTTCTGGGACACCGAGATCTTCATGCTGCCGCTGTTCCTGTACACGCGGCCCGCCGTCGGCCAGACGCTGGCGCGTTTTCGCGTCGCGTCCCTGGATGGCGCCCGGCAGAACGCACGGCGGTACGGCTACGCCGGCGCGCGGTACGCCTGGGAAAGCTCGCCGAGCGGCGACGAGAATTGCCCCAACTGGCAGTACGCCGACCACGAGGTGCACGTGACGGCGGACGTGGCATACGGCCTATGGCACGCGCATCTGGCCAACCCGGACGACGTTCCGTTTCTGCGCGACGTGGCGGCGGTGCTGGTCGAGACGGCGCGATACTGGTGCCAGCGCGCGACGTATGACGCCGCGGCAGATCGCTTTGACATCCTGATGGTCATGGGTCCGGACGAGTACACGCCCTTCTGCCTGAACAACGCATACACGAACCGGCTGGCTGCGTTTTCGTTGCAGGTGACGGCGTTCGCGTGGCGCAAGCTGGAGCGCGCCGATCCCGAGGCCGCCGCGAGCTTGCGGGAGGAGCTTCAACTCGACGAGCGCGAGCTGGCCCGGTTTGCCGAGGTTGCGGCGAAGCTGCGGATGCCGTACGACGAGTCGCGGCGCCTCGTGCTGCAATCCGACGACTTCTTCGGGCGCGAGCCATTCGATTTCGAGCGCTGGTGGCCGGACCGGTCGAAGCGCCTCGGCGCGTGCGTGAGCCAGGAGCGGCTCTATCGCAGCCAGGTGCTCAAGCAGGCCGACGTGCTGCAACTCATGGCGCTGTTCCCGCAGGAATTCGACGCGGAGCAGATGCGGATCGCGTACGAGACGTACGCGCCGCTCACGTCCCACGACTCGAGCCTCAGCCGGGCGACGCACGCGCTGGTCGCAAGCTGGCTCGGCAAAGACGATGAAGCCTGGCGGCTGTGGAGCGAATCCGTCGGTCTCGATCTGGAGCCGGACGAGGCGGCCGAAGGCGTTCATGCGGCCTGTGCGGGCGCCAACTGGCAGGCCGCGATTCTGGGATTTGCGGGAGTGCGGACGCGGATGCAATCCGAAATCCTGCAACTCAACCCGCGCCTGCCGCAAGCGTGGACGGCCTTGCGCTTCCCGCTGGTCTGGGACGGCCAGCCGCTGTACGTGACGATCGAGCCGCGCGGCGTGACGATCGAGCACCGCGGCGAGCGGCCGCTGGCGGCGCAGGTTTTCGGGAAGCCCTGCACGCTCACGCCCGGCGAGACCCAGACCATCGCGCCCCCGCGAGAATAGCGTCCGGGCCGACAAACGCGCAAGGGGCCCGCAACGCCGCTGTACGGCTACTCGTCCAGCGTCAGGGTCGGCCTCTCGTGCTTCGAGCGGTATTTCTCGACCAGCTCGCGCAGCTTGGGCTGGTCGGGATTGACCTCCAGGCTGCTGTGCCAGGCCTCGACGGCCTGGTCGCGCAGCTCAACCTTCCCCGGCGCGTCGAGGTACTGCGTCATCAGCACTACCCCGTACCCCGCGTACGCGACGGCGTTCTTGGCATCCAGCTCGATCGCGCGCCGGTAGCTCCCGGCCGCGGCCTCGTAGGCCCCCTCGCGCCACAGGCAGTAGCCGAGCCGCTCGTGCGCCGACGAAAGCTCGGGGGCGAGCTCGATGGCCTTTCTGAGGGCCAGGTGCGCCGTTTCCCAACGCTCCTGGTTCAGGTAGACGGTCGCGAGGTTGACGAGCACGATCGGCTGCGCGTCGTTGCACTCGAGCGATTCCTTGTAGGCCTTGATCGCCTCGTAGGGCTTGCCTTGGGCGGCCAGGGCTGCGCCCAGGTTGCTGCGAACGTAAGCGTTTTGCGGGTCGAGCTTGATCGCCTCGCGGTACGCCTCCACGGCCTGCTCGAGCTCGCCGGTCTGGTGGTAGCAGGTGGCCAAGCGGTAATGCAGGTCGAAGTTATGCGGGTCCAGGTCGCGGGCCATCGCGTACGCCCGGATGGCCTGCGTCATCCTGTCGAGCAGCCGATAGACTTCGCCCAACTCGAAGAGGGACTTGATCTGGGTCGGGTCGAGACGGACGGCGGCCTGGAGCGAGTTGACCGCCTGCTCCAGATCGCCGCTTTCCTTGTACACCAGCCCGAGCTTGTACTGGGCGTCGTAGTACTGCGGGTCGAACTTCACCGCTTCCCGGAACTCGACCAGCGCGGCGTCGAGCTTCCGTTCATGGAGGGCCTGATCGCCGCGCCAGAGGCGGATGTCGGCGATGGTGCGGCCGAAAGGCGTAAACCCGCAGCCGGCGCAAAGCAGCGTGACCCCCAAGGCCGCGCCTGTTGCGAAGATCGGGCGTCGTGACCCCATAGACTCCTGCCAAGCCTGCCGCGCTAGTCACGGAGCCGTCCGCACCCGGACCGCGCCGCGCTCCGGCGCCCTTTTACCGTGCCTGCCCGGGGGGCGTCAACGCGGCGCGACCACGGGGCGCTCGCTCGGCACCGTGTGTTATCGGATGTTTCCCGTGTCCGGCCTGGGACTTTCTGGCTCCGCCCATTTCTTGACGTAGCTGTCCGCCAGAGCGCGCACCAACTCGTCGGCGTCATCGTGCGCGAGCGCCTCGCCCCGCTCACGGAACGCGGCCCCCTGCCGAGCCAGCAGGCGCACGGCCATCAGCCGCACAAGCCAGTGCGCATGACCGAGGTTCGTCTCGGCCTTGCCGACGGCGCGGCGATCCAGCCCCGTGAGTTGCAGGGCGTTGAGCGTCCGCGCCCGCAGCTCCCACGCGTCGCTACCGAGCAGGTTCAGCAGGGCCGCCTGTATCCGGTCGCTCGGCACGGGTTCGGGCCGGTATTCCAGCCGGCCCGCGTCGGCGCGTTGCCGCTCGCCGACCAACTGGGCCATGATTTCCAGCGCCCTGAACTGTGCGCCGGAGTCGGCCGCGAGCGCGCTGAACAGGGCGCTGATCGAGGTTGCGCCGGCGCTGGCCGGCAGCCGCGTGAAATACGCGGTCGGCAACTGCTGTCCACCCGCGGCGACCCGCCACTGTCCTTCCTCCCCCAGCACCCCGTCGAGCAAGGCCCGCAACGTGATGCGCTGCGCCTGCTGCGGCGACCCCCGCGCTACGCGACTCAGCGGCCCGACGTCAAGCGTGCGGCGTACCGAGACGGTCTGCCCGGGGTGAAGAACGCGAATCTGGTCAAGGCCGATCGTCAGCAGCGCGGGGTATTCACGCTTCTGGTCCCCTTCGACCGAAAACGAGAGCAGGAAAACTGGATCAACCGCCGCGTCCGGACCGAGGGTGATCGGAAACGGACCGCGGTTCGTCAACGCGAATACCGCCCACCAGGGGTCGCCCGGCGCGAGCATGCTGGCGACATCAAATCGCTTCGGTTGGTTCCAGTCGTCTGGATTGGCGCTGCTTTCGCCACCCGGCTTGCCGTTGACGTAGAACGTGTAGAGGTTGTCCGCGGTGATGACCAGCTCAGCGGACTTCACTTGCGTCTTCTCGGGCAGCGTCACGCTGGCGGCGAGGAACTTGTCGGGCTGACGGAAGAACTCCAGCACACGCGTGTCGAACTCGGCGAGCGCAGCCGCGACCGCCGGGTAACGCTGGCTGACGGGCTGAGAGGCGGCGGGCGGCTGCGAAGGCGCGGCGACCGGCTGCGAGGACGTGCCAACCGGTTGCGGGCAGAT
>CAIWOY010000319.1 GCA_903914415.1 uncultured Phycisphaerales bacterium | reverse complement strand
GCGAGCCGGTAGGTGCCGTTCATCGGGCAGGTGTAGTTGATCTGTGCGTTCAGGCCCTCGCCGGAATCGTCGTCGCGCATGACCACGTTCCCCATCGGGTCGAAGATCAGCGCGTAGTTGTCCCAGCTGGACAGGATGTTGAGCTGGAACGACAGGCCCGTGGTGCACTGGAAGTTGTAGGCCTGGAACGGCTTGTTCTCGTAGCGCGCGTCGCCCATCGAAAGTGTGCCCGACGCCTGCTGGCCCACGCCGATGGTACCCACCACGCCGGACGGATTGCCGCCCATCGGCTGCACTGTCGGCTGCATCATCGTCGGGCCCTGGGCCGCCATCACTTGCATCGTGTACGCCCCGGGCGTCGTGGAGGTCGAGAAGACGGAGACGGCGAGCCGGTACGTGCCGAACATCGGGCAGGTGTAGTTGACGCGGGCCTGGAGGCTCCCGCCGGAATCGTCGTCGCGCGCGACCACGTTGCCCATCGGATCGAAGATCAGCGCGTAGTTGTCCCAGCTAGACAGGATGCTCAGCGTGAAGGACAGGCCGGCCGTACACTGGAAGTTGTACGCCTGGAACGGCTTGTTGTCGTAGCGGGCGTCGCCCATCCCGAGCGTGCCCTGCGCCTGCTGACCGACACCGATCGTGCCCACCACGCCCGACGCATTCGCCATCGCCTGCACCATCGGCTGCACCGTCGGCTGGCCCATCTGGGCGCCGCCCGACAGCTGCAGGTTGTAGGTGCCGAACACATTGCCCGACGTCCCGTACGACATCGCCATCAGTCGATAGATGCCGGCGTAGGGCAGCGTGTACTGGATGCGCGCGTTGAGCCCGCCGCCGCCGTCGTCGTTATAGCTCAGCTGCTGGCCGTTCTGGTCCTGCAGGATGAGGTAGCTGTCGATGGTGGTGGACTGCATGTCGATCTGGATGGACTGGCCGGCGTTGCCCATGAACGTCCACATCGCGTACCGACGTCCTTCGGCGTTCACTGGACTCGCCGACGTGAGTTGGTTCTGGACCACCTGCCCGATGGCGATCTGTCCCTGGGCCTGGGACTGACGGGTCACGCCCGCGGCGAGTGCGAGTGCAAGCACACTCATGCGCACGGACGTAGCGACGACGCGATGTGTCATACGCGGCAATCCTCCGGAAGAGTCTCGAACGCCACCGCCCACACGGTGGCTCTCGGTCAACATACGACGTGGAATAAGCCTCAGCAATAGTGCCGGGAAGGGGGGCGCGCGGTGACCGCAGTCACGCCGGCTCGCGCAGGATGAGGGCGGCCACCGCGGCGAAATCCGGGGCCGTGCGGGCGCCGGTCCGGCGGGCCGCTGCGAGGTCCGTTGCACGGGCCGGCCCGGTGATCAGCAGGCCATCGGCATGCCGGGGCGAGGTCACAAACTGAATCCCGAACCGCCCGAGATCATAGACCACGGTGCCAAGCACGTTGACATCCGCCTCGCAGGCGTTACAGCCGCCGGCGCTGACCTGGCGCAGTTTCAGCGACCGGCCAAAAATATTTTGCATGACGCCACGCAAGGCTGCCACCGACGGCACGCTGTCCCGATCGAGCTGAAGCGCATCCCGGGTACGGGCGGCCATACGATATTCCCGCGTGAAGGCCAACG
>CAIWOY010000318.1 GCA_903914415.1 uncultured Phycisphaerales bacterium | reverse complement strand
TTGATCGAAACGGCCCGGCCGGTCCTGGAAGCGATGGTGCTGGAAGTGACCGGCAGCCAGGCGCTGAGCATGCACCACGACATCAGCACCATCACCGGCGAAGAGGTCGTGCTCGTCACCTTGGCCGCGGCGCCTCTCTTCCGCGAAGCAAAGAAGAAGTAGGCTCAGGCGGCGCGCTCGCTTGCGCTTCGCGTTCGGATTGGGCTCCGCAGGGCGCTGGGTGGCGCTGCGCGTCCGGAGGGTGGGCGACGTCCGACACGGGGGTCGGACGCTACACCCTGTACGTTGCACACGGCGCTGGCTCGCGCTGCGCGTGCGGATCACGCCCTGCCGGACGTGCCCCTCGCTCCCGCTCGGGCTCCGATTGCGCGCTGGTTGACGCTGCGCGTTCGGGGACCGTGAGAGACGCCGTTACGGGCGGATGCCGGTGGTGGTGCCGAGGCCGGTGAAGCGCTTGGAGCCGAGGGTCCATTCGGGGACGCCCTCGGGCCAGAGCGAGAAGGCGACGGTGAAGCTGTCGTCGACGTTGTCGTACTCGAAGGTGATGCCGGCGTACCAGCGCGGGAGCTTGCGGATGTAGGAGAAGGTCACTTCGCCGACGCGGCCGGTGTCGACGTCCCACCAGGCGCGGAAGGCCGTGATGTGCTTCTCGTTGAGCTTATAGTTCCAGCCGCCGCCGATCATGCTGTAGTCGATGTCGCCGGCGTAGCGGGTGCCGAAGACGTAGGAGAGGCGCGGGCTGCGTTCGACGGCGATCGACACGTTGTGGCGGTCGTAGGAGCGGTCGTTGAGGTCGAAGTTGAAGTCGTAGAGCAGGCTGGTGCTGTCGCTAAGGCGGTAGACGAGGTCGCCGGCGAGGTAGTTCCGCGAGCGGCTGTTTTCCGGCCGCAGGGGGTCAACCCAGCCGTTCGACCTCTCGCGGCGGCCCTCGCCGTTGCCGAAGGCGCCGGCTTCGAGGTTGAGCGTGAGCAGGTCGACGGTGCGCTGCTGGCCGGCGGGGCCGCGCTTGGTCTGCCAGGTCTGCTGCGCGCCGATCCGCATGCCGTAGAGCGCGTCGATCGTCTCGACGCCGTAGTCGAAGGGCGTGATGAGCTGGCTGCGGGTGTTGCTGTGGCCGCCAAAGATCGCGAAGTCGGGCTTGACGATGTGGCGGATGCCGTTGATGTCAAGTAGCTCCGACTTCACGTCGTTGAAGACGCGGCTGAAGCTCGTTCCGCCGCGGACGCCGTACATGCCCATGCCGCGCCAGAGGGCGCCTTGGTCGAGGGGCTGGCCGTCCCAGTAGCTGCCACGGATGGACGCGAAGGGGACGAGGTTGAACGTGGCGAGCTTGAGGGGCAGCTCGAACTCCTGGCGGGCGTCGCTGCGGACGGTGAGGTCTGAGCGGCCGTCGTTGTTGAAGTGCCGCTTCTGGAAGTACTGCCGGTCGTCGGGGAGGTAGCGGACCATCCCGAAGCGGGCTTCGCTGTAGCTGACGACGGGGTCGAGGAAGGTGTCGCCGATGCGGCGGTAGGTGAAGTCGGGCAGGTGCTCGGTCTGGGTGAGGAAGTCGAGGATGCGCCAGTTGGCGAGGAGGGTGATAGCCTCGTTGCCCTTCGCTCGCTTGAGGTAGATGTCGGTTTCCTGCTCCTTGCCCTCGTTGTATTCGGATTTCTCGTAGGTTTCGAGGAAGTAGGGGTCGCTGGCGTAGGCGAACTCGAGCGTCAGCTCCCAGTTGTCGGGCAGGTAATGGCGGTGCCGCCAGAGGATGCGGCCGCGTTCGCTGGTGCTGGGGTCGTTGTCCTGCTTGCGGAGGGGGCCGAGGTTGTCCTGGCCATCGTCGTGGATGTAGTAGCCGCGGAAGAGGCCGTAGTAGTTCTCGCGCTCGTAATCGACGTTGACGCCGATGCCGGGGCCGCGCTTGGAGAAGTAGTCCATGCGCAGGGTGGCGTCGAAGCCCTCCGGGGCCTTGAGGCCGAGGAGGTTGAAGAGGTACCACTTCGTGCGGACCTCGGCGCCGAAGCGGCTGTTGTAGCCGGTGCTGAAGCCGCGCAGCAGGGTTTCGCTTTGCTCCAGCGAGCCCCGGCTGTATGGCCACCACAGGAGCGGCAAACCCTCGACGTTCAGGGTGGAGTTCCTCATCTCGTAGTTGCCGGTGACGGCGCTAGTCGCGCGGCCTTCGGCGTCGCGCGTGGTCACGTCGCGGACGATCACGCGCTCGGCGCCGATGTGGTAGCTGGGCGTGTAGAACTCGCTCGTCGTGACCACGGCGTTGTTGGCGGCGAATTCGCGGGCGGAGAGCTGCTGGATCTCGGTCGCGCGGACGTAGAGCGGGACGCCACGCGCCGGGACGTCGGCGCGGAAGACGCCGTCGAGGATGAGGGCGCGGTCGTGCTCGAAGTCGTAGTACAGGCGGTGGGCGCGCACGAAGCGCGTGCCCATCGACAACACGACGTCACCTTCGAGGTAGACGGCGCGTACGCGGCCGGGGGTGCCGGCGGCCTCCATCCCGAACAGCCCCGGCGGCCTGGGCTTCCCCGGCTCTGGCCCGGGCTCCGGCTCCGCGGGCTCGGTCGGCGACGGCCTGAGCCGTGGGGGCGGCGGTTCCTTCGGCGTCGGCTGGGCGGGCTTGGCCTCGCCGGTCTGCCGGCCCTCCAAGCCCGCGCCCAGGAACGACCCGGCCGCACCCTCGGGCGGGAAGACGACGGCGTTGTCGGCGCGGATTTCGAGCATGGGGGAGTCGGGGCCGCCGTCCTGCGAGAAGTACACGCCGCCGGCGGAGACGAACACGCGTTCGCCGGTCGCGGTCTGCGTGGGCTCGACCTTCGGCAGGCGGTAACGGATGAGCCGCGGCGGGC
>CAIWOY010000317.1 GCA_903914415.1 uncultured Phycisphaerales bacterium | reverse complement strand
GGTGAATCCGCCGGCAGCGTTCAGCGCGACGCTCTCGCTGGATGAAAGCGGATCGGGTGGCACGGTGGCGAACTTCGAGTGGGTCGGCGCGACGGCGGTCGTCGGCACCGCCGGAACGCAGGGCCATCCCGTTTTTGTGCAGAACGGCATGTGGCAGAAAGTCGAGTTCTCGCTGATTCCGAGTGTTGAACCGGTGATCAGCTTTGCGGGCGGCAACGGCCAGCTCCAGCCGGACGGCGGACTCTACAACATCGACGCGATGTTCTTCACGATCGACTCGACCACGCCCAATGTCGGTCCCTACCTCATATACCTTGACCACGTCTACTACGTCGACCCCAACAACAACGAAGTACTGATCTCCAACGCCGAGACGACCAACCCGTTCCCGAACGTCCGCGGCCAGACCACCGATGACCCAAACATACCTGCAACGAGCGTGCTCGCCTCGGTCACCAGTTACGATGGTATCTACTCCAACCGCCTCGGCTGGACGTTCGCGAACACGGCGCCGAGCAACACGCACGCGCCGTACCGCCCGCTGGTGACGTTCCCGGATTCGGCCAAGGCCGTCGGCATGTGGCTGCTGGTGGAAGACCCCCGCACGAGCACGTTGCCGCTGCCGGCCGTGGAACAGCGGATCATCGGCGTGGCGCCCGCGGTGACGGTTAGCAACATCGATCCGAACGCTACGCTGGTGCGGCTCCTGGTGAACGGCGTAGCGTCGGGGAGCGTGAATCCGGCCGGCGCGACGAGCGTCAACATTGTCCCCGGCTCGCCGCTGGCGTTGGGGAAACAGGTGTCGGCGAGCTACGACGTCCCGAGTCGGGCGACGAGCGACCTCGCCTACCCACGCGTCGTTCAGAGGCCGCCGGCCCCGACGCTTCCGGGCTCGCTCGTGGCGGGCCAGACCACCGTCACGGTCAGCAACGTACGCAACACCGGCAACGCCGTCGCGAGCCTGGTACGGGTGCTTGCGAACGGTGTGCAGATCGGGTCGAAGAACCCGGCCGGCGCGGCGTCGGTCGTCGTCAATGTCACTCCACCTCTAGCGCTTGGCCAGCAGATCACGGCCCGGCAGACGGTCAACACTTTCGAGAGCGCCGATTCGATCGCGATCGCGGTGGGGACGGGTGTGCACCTCAGGGTGGTGATCAACGAGCTCGCCTACGATGACAGCGGAGCGGACGATCGCGAGTTCATCGAGCTGTACAACGGCGAGCCGAACGCGGTGGACATCTCCGGTTGGATGGTCCGCGCGTCCGACATCGTCGCGCCGCCGGCAGACACCAACGCCGACTTCACGATTCCGGCGAGCACAACTCTCGCGGCTGGCGGCTTCTACGTCATCGGGCAGGCCCTCGTTCCGGGCGTGAACCTGATCATCGCCAATGATCAATTGAAAAACGACAACGAGGCGTACGAGTTGCTCGATCAGAACGGCGTGGTGGTAGACGCGCTGATCACCGAGCGGAACAAGGGCCCGGTGGCAGTTTCGCCGGCGGAAGGCGGCTGGTGGGGCAACTTCCAGTCGTACATTGATACCGTCACGCGGGCGCCGTCGCTGGGCCGCTGGTTCGACGGCTTCGATACCAACGACAACGGGCGCGACTTCGGCATCCGACCCGCCACCCCGGGCATGCCGAACAGCGTCGCAAGCTTGGCGCCCTATACGGAGAACTTCGACGGCGGAACCCTTGCCTCCGACGTAACGAACTGGGGCGGCACGTACGCCGCCCTGAAGTACATGGACCCCAATGTCCCGGGCACCACGGGCAACTATAATACAGGCGCTATCCCGCGCTCGCCGCAGGGCGGTTACGCAGGCATTTGCATGGACTCCACCGGCGGCGGAGACATGTGCGCGTTGTCCGACGCGGCCCGCTTCAGCTTCGCCTTCTCGTGCTACGTCTATATCAGCGCCGACAATCCCGGCTTCGTCGCCGGCAACACCTCGTTAGAGTACGAGGCCTGGTCCGTCGGCATGGGCGCGACCGACGGTGTCTTTAACATCTTCGCCCCCTACCCCGGCGGCACTGGCAACGGCAACACCGGGCTGCAGTGGCAGTTCCTCAAGCGGGAGAACGCCGACACGGGCACCATCCTCGCCACAACCCTCCAGTTCGTGAACCGCGGGGATGATTTCGGCGGCGGCGGCACGGTGCTGCTCGACGTCGACCCCAACGCGATCACCACCGGCTGGCACATGCTCAGCATCACGCGCAACTACGAGAACGTCAGCGCGGCGTATGACCCTAACACGCCTAACGCGCTGACGTACACGGGAACCATCCCGAACCTGGGTCCTGGCGCCCTGGCGGTGGGCTACCGCGAATACGTGGTTGGATTCCCGGCGACCCTGCGTCCCCCGACGATCGACGCGGTCTCCATCACCGCTCTGACGCCGCCGACGCTCGGTGCCTGCTGCATGGCGTCCGGGTGTCAGGTGCTGACCACCGCGGTATGCACCGCGTACGGCGGCATCTATATGGGCGATGGCACGAACTGCTCGCCGAGCCCGTGCCCGCTGCTGGGTGCCTGCTGCACTCCGGCTGGCACTTGCTCGGTCACGCTCCAAGGCAACTGCACCACGCCCAACACGTGGCTGGGTGCGGGCACCAACTGCTCGCCGAACCTGTGCCCGCAGCCCGGTGCCTGCTGCACCCCGGCTGGCGCTTGCTCGGTCACGCTGCAAGCCGACTGCACCACGCCCAACACGTGGCAGGGTGCGGGCACCACCTGCTCGCCGAACAATTGCCCGCAGCCGACCGGTGCCTGCTGCACCCCGGCTGGCGCTTGCTCGCTCACGCTGCAAGCCGACTGTCTGTCGCCGAACGTGTGGCACGGCGAATGGACGGCTTGCTCGCCGACGAATCCGTGCCCGCAGCCGAACATCGGTGCCTGCTGTTCGACGACCGGCACGTGCTCGGTGATCACGCAGGCGGCCTGCTTGGCAGCCAGCGGTCACTATTACGGCAATAACACCACTTGCCGCCCCGGGAACAAGTGCCCGGCGTCGTGCAGGGGTGACATGAACTGCGACGGAAGCGTCACGTTCGCGGACATCGACCTGTTCGTCGCCGCGCTGGCGGGCGAGCCGGCCTGGACGCACTGGCCGTGCCCGTGGATCAACGGCGATTGCACCGCCGACGGGAACGTCACCTTTGCGGACATCGACCCGTTCGTGGCCAGGATCGGCCAGCCCTGTCCGTAAGCGCAGGGCGCGCCCGCGTAGTCGGTTGAAGTAGGCTATCTCAGCAGGCCGGTGGAAAACTCCACCGGCCTGCTTCTATTGGTACGGGTTGCCGGCCGGGCGGCGCGCCACGTGGCCCTTGTTTTCCGCCCGCGGAGCCGCCAGATGACCGGCGGCTCCGCTTGTTATGTGCGCGCGTCGTCGCGCTCCGGCGCCCTCGTCGTTACGCGGTTGGCGGATCGCGGTCCCGCGCTTAGAATGCGAGTTCAATGAGATTCCGCGTTTTCGCCCTGTACGTGTGCTTCTTTCTGTCCGGCGCTTCCGCGCTGGTCTACCAGGTGGTTTGGGAGCGGATGCTGACGCTCGTCTTCGGACTGAGCACGCTCAGCGTCGCCGCGGTGCTTTCCGCCTTTCTCGGCGGAATGGCCCTGGGAGCGCGCATCTTCGGACCGATCGCAGACCGCTCGACGCGCCCCTTGCTGATATACGCCTTCGTGGAGTTGGGGATTGCCCTCGCCGGTCTGGCGACGTTTGGCTTCATCCCTGTGCTGATGGGCGGGTTTTCGACGCTCTACACGGCGATCGAGCCCGGATGGTTTGGCTCTAACCTGATTCGTTTCGCGTTGGCGTTCGTGGCCGTCGGCATTCCGAGCGTTCTGATCGGCGCGACGGTCCCGGTCATGGCGCGCTTACTCGCCGAACGGGTTGGCTCGACCGTCATCGGCTTCGGGCGCGGCTATGCGGTCAATACCGCCGGCTCGGTTCTTGGGGCATTGGCGGCGGGTTTCTTTCTGATTCGGCTGGTCGGTACGCAGAATGCACTGTTTTGCGCCGTTACGGGCAATGTGGCCGCGTTTGCCATCGTGCTTTGGATGAATGCGCGCGGCCGCGGGAACATGCTCCTCGTCTCCCCGCAGGTTTCGCCGACGGCTCTCGTCCATGCCCCGGGTGCTCGCGCTGACGGAGTGCGTCACGTTCATCCGCGTTTCGCGTTGATCGTCGCGGCGCTCACGGGCGCGCTCGCGCTCGCTTATGAAGTCGTGTGGATCCGCCTGCTCGCAATCTTCACGCTCAACAGCGTCTATGTCTTTACAATGGTCGTCAGTGTCTATTTGACGGCGCTGTCCCTCGGCGCCGGTGCTATGACGCGGCTCCTCCGTCGGCGCCGCGTCGACGAGCTGTCGATTCTGTCGTTGTGTCAGCTCCTGCTGGCGCTGCTCGTCCCAGTATTGCTTGCACTCGCGCCCCTGGCCTCGCGGCTCGACATCCGGAGCGGAGCGCGGTCGGAGGCCGCGATCTTCGGGATGGAGTATGCGCTCGTCGCCGCAGTCGTTTTCGTTCCTACATTGCTGATCGGCGTCGGTCTACCCTTGTTGGTCGGTATGTTTTCGACGTCCGCCGCTGATCCCGGTCGCACGGTGGGGAGGATCTACGCCTGGAATGCGGTCGGGACTATCGCCGGGGCCGCGTTGACCGGAGTTGTGGTCATCCCGTGGATCGGGCTGCGGGGATGCCTGCTGTTGCTCGCGGGCGGCAATGTTGCGATCGTGGCTGTCGCAACGTATGCGAACCGACCGGGCACGGCCTGGTTTCGCGCGCTTATGCCGACTGGGGCGGCGTGTTTTGCCTTTCTGCTGGCCCTGGTGCCCGGTGCGACGCGCTTCTACGTTCCCGCGGACGCGCCCGGGGAGACTCTGCTCTACTACGCAGAGGGCCCTTCAGCCACCGTTCACGTCGCCGAGTATGTCGATCGGGAGCGCCGTCATCGCACGCTCTTCGTCGATAGCAAATCGGTCGCGGGAACGTACGATGAGATCGTCACCGACCAGAAAATGCTGGCGCATCTCCCGCTGTTATTGCATCCGGCCCCCCAGCGCGCGCTGACCGTCGGCTTCGGCACGGGTGGCACGTCGTATTCCATGCTGCTGCACAAGATCCAGGTCGATTGCGTCGAGATCGAGCCGCGCGTCGCCGACGCGTATCGCTTGTTCGAATCGCAGAATCACGGCTGGGTCGGGCCGGGACTCGATCGCCTCAACTTCAGGCTCATCATGGACGACGCACGCGCCTGGTTCAACGTCGTCCCATACCGTTACGACGTCATCGTGACCGATCTGACGAGCATTCAATACCGCGGCAACGGCAATCTGTATACCGCCGAGTGCTTCCAGCTCATGCAGTCGCGACTCAACCCCGGCGGCGTCGGGGCCGCGTGGGTTCCGATCACCGGCATA
Source organism: uncultured Phycisphaerales bacterium (assembly GCA_903914415.1). GTDB lineage: Bacteria > Planctomycetota > Phycisphaerae > UBA1845 > Fen-1342 > Fen-1342. The sequence goes on along the minus strand of CAIWOY010000317.1, from coordinate 2,282 downwards.
ACGCCGGAAGCGCTGAAAGTGCTGATTCGGACGTTCCACAGCGTGTTCCCGCACACGAGCGTCTGGTACATGATTAATCTGCCGACGGATTTCGTGATTCTCGCAGGAACTGCGAACCGCCTGGAGGTTCGGCTGGACGACATCGAAGAACGTATCGCCGCCCCGCTCGTGCAGCGCGACCTCGCAGCGATCGGGATGGACAACCCTTACAAGCTTGCGGCGTGTCTCTTGCTGGCGGAGAGGGACGTCGAGCGCTTCGTGGGCGGGGGACCCATTCACCACGACGATCGGCCGGTGCTCGATTACATGACGCATGCAACTCCGTACCACAACACGCTTCCGGTCAATCTGAAGCAATTGGCGGCAAAGCGAAGCGACGTGACGGAGTACATCGCGACCTGGCCCGGCGGGCAAGCTCTCGTCCCCGATGAGCGCTGGGCGGCCTGGTACGAGGCAAGCAACGATCTGATTGCGGGGCATGCCGCCCTGCGCGCTCCAGGGCCCGATCACATTACCGAAGCGCGGGCCGCGTATGAAGCCGCCACGGAGCTGATTCCAGACGATGAGCGTACCCAGGCGCTCGCACGTGAGCTGGCTTCTCCACGGTGATCTTCAAGCAGAATGATACAGACTCCACAGATGTCCGGTTTTGGGATAGGTTCTAGACCAGCCGGCGCGCCGGCGTCCGCGGTGATCCACGCCAAGGCATGGGGCTCTTGCGGGGTGCTCCAGATGCGCTCCAACGGGAAGCGCGCCGAGATTGTCGCCGCTGTGCGACGACGTGCAATGGCTTTCGCTGGCAAACTACGCTCGTGGAGAGGCTTGCCGATAATAGCGCAACGGGCTGTTTCGCCGGGCAGGTGGAGCGCGCTAATCCCCCCTCTCGGTCCGAACGAGGCCTGAAGAACTGTAAGGGCTGGATTCTTCGGGCCCTGGCGCAGGGTGGTGTGTGTGACCTGGGGAGCGCGGCGACCTGGGCGAGATTGGCGCGGTCAGGGGCGCTGAAGGCGGTGATGCGGCTCGGGCTGAGGATCGGCCGCTGGCACGGGCGCGGCGCTTGGCGGGCGTTGTCAAGATTGGACAGCATGCTCTGTGCGGTTGCGGTCGCGCAGCGGGCCACGGTGGCGAATGCGGTGGGGGCGCGTAGAATGCTGCGGTTGATAAGACCCACCTGCCAAGGGTGCGGCTCCTCTTACAACCGCAGTATGGCCCGGACGGCAAGGACTTTCTTACGCCCGATGTAAACGGACTTTGCGTATTCCAGGGTTGGAGGGGATTCAATGAATGTGCATCGCCGCGGGAGGGCAAGCCTTCGGGCGAACCACGGCTCGGCAGGAGCCTCGCCCTCCCGGCCGGCACCGGGCGTTGTTTGAGTCCGCGGTAGAGTTCGCGCATGGAACACGAGGCCACGAACGCCACGCTGCTCGAACGTGAGGACCTGACCGACATCCTGAGCATCGTGCGGGTGCGCCCCGACTCCGGCCGCGTCCCGGAGTTCCATCCGGGCCAGTTCGTACGCCTCGGCGTGCCGCGCGGGCTGTCGCCGCAGGAGGGTGGGCGCCCGGGGTCCCGGCCCGGCCGCATCCGCTACACTCGCCGGGCGTACTCGATCGCCTCGTCGCCGCGGGTGACGGAGTGGATGGAGTTTTTCGTCGTCCTGATCGAGGAGGGCCAGCTCACGCCGCGGCTGTGGGACATTACGCCGGGCGGGCGTTTGTGGATGGACGCGGAGGCGAAGGGGGAATTCGCGCTGGAGGTGGCGCCGGCGGAGGCGGACGTGGTCATGGTCTCGACCGGCACGGGGGTCGCGCCATTCATGTCGATGCTGCGGACGTATCGCGGGCAGAACCGCTGGCGACGCTTCGTGTTGATCAACGGCGTGCGGGTGGCGGCCGACCTGGGGTACCGCGCGGAGCTGGAGCAGATCGCGCAAGAGGACCCGACGGTGATCTACGTGCCGCTGGCGACGCGCGAGCCGGAGGGCGGTTCGTGGACGGGCCTGCGCGGCCGCGTCCAGACGGCGCTGGAGCCCGCGAGGTATGAGCGCCTGGCCGGGGCGCCGCTCGATCCTGCGCATTGCCACGTTTTCCTGTGCGGCAACCCGCAGATGATCGACGACGTTGAGTCGCTCCTCGCACAGCGCGGCTTCGTGGCCGACAGCCGCGCCGGCCGCGGCAACGTCCACTTCGAGCGGTACTGGTGAGCCAACCGCCAAGAACCCGGGGGCACCAAGAGAAGCGGGCAGCTTGGTGTCTTGGAGTCGTCGCGGTCAATCAGGAAGC
>CAIWOY010000316.1 GCA_903914415.1 uncultured Phycisphaerales bacterium | reverse complement strand
TAAAGACACGCGACTGGCAAGCAAGCCCGGCCCGGCCAGCGAGTCGCGGACAAGCTGGACATTCATGGGCGCGTGAACTTGGCCCGTTTCGCGGTGTGCGAGGGGCTTGCGGAGGCATAAGCCCACCTGGTCCTCGGTACGGAACTACAACGGAGATTGGGCAGTTCTGCCCATCACACGAGCCGACAAGCGGTTCGACACAAATAAGTGTGACAAGGGGTGAGCGCCCGAGAGGGCGCTCGTCCGGGTGCACGTGCAGAGGACGCGCGTGACAGTTGCGGTTCACCCGCGCCGGCACCGTCATGATTTTGAAACGGTGACTGCTGTTCGCATGCGAGCCGTGCGGAGGACATGCGCGGATGCGTGAACCGGCTCAAACATCGACCATCCGACCGATGCGTGAAGCGCTCTTAGTGGCATTCGGTCACCTGACGGCGGCGCTGATCGGGATTGGCGGCGTCTGGTGGACGAGCACCACGCAGCTTAAAGGGGAGATGCAGGAGTCTCTCATCCACACTGCTGAGGGTGCCGCGGCGGTCGTTGATGCGGACCTCCATCGCACGATCACCAGGCCGGACCAGATGGACGACGACGACTACACCCGGTGCATCGCGCCTCTCCGCGCGATCTTCGGACGTCTCAGCGGAGTGAAGTTCCTCTACACCGTGGTCCTGGACGGCAACGATGTCCGCTTCGTCCTGGATACGGCTCTGCCCGGCGACAACGACCATGATGGAGTTGAGGATCGCTCCCCGGCGTGGAGCGTCTACGATGCGGTCGATCCGGAGTTGCTCACCGCCTTACGGGAGGGCCGGGCAACCGCCAACGCCGAGCCGCACTCCGACGAATGGGGCACGTTCGTGAGCGGGTATGCGCCGATTCAGGACTCGGCCGGCCGACCCGTCGGCGTAGTCGGCGCGGACATGACAGCCGAGACGTACCTGGGACGTCTGGCGGTCGCCCGGCGGTGGGCGCTGCTTGGCCTGCTGCCGGCTGCGGCGTTGAGCTTCGCCGCGGGCCTGGTGACCTACCGGTTCCGCCGGCGCGCCCAGCACGACGCCAACGCCTTGCGCCGGAGCACTCAGCTTCAGGAACAGATCCTCCACACCGCCGCCACGGCGGTCTTCACCGTCGGTGCGGACCGGCGTATCACCGGCATCAACGCGGAACTCACGCGAATCACGGGCTTTGCGGAGCGCGACATGATCGGCGCGCCCTGCGAAGTGCTCCAAGGCGCCTCGTGCCGGCAGAGTTGTGGGCTATTCGACCCACAGCGCCTGGAGCCGATCGTTCGGAAGCAATGTCAGATTCAATCCAAGGACGGAAAGACACGGAACATCATCAAGAATGCCGACCTCATTCGCGACGAGTCGGGACGGGTCATGGGCGGGATCGAGTCGTTCGTGGACGTGACTGAGCTGAGCCAGGCCCGGGAGCAGGCCGAGGCTGCCAGCCGGGCGAAAAGCACATTTCTGGCGGGTATGAGCCACGAGCTGCGCACTCCGCTCAACGGCGTGATCGGTATGACGGAGCTGCTCCTCGGAACCAATCTGGACGAGAAGCAGCGGCGGCATGCGTCTCTCGCGCGGTCTTCCGGAAAGACGCTGCTGGCACTGATCAACGACGTTCTTGATTTTTCCAAGATCGAGGCCGGCAAGCTGGAGTTGGAAACGATCGACTTCGACCTGCCGCCGGTCGTCGAAACTGTGATCAACAACTTGTCGCTCATGGCGACGGAGAAAGGCCTCCGCCTGATTTCCACGATCGACGCGCGAGTCCCCTCGGCCGTCTGCGGCGACCCGGCACGCCTGCAGCAAGTACTGCTGAACCTGACGAATAACGCCATCAAGTTCACGCAGCAGGGGCAGGTGGTCATTGGTGTCGCGTTGGATGGAGAAGGCGAGCACAACGTGGTCCTGCGCTTCGCCGTCTCGGATACCGGGATTGGGATTCCGCCGGACCACATGGACCGCCTGTTCCGGTCGTTCTCGCAGGTGGACGCCTCGACCACGCGCAAGTACGGCGGAAGCGGACTGGGGCTGTCCATCTGCAAACAACTCGCCGAACTGATGGGCGGGCAGATCGGCGTCGAAAGTGCGCCCGGCGCCGGCTCGACATTCTGGTTCACGATCCAATGCGGAAAGAGCCAGGGCACGACTTTGCGAACCACCCCGGTGCTGGAAGCGGGCGCCATCGCCGCAGTGGCCGACGCGGGAACAGAAACCCGTGGGGCGCGCATTCTGCTGGCCGAGGATGACGAGATCAGTCAGGAGGTGGCGGTCGAATTGCTGAAGCGTGCCGGTCATCAGTGCCAGCCCGTGAGCACCGGCCGACAAGCGGTGGAAGAGGCTCTCAAGGGGGAGTACGACCTGATTCTCATGGACTGCCAGATGCCGGAGATGGACGGCTTCGAGGCCACACGGGCCATCCGGAAGCACGAGCGTGAAGCAGGCCTTCCG
>CAIWOY010000315.1 GCA_903914415.1 uncultured Phycisphaerales bacterium | reverse complement strand
GGTCCCCCGCGCGCGGACTGCGGCCGCGGCCGGCGCAGCCCTCAGGCGCGGGCCCGGCGCAGCGCCGCCGGCAACCGGCTGCCGATGACCACCAGCACGTAGAGGGCGCCCGCCAGGAGGATCGTGGTCGCGCCGGCCGGCAAGTTGGGCGTGTAGCTGAGCGCCAGCCCGGCGGTCGTCAGGACCATGCTCAGCAACACCGACCCCACCATCAACTGCCAGAGGGTCTTGCAGAAGTGACCGGCGACCGCGACCGGCAGGGTCAACAGCGCAATGACCATCACGATGCCGACGACACTCACAAGCAGCACGACGGTCAGGGCGGTCAGGCAGAGGAGGAGGATGTAGCAGGCCTCGACCCGAATGCCGCGCAGCCAGGCAAACTCCTCGTCGAAGCACACCGCCAGCAGTTGGTGGTAGAGGAGCAGGCCGACGCCGACCACGAGGACGTCGAGCGCGACCAGCAGCCAGAGCTCATCGCGCGTCACCATCAGGATGCTGCCGAAGAGGTAGCTCATCGGGTCGACCTGCCGGCCCGGCGTGCAGGCGATGAACAGCACGCCCAGCGCCATGCCGATGGCCCAGACCGCGCCGATGACCGTATCCTCGCGCTGGCGCGCCCGCCGACTGACGACCCCGATGATGACGGCCGCGAGCAGGGCGGCCACCGTCGCCCCATGCAACGGATGGACCCAGGACCAGCCCCACGCCACGGCGACATACTGGGCGGCGCCGAGGCCCCCGAGCACACAGTGCGCGATGCCGCCCGCCAGATACGTGATCCGCCGCACGACCACGTAGCTGCCCACGACGCCGCAGGCAACGCTGGCGAGCAGCCCCGTCAGCAGGGCGACCTGCAGGAATTCCTGGGCACGCAGGGCCTGGATGAACTCGAGCACGTGAATCCTCGACGCGCTGCGCGGGCCGGCCTCCGGCTCGCACGGCCGGCCGAAGACCGGTTCGCTGCACTTGTGACGTGCGCACTTATACCGCTGGAACCCCCGCGCGTCATCCATCGCGGCGGATCGGCGCCCGTAATCCACGCTTCGGCCGGATCAGGGGCCGAACAACGCCTGGTAGAGCCGATCGACCGCGATGTCGATTTTGTCCGGCGTCAGGTAGGTCCCGGCGGCGATGCGCGCGCTGACATCCTGGACGAGCTGGTCGGCCGATTCGGCGGGCGCGGTCTGTTCGGCGCTGGCGGCGGCCGCCGACAACTCGACCCGGTCGCACGCCGACTCTGCGGGCTGCTGTTCTGCGGACGGGGTTGGCCGGCGGACGACGAGTTCGGGCTGGAGCCGCGCGAGCGTCGGGTCCAGGCCGCTGGGACGGTGGGTGGCGGATGTCACGGGTTGCATGGCTGAGGCATTCCTCCAGGGGAGGCCCGAGGCGGGCTTGATCCCGTTGGTTGGCCGTCCGTGCTGACCTAAAACGTCACCAGCGCGATGTGCCGGTCGCCGGTCCCTCGACGACGCGGCGCGCACCGCGCACCCACTCGCTCAGCAGGCGCGTATCGGGGGTTCCCCCCATAAACCTTTAGCCAGGCGGCCGTCGCCACACGTTTTCCCGGCCAAAATGGCGCCGGGGCACGCGTCACGCGTGCATGGCCGACTTTATCGGCCGCTTCCTCCGGCACCGGAAAAAAGCGAAACGTGCTTCTTCGCTACGTCGTGTAGGTCACGACATCTTCAGGCTCCGCCGTACCCTCCACGAAGCGGCGTACGTGCGGCTCCTTGATCTGGCGCACTTCCTCCGGCGAGCCATCGGCGACGAAGCGGCCGTTGTAGAGCATCAGGACGCGGTCGCCGGCCTCGGCCGCCAGCTTCATGTCGTGCGTGACGATGACGCCGGTGACGTGGACCTTCTCCTGCAGCTCGCGGATGAGCTTGGTGATCGCGTCGGAGCGCTGGGGATCGAGGCCGGCGGTGGGCTCGTCATACAGGATGACCTTGGGG
>CAIWOY010000314.1 GCA_903914415.1 uncultured Phycisphaerales bacterium | reverse complement strand
TTCCCGACGTTCTCCGGCCTGGGCAGCTAACCGCGGGCCCGCGCCGCCGGTCGAGCCCCGTGACCCGCGTACGCATCGCACTGCTGACCGCGACCGCCCTGGCGGCCGCCGGCAGCGGCGCTCTTGTTCAATTGGCGCAATCCACCTCCGCCCCGGGGACCGGCGCGCAGCCCACCGCGCGCGGCTCGGCCCAGTTTCAGCCGGGCGTGTGCATCGACTGGCCCGGCCGGGCCGTGCGAGTGACGACGCATGTCGTGTTGCGGCGTGGGCCGCTGGAGTTCCTCGCGTGCTTTTCGGGCAAGGAGCACGAGAGCATCGTGCGTTTCGAAGCCGCGGCCGAGCACGTGTACGTCGCGCTTGGCTTGATCGGGCTGGAGCCGGGTCATCCGCCGGTGTGGAACCCGGGCACGACGAACTGCCGCCCACCGACGGGGGATCTGATCGACATCACTCTCGAGTGGGAAGCCGACGGGAAGCCGCACACCGCCGACGCTTACGACTGGCTCCGCGAGGTGGAGTACGCCCGCCCGCCGGCGGCGCGGCCCTGGGTTTTCGCCGGCTCGGTCCGGCTGGAGGACCAGACGCTCGCGGCCGGGCACAGCGGCGCGGGCGTGGCGCTGGTCGATTTCCAGGACAGCCTGATCGCCCTGTCGTGCCGGCATTCGAGCCGCAACGCCGAGCTGTGGGTCGAAGCCAATGCCGAGGTCGTCCCGCCCCTCGGAACGCCGGTCCAACTGGTGCTGCGTCCGGCGACGGCACGTCAGTACAGGATTGTGATGAGCGCGTTGGGTGAATTGCGGGTGGACGGCCGGTATGTGGCGTGGGCGGACCTGGCGGATCTCCTGGCGTTGAATCGGCGCCTGGACGAGACGATCGTGGCCACAATCAGGGTGGAAGGAGCCTTGGAAAGCGATGTGCGCCTGCTGCGTGCCGAGCTTGAGTCCAGCGGACTGCCCCCGGACGCGCTTCGATTCGCCGCGGACGAGCGCCCCAGGTAGCGCGCGGCGCCGTTCCGGAAGAACCAGTGCTGCCGGGATCACCGGGTAGAGGGCGGCTTGGGTCCCCGCCGATCGAGCGCCTGCTTCGGGTTTCGCAGCTTCAGCAGGTTCTGCACGCGCGCCAGCAGCTCAATCTTGTTGACGGGCTTGCTCAGGAAATCGTCCGCGCCGCACTCGCGCGCCCGCTCGATGTCTCCGGCCTCGTTTAAGGCCGTGACCATGATGATCGGGATGTCACGGTAGCGGCGGTCCTCTTTGAGCAGCCGGCAGACCTCGAATCCGCTGCGCTTCGGCATCATCACGTCCAGCAAGATCAAGTCCGGCTGGTCCCGCTCGACGGCGGCGAGCGTGGCCTCGCCATCGGCCGCCAGCAGCACCCGGACACCCAGCGGCTCGAGGTAGGCCTCCAGCAGCTCGAGAATCTGGGGGTTGTCGTCGGCGATGAGCACTCTTGACTCGGAAACCGGTTTCGGCGTCGTGCTCATGTGACCCTGCACTCTACACTGCGGTGCGGCCAGTGTGGCGGAAACCGGTCCGGGATGCAATTCCGTCGGACCGGAATCCGCGGCGCCGCTGCGGATGACGGGCCCGGCTTGTCGGAAACTTGGCGGGTGTATATAGTGCAGGTGGGTCGGGTCTGGCGTCAGCGCGGCCGCGGCCGGGCAATGGTTTGCGCAAGGTCGTGCCGGCGAGCATGCCCCCAACCCAGGGAGTACGTAGGATGCGCGGAACGTCGAGGCCGTGGTCGGACCCGGTTGCGCAAGTGGGAGTTGGGGGGCTGCTGTTGATTGCCCTGGTGATCGCAGGCTGCGCCGGCAGCGGCAGCGGCCGCGGACCGTTCGAACTCATCGGCACTCCGTTCGGGGGCGGAAGCGGCAGCACCACGACCACCGGCCCGGGCTCGTCCGTGAGCACCCCGGGTTCCGCCCGGGCCGGCGGCGCCCGGGCCAGCGTCGATCCCTGCTTAGAGCAGCAGACCCGCAAGTTCGTGCGCATCTCCATGCGCAACCTGGCGCCGGATTACGTGCACTACTTCCTGATCCTTGTGGCCTACATCAACGGGACCACTCACCCGGACGGGGCTGTCTGCGCCAACGACATCGCCCTCTATACCCAGCTTGGATACAGCGTTCAGGTGCAGGACGGCCAACAGCTCGCCTACGGAAACTACTGCATCCAGGGGCCGGCGCTGGTTTACTTCTACCGCGGCGGGCAGTTCCAGGGAGCCGGCACGCAGGGACTGGCCGCGGCCATCGCGCCTGCGCAGGGTACAACCGCCACCTACGACAGCTTCTTCGGCCCCAGCGGACAGCAGGTGCCGGTGCCCGACTGGATCATCTTCCACAACCCCGGCATCGGCGACGGCGCCCGGCTCAAGGTGAGCTTCAACGCGCTGGACCCTTGCGCTTCGTCCGGATCGGTCGGGGCGCTCGGAACGCCGAACTGCCAGCAAGACGCCTTCTACTACGTGGACGAGACCGATGTGCGCTCGGGATCGACGGTACTGGGGTCCGGCTCGTTTCGGCGGGTCCCGAACGAGATCCAGGGCACAGGGTGCACGTGCGGCCTGGGGAACAACGTCGCCTACCAGCAACTCGCCCCTTCTGGCGCAACCGCGGCCAGCGTGCAGTGCAACGAGTTCTTGCGCGGCGGCCGCATCGACTACGTCTTCCTCCGCGACGACACCGACCCGCCGTTCCCCCAGTTGGTGTGGCGCGTCACGGATGCCGGCGGGGCGCGGGCACACGACTTCGATCCGCGGGCCGGCGTTCAATAACGGGTGCGGCTGCCCCGCGCTGCGCGGTGACCCACGCGTGCCATCCTCCGCGCGTCAGGAGCGCGCCCGGTCAGGGCCCCGGGCGTGAGCTGGGTTCCGAGGCCGGTCGCGGGGCGGGGGATTCGCCCACTGCTTCCAGGTATTGACGGACCCCTTCGTGATCCGGCTTCAACTCGAGAATTCGCCGGCACGTTTCGACCGCCATGTCGCGGTTCTTGATGCGCTGGTAGAGGGCGGCGAGATTCTCCAGGTACCGGAGGTTCTTCGGCTCGTACTCGACCGACTTCTCGGCCAGCATCACCGCGTCGTGCTCCTTGAGCGTGAGCTGCAACGCGGCCTGCTCGCTGACCACCTCGGCGGTACGATTGAGCACCGCGGCAGCTTCCGCCTGCTTGCCGGGCACCAGCGCGTTCGTCACCTGCCGGCGGAGATCGTGTTCGTAGAACGAGTTGTGCAACGTGCGCAGGGCCGACAGCAGAAGCTCGTAGGCGCCGTCCAACCGCTGGAGCCGCTCCTTGTCCCACGGTCTCTGCTGCACGACATCCTTGTTCTTCTGCACGTAGGCTTCCGCATCCGCCAGGGCTGGCTCCAACTGCGCGGGAACCCGGTCGCCGGCGGCGAGGCGAATCTCCACGAGCGTCTGACGAGCATCGAGGCTCTGGGGGTCCAGCTTGACCGCCTCCTCCGCCTTCGTCACCGCGTCATTGACCCGCCCCATCCCCGCATACGCGGATGCGAGGGCCCGCCGCACGTCGACCATGCGCTGCGGATCGGACGCCACCCGCTCGGCCGTCTCCAATTTGTTCGCCGCCTGCCGGTACTCGCGATTGGCGCTCAGGATTTTGCCATAGCCCAGGTTGGCACGGAAGTTGACCGGATCGACGTCGAGGACCAGCTTGAAGTGGTCCCGGGCGCCATCGTAGTCGCGGGCCTCGAACGAAATCTCGCCCGCCAGCAGGTGCGCCTCCGTGTTGGCCGGATCGCGTTCCAGCGCCGCCCGGACCAGTTGGCTGGCTTCGCTCAGCGCCCCGGCCTCTTTCTTCTCCTGCGCCAGCTCCACCAATTGCGCGGCGGGCAAGTCGAGCCGGGGCGGTGGATTCGCCGGCGCGCCCGGCTGAGTCGTCTGGGCGCCAGCGACAAAGCACCACACGGACAGAGTGAACGAGAGCACAAATCTCGGGGCCATCTCGGAGGCTCCTGTGGCTGGACGTCTGAGTCGTCGGCGCCGCCGGCCGCGCGTCCGGACAGATCGGGTCGATGCCGCACGACAGCCGACACCGTCCATTATCGGTCATTGCCGGCCCTGGCGTAAGGGGCCGCGGCCGGCGTGCTGGACCGCAGACTGCCTCAGGGCGGCTTCACAGGCTGGGTTTCACGCAGAAGCGCCAGTCGAAGCAGGTTCAACGCGGTATGCGCGGCGCGCATGCGGATCACCGGCCGCGGCGGATCGCTGCCAAATCGACACTCGCGCGCGATGGTACCGGCCGACGAACGAAGACTGATAAAAACGAGACCAACGGGCTTCTCAGGTGTTCCCCCGGCCGGTCCGGCGATACCGGTGACCGCGAGCGCATACGGCGTATCGAACAGACGCGCCGCCCCGTCCGCCATCGCGCGGGCAACTGCCTCGCTGACCGCGCCATGCTGCTCGACATCCGCCGCGCTGACGCCCAGCAGCCGGATCTTCGCCTCATTGGCGTAACTCACGACGCCGCCCCGGTAGTAATTGCTGCTGCCGGCCACTTCGGTGATCAGCGCCCCCAGCAGGCCGCCGGTGCAGGATTCGGCCGTGCTCAGCAGCGCGCCGGCCGCGGTCAGCAAGCGGCCCACGACCGCTGCCAGCGTGTCGTCGTCGCG
>CAIWOY010000313.1 GCA_903914415.1 uncultured Phycisphaerales bacterium | reverse complement strand
GTTCCCGTTCTTCCGCGTTGCCGAGCACGATTTGTGTCGCAGTTCTGGCCATGCCCAGCATGGTACGTTATTATTCAGACTTATGCAAGTAAGTACTAGGCCGGGCACGTAAAGCGCGACGCGGCGGATCATCGCGGATGCGGCATCACACGCAACGACCAGTTGATACCAGGTGTCCGGCGCGAGCGAGGTGATCCCCAGCGGCGCCGAAAGGTCGCTGTAGGCCCCGGAATCCCACATGGCCAGGATGATCCGGTCACCCAGGTGCAGGACGCCCAGTTGGGCGCAGGGTCCAGGATTGCCGCCGGGACTGGTCAGGTTGTGGTCCTCGACGACGAGGCGTAGTTCGCTTTCCGGCGTGAGGTTCACTTTGAACGCCAACGCGAATTCCCACAGCCCGCTGGGCGGCATGACCACGGCGCTCGTCAGGTCGTGCTCCGTCGCGCAGGCGAGCGGGGGCGCCGCAGTAAACCGCAGGCTCCGGACACCCTCCTGGGCCCCGCCGGTCACGATCTCCGGCGCCACCGTCCCGGGCGGCACGAGCCAGCTTTCAGTGCAGGTCCCGGGGCTGCCGACTGGCCCCGGCGTGTACTCTTCGAACCCCCACCTAGCCCACGCGTCGGACGGGCCATATGCCAGTACGCGGAACTGGCCAAGGTGACTGCCAACGACCAGTTCGTCACGCCCATCCCCATTCAGATCGCCCATGGCCACCTGCACGTAGGAGCCGTAGTTCCCGAGGGGTGTGACACAGCCGGTGTCGATCGCAACGATTGCCAATTCGCCGCCGAGCCCGCCAACAAGCAGTTCCGTGCTGCCATCGCCATCCGCGTCGCCAGCAGCCAGCGAGAATGGATTCCAGCCCACGCTCGCGATCTGGGTGACCTCGTGCCCGGTTCCATTGTGCTTCAGCACGCGTAGTGTGCCGGCGACGTCCGCGTACACGATCTCGGTCTGACCATCGTGGTCGACATCGTACAACAGCCCCTTGCGGCCGCCCTGCCGGCCGGGGTCGGTGCCGTTGGTAAACGTGACCTGCGCCACCATGGCGAGCCCATCGGGTCCCCACTCGAAAACACCGATCGCTCCGTACCCCATATAGGCGACAACGTCGGGTTGGCTGTTGCCATTGGTGTCGGCGACACCCAGGATCACGAGCGGCGGGTCTTCGGGCGGAGTGAGTTCTGGCGATGCATAGACCAGTTCGTAACCCCCGGCCCCGTGGCGGCAAATGAAGATATATCCGAACCACGCACCGACCACGACCTCGTTGGTCGAATCGCCATCGATATCGCTGATGGCCGGGCTCGTACCATAGTGCATCCAGGGCAGGGTCTCCTCCGGTTGCCATGCGCCCGCGGCGTACTGAAAGGTCAGCACGCTGCTGCCCCACGTACCCACCAGTAGCTCTGGTGCGCCGTCCGCATCCGCATCGCCGGCCGTTGTTCCTCCGGCCCCCTGGACGATGTTGCCGGGCAAGTTCGGGTTGGTCAGCGCCCAATCCGCTTGAAGTTCGAACGGCGGCCCGCCGGTGTAGACCGCTACGTGGTCCCAGGTGGTTAGAATCAGCTCGATGTGCCCATCTCCGTTGACATCACCGACACACGGGGTGCCGTCGGGCGCAAAGAACGGGCTGGTAAAAACCTCGGCGTATTGAGCCGTTGCAGGAATGAGGGTCATCGCGCTGATCAAGATCGGCGCGAGCCATTTGCCTGAGTGCCGCGTGGAATGCATCGCGAATCCTCCTTTGAACGACGTTTCCCGTGCAAGGCGCCTCTCTGTTCACAGTTGCCCGATCGGCGATGCCGCGGCTTGATGTCGTCCCAATCGGCTCTTTCCTCCGGATGGGCCTGCCCCAGCCAGCACACCCTTCGCCGGAATCTCCGAATGTTCTCCTTGCGAACCAAGCGGTGCGTCGACGTCGGCGTCCGCCAGGTCGTAGCGGATGTCCAGCAGCTTCGACCCGTCCGTCCGCTGGCTGGCGGTCACGTTGCTGACGACCGGCGCGTGGTTGTCGGCCGCAGCCGTGGCGCAAAACGCCGCCGCTGCCCACGCTGAAACGAGCACGACGTAGGCTGTTCTCATGGGCACGGCCCCTTTCTGCCGGCGATCTGGCTTGCCGTGCGTCCCGCAGCCACACGAAGGTCCTGTGCGTGCGCGTGACGAGAGAGATCAATTCTTGGGCTGGGCCCCGTACAGCTTGCCCCGGCGAGCCTGTGAAAAAATCGGACCCCGACCCTCGCGAATGCCATCTTCGGGTGTCGGACCCCACCCTGCGATGGTCGAAGATAGTATTCCCGGAGCAGGTCCTTGGAAAAATTCACAGGCTCGGCGGGCCGGGCCCCATCCGCCAATTGAACACACACGCGTCGGGTCAGAGACCCAACCTACCCTCAGAGTGTACCGCGCCCGCCAGCGAAAACGAAAGGCGATTATCGGGCGGGGGCGGGGTTTTCGCGGACCACATCCCGACCCGTGCGCCGCTTCCTCACGGGCGCGATTCGGAGGGGGGCGCCCACCGCTCCTTACGGGCGCGGCTCGAAAAACGGCATAAGTCCGGTCGCCGACCCGACCTGCGCAACTGTCACGAATTGCCCGTTTGCGTCGAGTGTCGTCCGCCGGGCAGCACTGAACGCCCGGCCCCTCAAGGCCGTGTCTGCTCACGTCACGCCGTCTAGCCGGCCTTATGTCGCTCGGTCTGGGTGCCGCGCGGGGTGGTCGGGACGCGTTGGCGAGCCGCCGCAAGCGCCCGGGCGAACTCCTCGTGGCCGGTGCGGAAGAAGTCGATCTCCTGCGCCGGCGTCATGCCCTTGACCCGCGCCCGGATTTGGCGCTGGGCCGCACGCTTGCTCTCGACGCAGTCAAACGTCTTGGTCTTCATAGTCGATCACCTCCGCAGGCGAACGGATCTCCAGCGGGCGGTAGCCATGTAACGCGTTGATCGCGTTGTACAGGCGAATCCTGTCCAAGTGGACGATGTGCCGGAAATTCCAACTGACGATCAGGTCGGCCCCGCCCACCGTCGCCGCGGCCACGTGGCCGGCATCGTCCGCCCAGCGCGGGCCGACAATTCCCGCCGCCAGGTAGGCATCGCGTAAGCGGAGGACCTCTTCGTCGAATGGGACGAGCCGCATGTACGCCAGCAGCCCGTCAAAGTGCTGCTGCACCTGTGGAGGGCTCAAGCCGACCTCGCGACGCACAACGTCCGACACCAGCAGGAAGAAACGCCCGCCGCGTACCAACTCAAAGAACGCGGCGCTGGCGGCCTCGAATTCGTCGTCAAACACGCCGCCATAGACCGACGTGTCGGCGTAAACCAGCCGCGGGGCCGAGACGTATGCACTCGTGACCATCACGACCTCGGCATGGCACAGAGTTGGTTGGTGTCAATGGCGTTCATGCCGCTCGTCCTGCACTTCGGCAATCGGTTCATACCCATTGTACCACGAGTCGTACCACACCGTGCGGGGATCCAAAGAGGTGCGGCGCGGCCGCACGCTACGAGGATAGCCTCGGGCGGAGGTAGCGGCCGGTGTGGCTGGTGGGGGAGGCGGCGATGGTTTCGGGGGGGCCTTCGGCGACGATTTGGCCGCCGGCGTCGCCGCCCTCGCGCCCGCATGCGAGTCCGTGGGGATCGAGCCGGTGGTGCTACCGTAGAAGAAGCCCCCGGGTCCGTTGGAACCGAGGCACGCGAGGGGCTTGCACACCGCTTGCGGCGCGGCGGGGCGGGGGACTGCACATCCCGCCGGTGCTTATCGGCAGCGCGCGCCGGCCCGGCCGAGCAGCAGGACCGCCAGCGCGGCTAGCAGCAGCGAGGCCGGCTCCGGCACGAGCTGCAGCGTGCTCAGCGCGCCGGTCAGGTTGATGTTCGCGGTCTGCGAGTACAGGACCAGGCGGGCATAGCTCAAGTCGCCCAGCGCGGGCGGCTCGGCCGGCAGGCCATCCGTGTCGAACACGCTCGCCGTCGGATCCGACAGCCGCAACTCGAAGGCGAGGTCCAGGCTGCCGGCCGTGATATCTGTCTGCGCGTTGAAGTAATCGCCGCCCAGGTAGCCGTTCGACACGTGCACGACGTTCGTCAGCCCCAGGGGGCCGGTGCCGCTGTAGCCGGGCAGCACCACGAGCGCCTCTTGGATTGCCTCGTGGTACAGGCCGACCGTGGGGTCGCCGGGGAGCACGTCCGGCACCGAGCGGTCGAGCGCGATCCGGCCCCAAAACGGGCTGCCCACGTTGACACCGGGCAGATGTCCCTCAGGATCGGCGAACGCCGTCACCAGCCCGGTGTACTCCCACCACACGACCTCGGCGCGGGCCGGCGCAGCGGCGAGCGCCGCGCACGCCACCGCCGCCAGCGCCAGGAGCCCCCGGCATGCTGTGTGCCATGTCATCCTATGCAGCACGATCATGTCTCCTCCTCCGAGCGCACAATGCTCGCGCCGTTGCGCCGCGGCATCGACTCTGGCATTCCGAGATGGCCAGCCTATCGGGCCTCTTACGATCAGTTTAGACAAGCGGGCTGCTCGACTGCAAGCGAGAAGCGGCGGTTCGGGTCGGAAACCCGCGTTTCTTGCCGGGAAAAGGAAAAGAGGGACAGTGGGGCCGTCGAAGAAGGGACCTGCCTCCCAGCCCAAACCGCGTTGCGCGCGTCGCCGAGCCACGACGGCGAGGCGCCTACGCCTCTTGCAACGGCCGCACTGTCCCCTATTCAAGGATCATCGCCAGCCGGTACCGACCCACTGGAGCACTTCGAGACCCTGGAAGGCTGGGCCGATCCTGCGCAAGTACGCGCTCAGTTGGCCCGTGTGATGCTGTACGTGCCGGAGGCTGTATATGTACAGTTCGCCGCGCGAGAACTTTCGCCGGGCGTGGCCCGATGGACCCTCCAACGATTCGCGCGTCTCGGCGGCGAGCGCCTCGATCGCTTTCTGCCGGCAGATCGCCAGGTATTCCGCGATTTCCAACTGGTCGAAACGCCGGCTGGGATACTCATCGTCGAATTCACTCCACCCGCGAGGATGAATGTCGCGCAGCTTGAACGATTCCTCGTTCGGCGAGAGGTACAAATCGACAAAGCAGAGCGTGTGATAAGCAACATGCCAGAAGGCGTACTTGCCGACCTTGCCATCCCAGTGCTCCACCGGACACATGTGGACGCATTCGTCCAACATGCAGAGCGACGCCTCGAATTGGCCGGTGAGGATCTTCTTTACATAATCAATCATGGTGATCCATCCCATGTTCGCGTTGTTAGCGACGTCTTTCGCCGAGGTACAGGCGACATGGTAACCGGCGCGGGCACGACTGTCGTGGGCGCAGCGGTGCCTCGCCGTCGCCCGTTTCCGCACCGCCGGTGAAGAACATACGCAATGGATAAATGCCGCGCGGCGTCTGGATGTACTTCTCATCGATCGTCCGGCTGATGGTGGACGGGTCGCAGCCGAAGCGGGCCAGGCCCGGCCAGTAGTACGCGGCGATGTCGTTGATCGCCGCGACCGCCCGCCGGGCGTGCAATAGCACGCGCGCAAGGGTTTTGAGCAGATGCGCGCGGAAGCTGCGGATCGTCCAGCCCCACTCGGTGGTCTGCTGCATTCCTGCCCGCCCGACGTTGGCCAGGTTGAAGGCCACCGCGTGCCACCGCAGCAGGGCCTCGTGGCCGGCGAAGGCGTCGCGGGACGCGCAAGTCGTCGAGGCCCAGCCTCTTCTTCTTGCCCTCATCAGCTCCGCCGGCCCGCTCTGAATCGTCGGTCGCTCTCCAAGCCGGCCAGGTGCCCGCGCCCGCGACCCCCTTTGCCTCCTCAGCCCAGCGCCTCCACTACTTCCTCACTGGGCGCAAACCCCCGCCGCAGCGTGTTCTCCGTCACCGTCCGCGCCTCGCAATACTGGATCAGATAGTCCGGCCCGCCCGCCTTCGTGCCCACACCCGACATCTTGAACCCGCCGTACGGCTGCAAGTCCACCCGCGACCCGGTGATGGCCCGGTTGATGTACAGGTTGCCGCATTCGCACTCGGCCCGCGCCCGTTCGAGATTCGCCGGGCTGCGCGAAAACACGCCGCCCGTCAGCGCGTACGCGGTCCCGTTGAAAACCCGGATCGCCTCCGCAAAGTCGCGCACCCGAATCACGCTCAGCACCGGCCCGAAGATCTCCTCCTGCGCGATGCGCGCCCCTGGCGGCACGTCGGCAAAGATGTGCGGGCCGACATAGTACCCGCCCGTCTCCTGCACCAGCTTGCTGGTGTCGACCGCCAGCACGCAGCGCGACTCCTGTTTGCCGATCTCGATGTACGCGCGAATCGAGTCGTACGCCGCCTGGTCGATCACCGGCGGAATCGCCGTTGTCGCCTCGTCCGCCGGGCCCACCCCCTTCGACCGTGCCGCCTCGACCAGCCGCTCGACCAGCCGGTCGTGCACCGCGTCCAGCGCGATCACCCGCGACGCCGCCGAACACTTCTGCCCGGCGTAACTCAGCGCGCTCGCGATGATCCCCTTGATCGCCTCGTCCAGGTCCGCATCGGAGTCCACGATGATCGCGTTCTTCCCGCCCATCTCCGCGATTACCTTCTTGAGCGCCGGACGCATCGTCGGGTTCTCCGCCGCCAGCCGGTTGATGCGGCCGCCCACCTCCCGCGAGCCGGTGAACGCGATCACGGCGACCTGCGGATGCTTGACCAGCGCCTCGCCGACCAGCGTGCCCGGACCCGGCAGGTAGTTCACCACGCCGGCCGGCAGGCCCGCGGCCGCACAAATCCCCATGAACTTCGCGGCCGTCGCCGACGCCGCGCTGGCCGGCTTCATCACCACCGTGTTCCCCGTCACCACGGCCGCCGTCGTCATATTCGCCAGCAGGCACAGCGGGAAGTTCCACGGGCTGAGCACCGCGACCACGCCGCGCGGCGTATAGAAGTATTCGTTCGTCTCCCCCTCGATGTCCCGCCGGCGCCGGTGCGCGCCGATCCGGACCATTTCCTGCGCGTAGTAGCGGCAGTAATCGACGGCCTCCGATACGTCCGCATCCGCCTCGCGCCACGTCTTGCCGCACTCGAGCGCCAGCAACGCGGACAGCTCGAAGCGCCGCCGCTCGAGCAGCTCACCGATTCGCGCTACGTGCGCGGCCCGTTGGGCGGCCGGCACCTGCCGCCAGGTCCGCAGCGCCGTCGCGGCGGCCTCGACCGCTCGCCGCACGCCGGCCTCGTCCGCCTGGGCGATGCGCGCGACCACTTCCTTGGGGCGCGACGGGTTGCGGACTTCGCGCCACGTCCCGGTCGTGACCGCCGCCCCGCCGATCACCAACGGAATCTCGCGGCCCAGCTCCGCCCGCGCCTGCGCCAGCCCCGCCTGCATCTGCTGCCGCGTCACCGGCAATGAAAAGTCCGCATTGGCCACGTTCTCGAACGGCTCCATGATCGGTTCCTCGAATTCATAGCGGATGATGCCCGGCGTGGACTGCTCAAGAGCGGTGGCACGCCGCGCGCCGACCGGCTCCGGATTCACCAGCAGCGCGTCCTCGTTCGCGTCGTCGTCCGCCGACTGCCGCAGGAACGACTCGTTGGCCGTGTTCTCCAGCAGCCGCCGGATCAGGTACGCCATGCCCGCCAGCAAATTCCCATAGGGCGTGTAGATGCGGCAGCGCTGGCCCATCTGCACGGCGGCGTACTTGATCGGGTCGCCCATGCCGTACAGCATTTGCAGCTCGAACGCCCAGCCAGGCACGTGCAGCAATTGCTGCACCGCAATCGCGTGGCACAGGCTGCGGACGTTATGGCTCGCGAACGCACAACGGACGTGCTCGTAGTTGCTCAAAAGCTGTCGCGTCATCCGCTCGTAGCACGCGTCCGACTGCCACTTCTGCTCCCACACCGGCACCGGCCAGTGCCGCTGCGCCGCCCACACCGTCTCCGAATCCCAGTACGCCCCCTTGACCAGCCGCACCCACAGCGGCGTGCCGCGCCGCCGGGCAAATTCGATGATCCGCGCCCCGTCCCTCTCCGCGTCCTTCAGGTATGCCTGCAAGACGATCCCAAAGTGCGGGTAATCGCGAAACTCCGGCTCCAGCAGCAGCTCCTCGAACACGTCGAGCGTCAGGTCCTTGATCGCGTAGTGCTCCATGTCGATGTGGATGTGCTCGCCGTGCTGCATCCCGGTCCGCAGGATCGGCCGCAGGACCTCCTTGGCCCGTGCGGCGGCGGCGGCATTCGCGATCGGGTCGAACCCCGGGTACAGCGACGTGATCTTCACCGACACGTTGACGCGCGGCAGCGCTTGCCCGTCGCCCGCGTCCACCAGCGGCTCAGATTTCCAGCGCGCCGCGTGCGCCGGCAGCTTGCTCACCAGATCGAGGTATACCTGTTGGTACGCCTCGCCTTCGCTCGTCGACAGCGCCGCCTCGCCCAGCACGTCGATCGTGAACGCCATCTGCCGGTCGCGCAGCCGCTGGATGTTCCGCACGGCCTCCGCGACGTTCGAGCCGGCGATGAAGCTCCCCGCCATGATCATGGCGCTGCGGCGGGCCGTGAGCGCGAACAGCTTCGCCGGCAGCGAGTCGAGCCGCCGGAAGTTCATCAGCCGCGACACCAGCTCGACCATCCGCCGTCCCGTCGGCACCGCGTCCAGCTCCCCCAGCGTGTCCTCCGGCTCACCTCCATGCGACGTGTGCCACTGCTCTTGAGCAGTGCGTTGAGTCTCCGGCCCCCCACGGCCGACGCGGGGGTCGGCCGCTACATTCCCCTCCGTGCCTGCGTGCCTCCGTGCCTGCATGCCTTTTCCGTTCGCCGCGTGCTCCGGCAGCACGAAGTACTCCCGCAGGTGCCGCGCCAGCTCCGCGTCGTCCTGCATCATCGGCAGGATGTCGATGAAGCGGAACGCCTGCACCTTGAACCACTCGTCCTGCATGCACAGCCGCAACAGTCGCTCCTGCCACCAGGCGTACTGCCACATACGCGGGTTGCTGCCGCGCATGCGCTCGAACATCTCGTGGCCGAGCTTCTGGGTGAGTTCTTCGACTTGCCGGTCGTTCAGTGCCGCGGGCATCAACCACCCTGCCACCCCCCCAACAGTACGTCGAGCGTAACGGCCGGGGCGCCAGAAACCGCCCGTGCCGACACGCCCTCGCTGGCCACGAATCCTAGCCGCGGACCCGCACGTCCGCAATGACGGGCCGGCTGCGGGCACTGGTCAACTCTGAAAACGGTCGGCCGCTACGCCCGCGAAGATCGGCGGGTATACTGGAAGCATGACGGAGCGAAGAACACGCCGCGATATAGCCGAGATTGCCAGGTCGATAGTCGAACGGGTGATCGGCGAACCGCTAACCCCACGTCCTGCTGAGTCACTTAGGTGGCCGGCGTCGCTATCCCTACGCCGCTTGTAGAACTTCGGCAAGCTCGTCCGGTTGCGACCAACGCATCACTGACGAAAGCTGCTCAGCCAGTCGAAAATCCTCGTCGCTCCAAACATCCGCCGTGTCATCGAAGAGTGAAACGAACTGGAGCGCCTCCGGCCCCGCGGCCAGATGGCTGAGATCGAAGAACGCGGTGTGTACCTGATGGACAACGCTGCGCGCCGCCGTCCGACTTCCAGTGCTGAGCACGTAAACCAGCGAGCTTCGCTCGATCGCCCGGACGTGAAAATCCGGCATCCAGATACGACCCGACCGTCCGGTGTGTTTCTCGCAGCGCGTAAAGCTGAACCGCCGCTCGCTCAGGAAATCCGCCACTTCATCCGTCACAGACTCGACGGAGCGCGTCCGGAATGTGAACCATAAGTCCGAGACTCGCAGCGCCGCTTGAGCCACGCGAACTGCAACGGCGGCCAACTGATCGTCCGGTCGGCACCGCGCCAGAAGCATACCCTTGTAGAACTCCACGCCGTGCGTTAGGCACGCATCCTCAATCAAAGCCTTCTGCTTCGGTGATCGCTTGGGCGATACCGTCTGCATTCGCAGCCAGCGACTGGTCTCGCCCAGATCGGACACCAGCACCACGCCCTCCTGCTGTTTGCAGAAGACGTCGATGTTGTCGCCGTCCGGATATAGGTACGGCGTCCGAATCCGCTGATACTCCCCGTGCGGTGCGCACGTGAACAGCATCCCTAGCCCGCCCGCAAATTCTTGGCAGATGTTGATCGGGCTCATGTGAACAAGTCTCCTTGCACCGGCGGAGGGGCAGCCAAATCGCCGTTGTGCGTTAGCTTGGCTTCGGCACAAAACTGCCGCCAAACCTCCACCAACTCCGACGCTGGCGCCGTAATGTCATCCGGCACATAGGCTTCTTTGTCACGAAACTCCTCGATCCATTTGTGCTTGTGCTTCTCGCCGACCTGATCGCATCGCGGGTTGTGGTGGTCCTTTCCTAAATCCAGGCCGTATATCCGGCCCGCGGTCTTTAGGATCAGAACATAGGACAACGCCGGGATAAGATGGTTGTAGCTGCCTCGCACAAACAGCGGCCAGCCGGCGCTCGACTGCACTTCCTCTCGGAACTCGACGCATGGCGAATGATCTTCATCTTCCTGCCAGACGATATCGCCATCGATCCGCTTGGAAGTATCGGACAGGATGGCCTCGAACTCGGCGTTGGTCAGCGCCATCGCGGTTCCTTCTAGTCGGCGACATCAGATTACTTGTCGTCGATGCCGCTCGCCGTTTCCTCACCACGCTCGGATTATAAGCGATAGCGCCAACAAGAGCCGCCGAATCGAAACTTTACCAGTACCCGGCTGCGCCTCGGAACCGCTGCTCCATCGTTGATTCCGCGTGACGTGCCCGGCCGCCCCGGGCTATGATGAGGGTGCGCCGCCTCAGCGTGTGCCGCGGCGCACGATCGGCCAGCAGGTGCGGAGCAATGGCCGCGAACCCGGATACTCGCAAGCCGGCCGCCCCGGTTTGCCGTCTGGTCCCCTTTCACCCCGGGTACGCCGACCTCGTGCTGTCCTGGATCCAGGATGCCCAGGAGGCGTACTGGCTGGCACCGCGCACGCCGCCGCCCTTGACCGCATCCGAGGTGCTGCACTGGCAGGCCCCCGGCCGCCAGGCGTTCATGCTGATCGAGCCCGGCGCTCCCGCACCGCTCGGGTACGGCGAGTTGAACATTCTCAACGCAGCCGCCCGCCGCTACTGGCTGGGGCACCTGATCGTCGCTCCGGCCCGCCGCGGGTGCGGCCTCGGCGTGCAGCTTACGCGTCTCTTGCTGTGGGAGGCCTTCCGCCGGCAGGGCGCGCGCGAGGTCAGCCTGGTCGTATTCCCGGAGAACCGGCCGGCGATCGCGTGCTACGAGGCCGCGGGGCTGCGCGCGGACGGCCACGAGCCACACGACTTTCCCGCCTACGGGCAACAGGTCAATCTGTTGCGCATGGCGGCACGCGGCGTGTTATAGACTACGTAGCTATTCTAGCCACCCTAGACTCGGACCGCCGCGCGGCCGCGGACGCCCGGGGCGCACTCTACGGTTGCCCCCCCCCCGCCGAGCCCCGTTTCACGTGAAACGGGCCGCGTGCAACGGCCGCGACGCCCCCACCCTCACCGCCGCCGACGGCCATCATTCCGGGTACAGGAAGACCCCCGCCTCATAACCGACGGAGTTCAGCGGATCCGCCTCCCCCAGGCCCTTCGCCTCCGCGCTGCACGTGTGGCGAAGCTCCTCGTACCGCGTGGCCCCCAGATCACGCATCGCGGCGATCGTCGCCGCCACGGCACCGGCACCGCAGGCGTTGTGATGCGCCGCCGCCTCCGCCACAACGGCCTCCGCCGCGCACGACTGGACCAAACTCACGAATCGCCGGTCGTTCACGTCCTTTGCCCAGCGAATCCCCACTTCGCCATGCCCGTGGGGCTCAAACCCGAAAACCGGGCCATAGTGCGTCAGGTCGGTCGACCCGAGAAACGCCACGCGAAGAGCCGACTCCTTCGCCACACGTCCACAGAACTGACCGATGGCCGGCGCGTGTGGTCCCGGCGGCACGCTGATCGGAACGATGCGGACGCCTGGCATCAGGTATTGGATGATCGGGAGCTGCACCTCAATGGAATGCTCACCGAAGTGGACCTGCTCGCACGCTGTAATGTGTACGCACCGCTCCAACTGGGTTGCGATGTGCTCGTCCACCTCAAGCTCGCCCAGTGGCGTTCTCCAAGCGCCAGCCCGGAACAGGCTGGCGGCGTTTCGATCGGGCCCGTGGGCTGCGCCGAAAATCACCACGACGTCCGGGTGCAAGGCGGCGACTGCTGAAATGCCCAGCGCCGCGGTTGAGCCGCTGTAGACCCATCCAGCATGTGGCACAATGGCCCCCGGACCGGCTGGCGGCGGCCCGGGTGGAAGGAGCTGTGCGATCATCCGGCGACAGATGTCGCCGCCCGCGGGGTAGAGCTGGCCGGCAAACGCTGGCGATCGGACGGCCCGCATGTCCGCTCCTCGACTACTCCAGGCTGGTGCTTCCGCCGAGGCGCTTGGCGATGAGGTCAAACTCCTCTAACGAATCGTACGCAATCACTATTCGTCCGGCGTTCTTTCGTCGCCCCGGGTAGAGCCGCACGCGCAGACCGATGCCGCGGCTAAGGGACTGTTCGACCTCGGCGCTATGCCGCTCGGCGGCGACGTGCTCGGCACTTGGTACGGCGTGAGCAGGTTTTGTGCCTGCTTCTACTGGCGTGCGCGCGAGCACTTCGACCTGTCGCACGGACAGGTTTCTGCGGGCGGCGAGTTTGGCGATGGCGAGCTGCCGCTCGGGGTCTTCGATGGCTGCGACGGCGCGCGCTTGCCCCATCGCGAGCTCGCCGGTTCCGAGCATGAAGCAGATTTCCGGGCGTAACTTCAGCAATCGCAAGTAATTGGAAATACTCGCCCGCGACTCCGCCAGACGCTGCGCCAGATCCTCGATGGTTCCGCCGAACGTGTCCATGTATTGCTGGTAGGCCGCGGCGCGTTCGAGCGGGGCCAGGTCCTCGCGCTGGAGGTTTTCGATGAGGGCGACCTCGAGTGCCTCGGCGTCCGTGAAGTCGCGAACGATGGCCGGTACGGTCTGGAGGCCGGCGAGCTTGGCGGCCCGGAGGCGGCGTTCTCCGGCGACTAGTTGGTACTGATTGTCGCCGAGCGCACGCAGGATTACCGGCTGCAGAACGCCTTTCCGGCGGATGGATTCAGCGAGCTCGTTTATGGAGGATTCGGTGAAGCTCGTCCGCGGCTGGCGCGGGTTGGGGGCTATCTGGCCGACCGGAATGTTCTGCACGCGTTGCTCGGCCTCTTCGGTGACAGGGTGCGGCTTGGCGGGGGCGCGAAAGGGCGTCGAGGTTGCGGCAGGGGAAATGATGGCGTCCAGGCCACGGCCGAGGCGATTGGGGTGCTTGGTCATTGACGATCTCCTTGTGCGAGACGCAGGGTAGGCTGTGGCGGGCGCACATGTCAACCAGCGAGAGCCCGAGTTAGAGCGTTTCACGTGAAACGCGGTTGCGGCGGAGGGCCACACGGCCACCGTGCAATGCAGATATATTGGATATACAACTATTTAGAACCTCAATAAGCCGGGCGCCGGCGCCTATTCTATCTATTCTAGTATACATACGAAGTCACGATCTGCAAGTGGAAAGCGGGCCGGGCGGCCCGGCCGCGTACGCGCGGAAGGCCGCCAGTAGCCGGCGATGGCGGCGCTTGTGCGCGGCAAACCCCAGGGCGTCCATCTCGGCCTCGGCGCGCTCCGCCGGGAGCCCGTCCACACGCACGCGGTACAGCGCGCAGAACAGCAGCGTCCGCTGCTGGCCGAGGCGGCAGTGGACGAGCACGGGGCGGCGCTGCGGATGGCGGCACAGGTCCAGGAACTGCTCGACTTGCTCGGCCGTGGGCGGGTGCTTGTGATTGCACGGGATCGCGACGAATTCCACGCCGCGCGACTGGCACACGGCGCGCTCCGCCGCTTCCCACGCGTCCGGGTCGGCCGCGCCGCGCGTGCCGCGCAGACTCACGACCGACCGCAGGCGGAAGCGGTCGATCAAGTCACCGAGCTGCGCCGGCGTGGGCTGCCCGCAGCGATACAAGACGCCCTCCGCGACGACAGCGAGGTGTTGCAGGCCGTCGTATGGAGCGCGGAACAGACGGCGGATAAAGCGGGGGACGTTCACCGGCCGAATCTCCTGGCGGAAGCACGCGGCCCAAGCCGACCCGCGCGTACCGCGCCAGCAGATTACGGCGTCTACGGGCGCGCGACGATCTGGAACGGCGCGCAGCTCTCGGCCACTTTCTGCCCGAGTTTATCGACTACGGTGATTTTCGCCACGTACGGGCCGGGGGAAAGTGTCGCGGGCAGCCGGACGAGGCGCGGGATGAAGCAGTCGTGGCGGAGGTTGCGGCAGCGGTCGGTGATGTCGGTGTCCTTGACCTCGAGCACGCTGTCTCCGGAGCGGGTGAGCAGCGTTGTCGTGAGATCGAACTTGGTGTAGTAATAGTCGTCGGCGCGTTTTTCGCTGACGAAGTCGCGGAGCTCGCAGTACAGCACGAACTCGCCGCCGCCGGCGACGAAGCGAGGCGGGTCGATGACGTCGTACTGGCCGTAGCTGCGGACCGCACTGCAGATTTTCAGGACGGGGACGTTCAGATCGCTGAGGCGGCGGAGCGACTCCTGGAGCTTCGCCAGTTCCTGGGCGGCGGCGCTGGCCGCGGCGGACAGGTCGCCCATGTGCCCCTCACGGATCGCGATGAGGGCTTCGACGAAGCGCGACGCGAGCTCCTGCTGCTCGGCCGTCACGAGCGAGAGCGGCGCGCGGGCTTGCTCGTACTGGCCGGCGATCACGCGCAGCACGCACAGGTCGAGCTGCTCGCGGAACGAAGCCTGTTCGGGCGGCGGCACCTGGTCGAGGAACTCGCGTAGCGAGGTGGGGGCCGACCGCGCGCGCAGAGCGGTGTTGATCTCAGCGGCGCCGGGTTCGGGGCGAGTTACCTCGAAGCCCGGGGCGGCGTGGATAGCGACGTCGGTGAGAACCGGCGGCGTCAGGGGGGCGGACGGGGTCGCCGGAGCATCCGTCGGCGCTTCGGCCGACGGCGCGGCCTTGGGGGGGGCCGGCTGGGGCTCGTCGTGAGCCGGTCCCGGCACCGATGGCTGACTGGCCGGCGGGAATTCCAGGTCGGCGACATACCGGGCGCCGTCAGCCCCCGGCGGCGGGGCAGCGGGACGCCGCCCGCCGTGCCCGATGGCGCCCTCCATGCGTTTGATGTACTTGGCAATCGCGCCGTCGATTCCTGTTGATCCGTCGGCGTCGGAGGGGGTCGCGGCGCCGTCGACAACTTGCGGTGGTTCCTGGGCTTGCGCGGGCGCCGTGTCCTGATGAGCGGCAGGCGGCGGCCAGGCAATCCCTTCGCAACCGAGCGCGAGGAACGGAAGCAACAATAACCCCCAGCGCGGAGTGTTTCTCGCATCCATGCGCAGCTCCGTTTGGAATGTCGTTCAGTTGGCCGGTGCAGCCAGCCGGGCGAGCAACAGCTCGACACCCCTCTCTATCGACCGGGCACCGGACTTGGCTTGTGAGTCGAGCTCGGCGATTGCGGCCAGCACCCGGCGGCCGCGGCGGGCCGGTAGGCGCTGCAAGATGGTCTGTAATTCGCGTTGGCGGCCCCACATCATGACTTTGGGAGCGATGTCGTAAGCGATTTCGCCATCAGCAGATAGGCGCTGCGCCGCAAGCCAGCGGCGCGCGACGAAGGCCAGGCCGCCGACCGCGCGGTAGGCCGCTTCCGGATCGGTCTCGAGGACCTGATCCCAAAGGCGGAGGGCGTCGGTCAAGCGCCCGGCGGCAGCGGCATCGGCTACCGCGAAGATCTTCTCCTCGCGAGTCTGACCCACCAGGTCGCTTACGTCGCGCTCGGTGACGGCCGGGCGATCGCCAACGTAAAGGCACAGCTTCTCGACCTCGCCGCTGAGCATCCCCGTGTCCTGGCCGACGAGGTCAACGAGGCGGGCGGCGGCGTCCGGCTCCAGTTGCTTGCCCTGGGCGCGGGCTGCGCCGACGGCGTAGTCCAGTAAGGCGCGGCCGAAAAGCCGACTGCACTCGCGAACTTGCCCGCCGGCGGCGACCGCGGCCTTGTAAAGCCGCGTCGTCTTCGG
Organism: uncultured Phycisphaerales bacterium; assembly: GCA_903914415.1. Classification (GTDB taxonomy): domain Bacteria; phylum Planctomycetota; class Phycisphaerae; order UBA1845; family Fen-1342; genus Fen-1342. Next base: position 76 of record CAIWOY010000313.1, on the reverse strand, counting down.
GAAGCTGCGGCAGGTCAGGACCAGGACGCCGGTCCGCGACGGCGCGGAGAGGTACTTCTCCAGCCGCTCGCGGTGC
>CAIWOY010000312.1 GCA_903914415.1 uncultured Phycisphaerales bacterium | reverse complement strand
GCGATGTCCTGATTCTCGGCCCCGCCGGTCGCCGCCAGCACGATCCGGGCCCGCGTGACGAGCCGCGCCGGCGCGGTGCGGCTGCGCGCCCAGGTCGTCAGCCTGTCACGTTCTTCGTCGGTCAACACGATCGGAATCGCTCTTCGTACGTGCCTGATCCTCCTACAAAAGATCAGACACGGGAAGTGGCTATACGTTTGAATAAATATGAGGCACTACACGAGCGGAGGCAGGAGAGTGATATAGCGCTTGAACTGCTCCGGCGTGGCGTCACAAGGCGGCGATCCACACACCCAGGAGCACCAGCGATAAGCCAGCGACCGCCGGCAGCTCGTACGCCAACCACTGCCGGCCGCTGATTGCAATCATGACGCAGTAGAGTATGATCGCCACGCACATCAGGAGCACGTACAGCGCCGCCGGGTGGCACTGACGGGCAAGCCGCACCTGACCACGCATCAGGTGGCAAAACGCGGTGGTCAGGCCGCAGGACGGGCAGCGCTCGCGCCCGAGGATCTTGGCGACAAGGCAGTCCGGCAAGCCGAGCTGGCGATGGGTACCGCGGCCAGTCGGGCTGGGGGCGAGCAGCGCGCTCAGCGCCAACACAGAAGCCAGGGCGATGGCCAAGGCCCCGTGCAAGAGTCGATTCGCGCCCCGGGGGATCGGGATTTCAGGCAGGCGCCACCTCGGTACGTGTCGCCAGCGTGTCACCCAGGCAACCCCGCGGCGCGTCAGTGAAAGCAGCGCCAGGCCGAAATCGGTCCCCTCTTCGTTTGGGCCGTGACGATGAGCGTGTCGATGAGCCACAAGATCTTCCAGGGCAGCCAGAACCAGACCAGGACAACCAGAGCCATCCCGCACGTGAACATCGTGATCAGGCCGAGAATCGCGTCGATGACCGCCAGGATCGCGCCCTTGCCCATCTGGCCGAGGTAGAAATACTGGAGACCATTGAGGAAGAACCAGAGGATGAAGACGACCACCAGGCTGCACGGCTTGTGGGGCACTGCGGGGGCGTTGACGACCACGGTTACTGTGGCCGGCGCGGCGGCGGCCTGCGGCTGCGGCCCGGCGCCTGGAGCGGTGGCGGTGGCGACGGCCGTTTGCGGTGCGGGAATGGCAATCGGCGTCCCGCAGTTCGGGCATTTGCTGGCTTTGCCGGCGCTACCGTCGGGTGCGTTGAACCGCGACAGACACTTGGAGCAGGTAACAGGGATCATCCTCGGCGTCTCCTTCCTCTTGAACTGGTGTAGTCCGAAACGGGCGTCTTTCCAAATCTGCCGCGCTTCGTCTCCGCGGTCGCCGCAGCCTCCAGTGCTAGCTGTGCCCCGCAGGCGGGCCGTGAATCGTAGGGTCCCCGGTCAGCAGCGGATCGGGCGTCGGGCGCGACGTAGCGGCCGCTGGCCGGACGGTCGCCGCCCGGCGCCGCCGGCTGAGCACCGCCGACACCAGGGCGATCAGCAACAGTCCGCCGACGGCGGCAACGGCCGCGTGCAGGCCATACGGCGGATGCGACTTGCGCCAGACTTCCTCCTTGTGGCGCCGAACGGCGAGCTTGATCGTGGCTACCATGGCGGCGGGCAATTCCTTGGCGCTGTTAACGCGAGTCAGTACGCCGCCAGTAGCATTGGCGGCCCTCTGCATGGCGGTGACGGCGGGGTCGGCGAAGGACGATCCTTGTTTCGGCAACAAGAGCGGGTAGATGTGGACGGGGTCAAGCTGGGCGGCGCGAGCCGAAACCACGTCGAGGGTCCGCCCTTCGAAGTCCGGGTCGTGAGCGGGAGCATCGCACATGGGAATTAGGATCTTCGCCGCCCCGGGGCGCCAACCCATGTGCACTTGGCTGCCCTGCCAATCCGTGCGGGCGTCCATGGCGCACATATAGGCGGCATAGGCGTCCTCTTCGGGGTCACCGCCGACGGAAGGGTCACTGATGTCGATGGCGAGGATGTTGTTGCGGATCGTGGTGGCGTCGGCAGTCAACGGCCAGGTGCGGAGCCACGCGGCCTGCGGCTTCCCGGCGTAGCGCTGCGCGTCGGTATGGTCCTGATAGGTGACCAGGCCGACTTGCAGGCTGATGTTCTTCTCGGTGGCATAGGCCGAAAGCTCGTCCAGCAACCCGCTGGACGCGTCTTTTACCGCCTGGATGTCGTCGGTCATCGAGCCGGTGGTGTCGATGCAGAAGACCAGATCGAGGAAGCCCTGGCTCGACGGTTTCCTCTGCGTTTCGATCTTCAGCAACGCCGGCGCCGTTCCCGAGGAACCGGGGAGCCGGGACAAGACGATGAGCGTTTCATTGGCTTCATCGGCCGAGAGCTCGCAGCTGACGCTGCCGTCGCCCGAAATGATGGGGTTAGATGTGAACTTGCCGGCCGGGTAAATGGAGGCAATGTACCCGGCGTTCTTCCCGGATTCGAACGTCAGGGTGATCGACCCCTCCCGCGGCGCATTCGTCAGCTTGAAATACCGGGCGCCCATTTCCTCGACCGACGCGTCGTCACCCGACACGGTGGTTGTGCCTTCCTGGACCGGCACGTCATGAATGAAGATCGGCGCCATGCCCTTGAGCAAGCTCGTGACGCGGCATGGACCAAAGTACTGGTCCGGAAAGGCGAGGCTTCGAGAGAACTCGGTAAAGGCCGCGTCGAAACCCGCAAAGGCGGACGGCGCACCGGCCAACGCGGCATCCATAGCTTGTCGCGTCTGCTGCCCGTGATCGCTGCTCCACTGGCTGAATTGGGCCATTGCCTCCCAGAACCGGCGGACGACGCCGATGTCTGTGTGGAGCGCGCCGTCCTCGCCGGGGGACCCCCGCGGGGCAAGCGCGAGGAAATACCAGTACAGGAAAGCCGAGTAGCCATTGTTGTAGTTTCGCAGCGAACGGTGGGTCTTGTCGCTAAGCCAGCCTTCTTCGGAATGGTACACAGCTCCCCAAAACCAGCCGGGATCGAAGTCAGTCAGCGACAGGTTGATGTCTATGTCCAGATGAATGTCGCCGGCCTTGCCGCCGGCCGCGAACTGGCTGACGCCCCAATACTGCATGAACCGGCTTGTACCCTCAATGCACCACAGCTCGGCCTTCGCGTTGCTGTCCAAGCCGAAGGTACCCGCATACGGAAGATAGCAGTTGGTAACGGCGTGGAAGTACTCGTGGAACAAGTTCTGAGCGAGCCGCTTGGCCACGCCCGTGCTCAGGTTGCCACGGACCTCGATATACGTATCGGACGGACCGGAGCCGACCGGGTGTTCCAGTTTGCCCTCCGGGATGAACAAGTCAGTCATGATGTGGGCATGGAAACGGCTTCCGTCGCCGGACGCGGGAATCTGGTGTAATGCAAGCGTTTGATGATAGAGCTCATATGCGTGCTCCAGATGCGAGCCAGCCTCCGTGGCATATTCGTGCGTCCCCTGCATCGGACCATAAATGACGCGGAAGTGATCGGTCTCAACGATGTCTGCGCTACGTGCGGAGTGGGTCAGCAGAGAAGCGAGGACAACCGCACAGACACGTCCGGCCCGGTGCGCTGCGTGCCGGCCTGCAAACCCTGCTGTCACTACTTCTGCACTCATGGTGGTCCCTGCCCGCGCAGGCGTACGCCGAAAGCCCTCTCAGAACTCATCCAGCAGCCGCTTCTTCTGCCCCTCAAAATCCTCTTGGGTGATCAGGCCCTCGTCGACCAGTTGCTTCAATTCCTTCAGCTTGGCCTTAACCTGCTCCAGGGTCGGCCGCGGCGGGCCGGGCGCCGCCGGACCGGCGGCCGGCTGGCCCAGCATGTCGCGGGCGATGTTCATGCCGGCGCCCAGGCCCAGGCCGGCCGTCAGTCCGCCGGCCGCCGCCCCGCCCGGCTGCTTGGATGCATCGCGCAGCGCGTCGGAACGGGCGATCCGCTCGTAGTGCTCCGCCTCGGTCGGCGCCACCGCCCGCGTCCCGGCCGCGCGGTTGATCGCCTCCTGAACCTCCGGCGGTAGCGTGATGGCCTCGACGAGCAGATCGACGAGCTCGACGCCGTACTGCTCGAAGTCGGTGCGGATGGCCTGCTTGAGCTGGGTGGCGATCTTCTCATAGTGCTGCGCGATGTCGAGCACCGTGCTGAGCACGCCGGGCAGGAGCTGAGCGAAGCGCGACACGATGATCTTGCGGAGGTAGTCCTCGACGGCGTGCGTGGTCTCGATGCCCTGCGTGCCGACAATCGTGTGCAGGAAGCTCCGCGGATCGCCGACGCGGATCGCAAACGATCCGTGTGCCCGCAGGTTCACCATGCGGAACTCGGTGTCGCGGAAGAGGATCGGCGTCGGCGTGCCCCAGCCGAGGTTCGTGAACGTCTTGAGGGCGATGAAGTACACGTATGACCGGAACGGCGATGCGCCGAGGGTCGCCAACTTCAGCAACTTGCCCAACACGGGCAGGTTCTGCGTCGAAAGGCCGTAGCGCCCGGCGCGAAACTCGTCGGTGGGCTGGCCGTCGTGAAAGAGCGCCGCGATCTGCCCTTCCTGCACGATCAGTTGCGTGCCCGACACGAGCTCGGCGGTCCCGTCGGGTGGGACGCGGGCCACAATGATCTCGCCGGTGGGGTCTTGAAACTGGATGACTTTCCAAGGCATAGTTCACGCGCTTCAGAAGGAGAGTGCTCGCTCGCGGTGCCGCAGCGCCGCGACGGCGGCGTCGACGACCTCGTGCGTCTTGCTGAGCTGGTCGGGGAACTGAGCGTCGCCGGTCTCCGTCAGCCGGTGCACGTGCTCGTGCACGTCCCGCAGGCGCTCCACCAGCCACTCGGTCTTGGTGGGAGGCGCGACGCGATCCGCATCGCGCGCCGTGGGCGGCGAGTTGGCCAGAAGTTTGGTCTTGAGCGTGTCCAGCCGCTTGGCCAGCTTCTCGAGCTCGACGGCGGCGGCCGGCCGCCGGCCGGCCAGGGTGCGCACGGCGGTCAGGAGGGGATCGATGCCCATGGCGTAGGACTGAATCTGCACGCGCTGACGCTGCGGCTCAGCTTCATCCTCCTGGATGGCGATGTCCTGGCGGCCGAGGAGATACGCGCCGGCAAACAGCAGCAGAACGAAGATGGCCTGCCACAGAAGAATCTTGTCGCTGAAGAACGTATCGGCCCACGCAGGCGCGACCGCAGCCGCGCCGCTCGCCAGGATCGCCAGCAAGCCGACCGTCGCGAGCACCATGATTCGCACGCGCACCGCCTGGCTCGGCCCGCCGGGCACCGGTCGCGTGATCAGCAAATGACACAGGTACGCGGCGAACAGGAGTTCAGCGACGAGGCTGCTGCTCAAAACGTGGTAAAAGCTTGTGCCGCGGTACTCGGGGATGATGAACGTGAAGAAAGCAGCCGCCGTCAGTGCGGCCGCGCCCGCGTACAGACCTGCGATCCACAGGCCGGTCGTCAGCCCTGAACGCCGCATGTTGTCGTACCCTCGTCCGAACCCATCCATCGCATCCAACGGACGGCCGCCATCGGGTTCAGCCTCTCAGCAGGCGACCCTGAGCGTCGCGGTCGATCGTGCCGGTGAGGATGAGAATGCCCTCGATCAAGCCCCAGATCCCCGTGGCGATGCCGCCGTATCCGCAAGTGCATACCGTAATTAGGAGCTGCACGAGCCCGATGCCGGTGTAGCCCAGGTAAAAACGATGAATGCCGAGAAAGCCCAGGAGAATTCCGAGCACGCCGGCGGCGATCCTCGACTTGACGGGAACGCCAACCGGTTCGGGTACTAGCACTCCAGCGCCGGGCACCTGGATCACAACTTGCACCGGCGGTGCGGCGGCAGGTTGAGAGCTGACGGCCGTCGCCGGCTGCTCTACTGCACCGCCGCATTTGCGGCAGGTGCTGGACCCGGCCACGATCGCTGCCCCACAATTCGGGCAGTTCATGTCAACAGCCCCAGTTGCACGTGTTCGGTTGTCGCCAACACCCTCGCGGTCGACACGACGCCTGCCGTTGCATCAACCAACAGCCACGCTACCAAGCGGCGGCATGAAAAGCAAGACCTGCAACGTTTGACCGGCAATTCCGCAGGTTTGCTGCGCGTGTCGGGTGCCCGCAGGGTGTGCCGTCCACTCTACGCCGGGCAGGTTCGCGGAAAGCGTAGAGGGCGTGAAAGTCGCAAAAGGCCGCGTGGCGCGGCCGCGCGCCTCGGCAGCGAACCGTGTCGGCAGGCTCCCCACCGATCGGCGCTTGCACGAGGAGTCCATCGACGTCCAAGGCGGGATTCCCGATGCACGGGATCTTCGCCAACTGTTTTGCGAGAACCGTTTGCCCGACCGCAAGCGGAAACCGGCGGTCCGGCCGCCTACGTCGCTTGGTACACGCCGCGCCCGAGCTTCTTTACGCCGGGCACGGTCCGCAGAGCGACGCCGACGCTTTTTGCGAACGTCTTGTCGCGGCTCTTGTAGCCGGCTTTGAGTACGGCGTCGGCGATCTCGATTCTGCGCATCGGTCTACGCGCTGCACGCAGCACGCGCACGACGAAGGACTTGAGCGGTCCTTGCCGCACCCGCCCCCGACTTCGGCCTCGGGGTCCGGGCGTGGTCGCCGCCTTGGGCGCAACGCCGTCCAGAACCGCCAGAAGCTGATCCAGGGCAGCCACTTGGTTTGCGAGTTCGGCCTGCCGGGCCGCGAGCTCAGCGCGCCAGGTGCGGACGTCGCCGAGCAGACCCGCTGGGCCGCGCGCCGCAGCGTGCGACCGTGTCTGGGCCGCGGGGGCCGCTCTGCCGCGTTTGAGCCTGTTCCCGTGCATCGTGGCCATGTGGCGGCCCAGATGCGGTGCCATCCCGAACGTGCGATCGCATTTCGGACACTTGAAATTCTTGCGCTTGGCCATGCTCGTCCTCCACGTCACAGAACCGCGCAAATGGGAGACTACTGCGGGTCGTGCGGTTCTGCAACTGGTCCTGGCCAACTTATCCCCCAACGCGGACGGCGAGACCGGCCTGGATGTTATGTTTGACCGGACCGGCGTTGCGCTGTCCGTGGTTTTGCGATGATGGTTGATGGGGTTCCGCGAAGCAGACTCCGCACTGGGTCGGGCGGGGGTCGCGTGCGCCAGCGGCAAGGCCGCCGGTCAGGGACGCAACACGGACGCCAATGCCGCGTGCATCTCCCGCAAAAAGCGCTCGCGGCCGAAGCCGCGGGCCCGCTGATGGAGAACTTGCGGGTCGAACGTGCGTATCTGCCGCGACTGCATCGCTTCGACGAGCGCGGCAACCGTCGGCTGGTGAAAGAGGACGCCCGTTTCGCCGTGGACGACCGTTTCCGCTGCCCCGCCCACGCCGTACGCGATGACCGGACACCCGTGTCCCATCGCCTCGACCGGCACCAAACCGAAGTCCTCTTCGCCGGGGAACAGCACGGCGGCCGCCCGGCGGAAATGATCTTGCACGATGGCCTCCGGCTGCCAGCCGAGCAGTTCGACGTGACGGTCCCGGCGCGGATCGACGTGTCGCGTCGCGGGCCCGTCGCCGATGACGACCAGCCGGCGGCCCAGCGTACGGCAGGCGTCGATCGCCAGGTCAAGTCGCTTGTAAGGCACGTGGTGGCCGACACAGAGATAAAAGTCCTCGCGCGGTCCGGTCGCCGGCTGCGGCGGTACGTCGACCGGCGGGTAGATGACGATGGCGTCGGCGCCGTACCAGCGCCGGATGCGTTCGGCCACGTGTCGGGAATTGGCGATGAACAGGTCCACCCGCCGGGCGGCCCGGCGGTCCATGTGACGTACCAGCGCCGTGGTCAACCCCCACGCTGGCCGTAGCGCAGCGGGCAGCGTCTGGCGATACGCCGCGGCGATTTCAGGGTCGAACGCGTAGCGCATCGGCGAGTGGCAATAACAGACCACCCGGCTGCGCGCGTGGACCCGCATCACCTTTGCCACCGCCGCATCGGAACACACGACGAGGTCGACGGGGGGCAGGCGTATGGCTAGCGCCGCGAAGGGCAGTAACGGCAGCAGCTTGGGATAATGCCGGCGCGCCCCGGGCAGGTATTGCAGAAGCGAAGCGTGGATGCGCCGGCGGGCCAGCGGCGAGTCCCTCAGCCCGTCCGCGTCGTGCACCAGCGTGTAAATCGGGCAGTCCGGCAGCAGTTCGCCGAGGGCTTCCAGCACCTTCTCCCCGCCGCGACGCCGGACCAGCCAATGGTGCGTCAAGACGGCGGAGCAGCGCAGCGGTTCGACGAGCTTGGGCTCTTCCAAAAACGGCACGCGCGACCTTCCCGGTAGTGCGAAGTTGAACTTCGCACTACCTTGTCACACCCCTGCCAGCGGTGAATGGTAGCCTGACGGCCAACGACCGGCGACACGGAAAAGGCCCCCACGCCTGGTCTGGCGTTAGAATGGCGGCCAGAGATGGACCCGTTTGTAGACCAGCACTTACAGGGCGTGTCGCGCACGTACGCGCTGCTCGTGCCACTGCTGCCGCCGCCGCTGGACGACACGGTGGGGACCGCCTACCTCCTCATGCGCATCGTGGACACGCTTGAGGATGCCCCGCAGCTTTCGACCGACGAGCGGGTGTGTTGCTTCCAGCAGCTCGACGCTGCGCTGGCCGGGGACGCGGCGGCCATAGAGGCGTTGGCGCGCCCCATCGGTGAACTGGAAGCCGAGCGCGCGCTGCTGCGTGCGGCGCCGGAGGTCTTCGCCCGGGTCGCGGCGTTCGAGCCCGGCGACCGCGAGGCGGCGTCTTCCTGCGCCCGCGCCATGAGCGCGGGCGTGCGCACGCTGCTGGCACGCAGCGCAGCGCGCGGCCTGCCGTATCCCGCGGTTTGTGACGCGACCGAGCTACGCGAATACTGCTATTACGTCGCGGGCGTGGTCGGCGACATGCTGTGCGCCATGATGGCGCGGCACCTGGGACGTCCAGCGCTGCTGCAACTGCGCCCGCGGGCGATGGAGCTGGGCATCGGCCTACAGCTCGTCAACATACTCAAGGACACGCCGCGGGACGCGGCACAGGGGCGGCGCTACCTGCCGCGCGCCGCGAAAGGGGGGCTGTCGCACGCGGCGATCTACCAGGCGACGCTGGGTACGGCGCGGCAATGCCTGCAACAGGGCATCGATTACGTGCTGGGTCTTCCCGCCAGTGCCCGCGAGCTGCGCTCGTTTTGTGGGCTGCCGATCGCCTGGGGAGCGCTGACGCTGACTTGCGCCGAGCGCGAGCCCGCGCGGGCGAAAATCGGGCGCAGCGCGATTCAGCGCTCGATCGGACAGTTCGGGACCCTGGCGGGCGACGACGAGGCGCTGCGCGGCTGGCTAACGTCGCTCCTACGGCCGTCCGTCGCGGTCGCGTGACGCCGGCAGACCCCGGCGTGAGCCCGAAGCACACCGTGCACGACCGGGCGAGTTTTCCTTGGCGGGCCGGCGGCGGCAGGGTATCGTCAATGGAGTACAGCTCCTTGCGAAGGGAACCACGCTATGCCTGCGCAAGTCAACATCGCCCCGGACTCATGGGCCCGCCAGTATGCCGAACTGCTGACCGAATACGCGGAGCGCCCAGCGCCCGAGCTGCTCCGCCAAGCCGCCGATCTCGGGCGCACGCGGCGGCAGCAGGGGACGGCGTTGGGCGAAATTGCCGCCGCGCACACGTCGGCGTTGGCGGCCCTGCTTTGCCAGCGCGGGGGCTCGACGCCCGAACTGGTGCAGGTCGTGAGTCCGGTGCTCGGCCAGTGCCTGGGGGCCTATGGGGCCGCGTGCGAAGAAGAGTTGCAGACGCAGTGCGCTGCGCAGCGCCGCTTCCGCGAGATTGCCGACTGCGCACAGGTGTTCCTGTGTCGGATCCGGCTGGACGACGGCTCCTTCGAGTACGTCGGTCCGTCGTGCGGCCAGCTTACCGGCTTCACCGCCGACGAGCTGCGCACCATGGGACCCGCCGGCGTATTCCGGCAGGTCCATCCCGAGGACCAGCCGCACGTCCCGACGCCACGGCGGGATGTGGAGGTCGCGCCGGCCGAGGACCACTGGCAGCGGCCGTTCGCGTTTCGGTTCCGGCACCGCCAAGGGGAGTACCGCTGGTTCAGCGGGGCGCGCGTGTTGATCCGGAACGACGATGGCGAGCCCGTCGCCGCCGTCGGGACGTTTCGGGACGTCACCGTCCAACGGCAGGCCGAGGAGCGGCTGCGGGCCAGCGAGGCCGAGCTCCGCCGGCACCGCGAACAGCTCGAGGAGCTGGTCGCGCAGCGGACGGCGGACCTTGCGCGGCTGAACGAGCGTCTGCAAGCGGAGCTCGCCGAGCACCGGCGGATGGAGCAAGCGCTGCGCGAGAGCGAGGAGCGTTTCCGTCAACTCGCCGAGAACATCCGGGAAATCTTCTGGCTGTCGGAGCCGAAGAATCGGAACGCGCTGTACGTCAGTCCGGCGTTCGAGGCGGTCTGGGGACGTTCACGCGAGGACGTTTATCGCGATCCGGAGGCGTGGCTGAATAGTATCCATCCGGAGGATCGGGCCGCCACGTGGGCGAGCATGGAACAGCAGAGCCGCGGGCTGGCGACCGATTGCGAGTACCGCATCCTCCGGCCCGACGGCACGGTGCGGCGCATCCGCAACCGCGGCTTTCCGATCCGCAACGCCGCGGGAGAGGTCTATCGCGTCGCGGGCATCGCGGAAGACGTGACGGCGCAGCGGCAGACCGAGGAAAAGCTGCGGATCTTCCAGGCCATCTCCGACCAGGCCGCCTACGGGGCGGCGCTGATCGATCTGACCGAGCACGTGACGTACGTAAATGACGCCTTCGCCCAGATGCACGGGTACAAGCCGGACGAGCTGTTGGGGCGGCACGTGTCCGTCTTTCACAACGCGGAGCAGATGCCGCGTGTCGCTGAGTTGCTGGCGCGACTCCGGCATGAGGGCCGCGTGCTGGGGGAGGAGGTCTGGCACGCCCACCGTAGCGGCCGGGTCTTCCCGACGCTCATGAACGTCACGCTGATCGCCGACGAGCACGGGCGGCCGGCGTGCATGTCCGCGACCGCCATCGACATCACGGAGCGGCGCCGCGCCGAGGAGGTGCTGCGGGAGAACGAGAACCAACTGCGGCTGATTACGGACAACGTGCCGGCCATGATTGTGTACGTCGATGCGGAGCGTCGCTACCGTTTTGTCAACGAGCGCTTCATGAAGTGGCGCGGCCTTTCGCGGGAGCAGATGCTCGGCCGGCCCGTGCGCGCCGTGCTCGGAGACGAGCTCCACGCTGCCATTGAGCCGCATCTGTCGGCAGCGCTCGCGGGCCAACATGTGCGCTACGAGCGGCGGGGCGACCAGTCAGGGTCGCCGGAGTGGCTGAGCGCAACCTACGTGCCGGATCGCGACGAGGCCGGCGCCGTCCGGGGCTTCTACGCGCTGATCTACGATATCACCCAACAGAAGCGAACCGAGCAGACGCTGCGCGAGAGTGAGGAGCGGTTGCAGCGCATCCTGACGGAGATGCCGGTCCTGCTCGACGCGTTCGACGCCCAGGGGAGTATCGTCGTCTGGAACCGCGAGTGCGAGCGGGTGACCGGGTACTCCGCGGCGGAGGTCATCGGGAATTCGGGCGCGATGCGAATGTTCTATCCCGACGCCGCCTATCGCGAGATCGTGCTCGCGAGTATCCGCAAGGAGCAGGGCGACTTCCATAACATGGAGCTCGAACTCACGTGCCAGGACGGTTCGCGGCGCACCATTGCCTGGTCCAACATCTCCGGGGCAGTCCCGATCCCCGGGTGGGCCACGTGGGGTGTCGGCATTGATGTGACCGAGCGGAAACGGGCGGAAGCCGCCCTGCGCGCCAGCGAGAAGATGTTCCGCACGCTGGCCGAGACGGTCCCCGCGGCCATCATGATCGCCCAGGGCGATTCAATGCGGTACGCGAACGAATCGGCGTCCCGGATGGTGGGCTGTACGCTGGACGAATTCCTTGCGCAGAGCCCGTGGGCGCACATCCATCCGGACGAGCAGGAGGTGGTCCGACAGCGGAGCCTGGCCCGGCAAGCGGGCCAACCCGCAACGCCGCGCTATGAGATTCGCGTGGCGGGCCGAGATGGTGGCGAGCGCTGGCTCGACATGTCGGTCGCCACCGTCGAATACGAGGGCCGGCCCGCCAGCCTCGCGGCCGCACTCGACATCACCGAGCGCAAGCAGGCGGAGGAGGCGGCGCGGCAACATCACGAGCAACTGGCCCACGTAGCGCGCGTCAGCGCCGTGGGTGAGATGGCCTCCGGCCTCGCCCACGAGCTGGCCCAGCCGCTGACCGCGATTCTCTACTTCGCCAAGGGCTGCATCACGCGGCTGACCTCCGGCTTCTGGGGCCCGGCGGAGGCCGTGCGCACGCTGGAGAAGATCGCGGCCCAGGCCGAGCGCGCCGGCGTATTCATCCGCCAGCTCAAGGCTTTTGTACGCAAGGCCGAGCGGCAGCGGGTGCGCAGCGACCTGAACGGGATCGTGCGGGAGGCGCTGAGCTTCGTCGCCGGCGAAGCTCGTGCGCACCACGTCGACCTCCGGCTGGACCTGGGCCAGGAGTTGCCCGCCGTGGTCGTCGATCCCGTCCAGATCGAGCAAGTGATCCTGAACCTGGTGCGGAACGGGATCGAGGCGCTGGCACCGCTGCCGGCGGAGCGGCGCGCACTGACGATTCGAACCGCGCGTGGCCCGGACGACACGGTGCAGGTGAGTGTCTGCGATAGCGGACCGGGAGTTCCGCCCGAGTCGGCGCCGCTGGTGTTCGATCCGTTCTTCACGACGAAGCCCGGAGGCACGGGGCTGGGGCTCTCCATCAGCCGCTCGCTCGTCGAGGCGCACGACGGTAAGCTATGGGTCGAGGGCGGCCCCGCCGGAGGTGCGGTCTTCAGTTTCGTGCTGCCCATGGCCGAGGGTGCGGTCGATGCCGGACGCTGAGCCGAAGGTCTTCGTGGTCGATGACGACGACGCCCTGTGCGATGCGCTCCAGGAGTTTCTGGAGGCGCAAGGTTTCCCGGTGGAGGCGTACAACTCCGCGGAGGCCTTCCTGGCGGCCGGCGGCCCCGGACGGCCGGGATGTCTGGTGCTCGACGTGCGCATGCGCGGGATGAATGGGCTCGATCTGCACAGCCGGCTTGCAGCCGAGGGCTTCGCACTGCCGGTGATTATCATCACGGGGCATGGGGACGTTCCGATGGCGATCCGCGCCGTCCGGAATGGCGCCGTGGACTTTCTGGAGAAACCGGTCCCCGATCAGCTCCTGCTCGAACGCATCCGCCACGCCCTCACGTTGGACGCGCAGCGGCGGCACGCGGCGGAGGAACGCAACGCCGCGGCCGCCCGGCGCGGCGCGCTGACGCCGCGCGAACGCCAGGTCATGGACCAGGTGCTCGCCGGCGGGGCGAACAAGCAGATCGCCGTCGCGTTAGGCATCTCCGTGAAGACGGTCGAGGCGCACCGCAAGCGTGTGATGGAGAAGATGGGGGTCCACAACGTCGTCGAATTGATGCGAGTCGTCAAGCAATCCGAGCCCCCGCGTCCCGCACGCGAATGAGCAGACCGCATGGGCCTGCCTTGGCGGACGCCGACCCGCCGCAGCGCTGCCGGACGTATAATCGCTCGCCCCGCTACCCGCGCTGCGGCCCCGGCGTGCCGGGATCGGCTGACCCGGGTTCGCGGGTACGAGGACGACGGTGTCACCGTCCCGCCGCACCAGCACACGGTCGTTTCGTTGCGTGCTCCTGGCCCTGCTTGTCGTCGCCGGCGTGTGGCGCGCAGTCATGGCGGCGGCGCTGCCGGTGATCTCACGCGACGGCGTGGTCTTCTGCGCGTACGCCCGCGCGCTCGACGCGCAGGGGTGGGCGTACCTGCGGACGCCCGAGACGCGCCAGCATCCCTTGTTCCCGGTCTTGATCCTGGCGGTTCGGCGGGCCGCGGGCGGGCTCGGCGCACCCGACACGCCCATGACCTGGCAGCGCAGCGGGCAGATCGTGTCGTGGACGGCGGGGATGGCCGTCATCGCCCTGACCGGTCTGCTCACCGCACGTTTCATCCGACGCCTCCAACTCCCGGTGCACGAGCACAGCACCGTCCTGCTGGCGATGCTCCTGGCGGCAGTGCTGGATCAAAATGTCTGGCTGTCGGCCGACGTCATGTCCGACCAGGTCCACCTGGCCTTCTACCTCGCCGCGGCGTGCCTGCTATTGAAGCTGGAGAGCGCATCGACGGCGCTCGGCGTGGGCGTGCTGGCCGGGCTGGCGTTCCTGACCCGCCCGGAGGGGCTCATGCCGGTGATCGGCGGCCTGGCGGTTCTCGCAACGCAGCGGAAGCGGACCGCGTGGCGACCGCTGAGCGGGCGTGCGGCGTTGCTCCTGCTGGGGTTTGTCGTGTGCGCTCTGCCTTACTGGTTGGCCGTCGGTCGTCTTTCCGCCAAGAAAGACCCGCGCGACTGGCTGCCGCGCGAAGGCGCTGCCGTGGTGAAGAGCTGCACCACAGTAGCCGTCAATCGCGCGCCGGTGGCGGATGAAGACGGTGATGCACCACCCGGCACGGCGTTAGCGCGCCTGACCACGGTAGACCTGCGCTGGCACCAGGTCGTACCCTTCGCTCTCTACAAGCTGCTCCGCGCGGGGCGCGTGATCGTGGTCCTTCTGGCCGTGCTCCCGCTCGTCAACCTGCGCCGCCGGCTGCTGGGGCCGGAACTCATCGGCCTGTCGACCTGCGCCGCCGGCCACTTCGCCCTCACGCTGATCCTGCTGTCGCATTACGGCTACCTCGATCCTCGTCACACGCTGGTCATCGTCATGTTGCTCGTGCCGCTGGCCGCCCTGTTCCTGGGGCGTGTGCTGCACCTGCTGCGCCAGCGCGGTCAGACCTGGCTCTCGGCTCTGGTCCTGACTGCCTGCGTGCTGCCGCTGGCGGCCTACGCGGCCCGCGTGCCGAATCGCCAGGACCGCTTCCTGGCCGACGCGCCGCGCTGGCTGACCGGACACGACCCCAACCTGTCGTCCAAGCGGCTGGTGGGCGGCAGCAGCACCCGCCGCATCGCGTTCTACGCCGACCTGCGCTGGGACCAGTGGTTCGAGGACCCGCACGACGTGCAGTCGCTGCGGGCACAGCTTCTGAGCGGCGGGCCGGGGTATTTCGCCATCGAGGTCGATCCGGCGGACTCCGGCCGCAAAGACTCGGAGCGCGGCGGCAACCGTGAATTGGTGAAACGCCTGCTCGCCGACGCCGAAATCGCGGCCCACCTGCGGCTCGTCCACACGCAAGCCGGACCGGACGGCAGCGAGCTACAGTTGTTCGAATTCCTGCCGGCGCCAGCCGACCCGCCCTAGCGCCAACGCCGTCACTCCGCCAGCCGTTTGATCTTCACGTTGCGGAACCACACCGGACTGCCGTGCTCCTGGAGCCCGATGTGCCCCACGCGGGGCATGTCCTTGTATGCGGTCTTGAACTTGTTCGGCGTGCCGTCGGGGTTTTCGCCGGCCGTGGTCCACTGGTCGAGGTCCATGTCGATGATCTTCTCGCCGTTCATCTCGATGTCGATCTTCGGCCCCCGGCACGTAATGCTGACGTGGTTCCACTCGCCGGGCTTCTTCACGACCTGCTTGGCGGGCGCGAGGCAGTCGTAGATCGCACCGCAGTCGTGCTTGTCCGCCGGCTCCTTGCCGTACGTGTCGAGCACCTGCATCTCGATGCCGGTCTGCACGCAATTGTCTATGTTGGACGTGCGCAGGAACACCCCGCTGTTGGTCTTCTCCGCGATCTTGAACTCCAGGTCGAGCACGAGGTCGCCGAAGGTCTGCTCGCTCCAGATGTCCCCGCCGCCCTTGCGGGTCAGGATGCCGTCCTCGACCGCCCAGCTCCCCGGCTTGCAGACCCAGCCGGTCAGGTCCTGGCCGTTGAACAAGTCGGCCGAGCCGTCGGGCAGGAGCTGGGTGCTCGGTGTCGCGTCCGCCGGCAGATCGCCCAGTGCGAACTGGATGCCCGCCAGATCGTGCTGCAGGACCGCGGGGGTCCAGAAGATGTCCTCGCGGTGTCCCAGCGAGCAGAAGAACACCCGGCCCAGGCCGTACATGTGCACCCAGCTCACCGCGAAGTCGCCGTCGGTGCGCTTGATGCCCGGCCTGGTCATGTCGGTCTTG
>CAIWOY010000311.1 GCA_903914415.1 uncultured Phycisphaerales bacterium | reverse complement strand
GAGCGCGGCGTACATCGCAGCGCACAACGCCGACCCGCACGCGTTCGTCTGGACGGCCAAAGCCGAGGCGATTTTGGAGAAAGTCCGCCGTGCCCGGGCCGTCTTGGATAAGATGCAAACAGCGTGAAGAACTACACTAGCAGCCGCCGGAGGCCCATGCGCCCACTTCGCGCGCGGCCACCACCTCTGCGCCGAGGGCACCGTGCGCCACCAGGCCCGCCGCCGCCTGTCGAGCGTCCGGATGGCTCCGCACGGTCAGGATGTAAAAGCTCCCGTACGTCGTCGACCGATCCGTCGCGAACAGCTTGCGCGCCAGCTCGTCGTGCCGCTCCACGTGGGGCAGGATCGACGCCGGGGGATCGAGCGCGTAGCTGCCCGAGCGGTAAATCAGCGTCGCCCCGGGCGCCGCCGCCCGCAGCACGCTCTGCAGCGTCGCTTCGAACATCGCCGGCGTCATCCAGTCGAAAATGTCCAGCAGGTTGAACTTGTTGACCGACGCGGGCGGCAACGTGTCCAGATACGGACCGAGCCAGCCGTTGACGATCGTCACGCGGTCGAGGTTCCGCCGCAGGGTGTCGAAGTTCTCCGCGAGCAGATAGGGCGGCACGCGGTTGCCGCGGAACCGCCCGGTCACCGCCTGGCTCAGAAAATAGTTGTCGTAGATCGGCACCCGCGTCAGCGCGTACTCGATCCGCTCCTTCACATACTCGTACATGTCGTGCCGGCCGTTCACCAGCCGGTACTGCTCCGGATGCACGCCGCACAGGTACAGCAGCGGGCGGAACATCACGAACCGGCGCGACCACGGGCCCCAGAGCTTCGGGGCCGCGTACTGGCGATACCAGACCGCCTGCTCCGCCAGGGTCCGCAGCTCGAAGAACGCCTCGAGGTGCTGCTTCTGGAGCCCGAGCAGCGCCAGGAACGGCCGCAGAATCCGGCAAAAAAGCCCCATCCGCCCGAAGTTGTACAGCCCCCGTGCCGCCATCCACAGGTTCTCGTCCCAGAACTCCCGCGCGCGCGGCGAAAGCTGCGGCCGCAGCCGCCCACGGTAGACGCGCGTGATCACCGCGGGCCGGCGCGCCGCGAAGATGTCGAAGAACGCCGCGTGGTCCAGGGCCCGGATCGCGGCCAGCTTCAGCTCCAGTATCGCGTTCTGCGCCGCGTTGCCATCGATGCAGATCAGCTTCCTGGGGCTCTGGCACAGGAAGTTCAGCGGATTGCAGCCCGCGGAGCTGATCGAGACGACCGTGTCCGCCGGCGTCAGGTTGAACGCCTGCCGGTCCATCTCCGGGTCTTCCCACGACATGTTGAACACGATGCCGTGGAAGACCAGCCGCTCCAACAGCCCCCGGCTCTCCGTCATGGGCAGGTCCACAACCACCGGCATGGTCACGCGCCTTTCCGCCCCACGGCGGTGAAGTTGTAGCCCCCCAGCCAGTAGCGCACCTCCAACCCTCTGAGCCGCTGACGCAGGACGTCCTCGTACGGCCGCAAGGTCTCGACGTGATTCAGCCGCAACCAGGTGCGCATCGCCGGCGCGAGCGGCCCCCAACCGTGAAACCGGCTGAAATCCAGCACGACGAGCGTCCCGCCGGGCACGAGGTGCTCGATCGCGCGCTCGACCGCCGCCACCCAGTCGGGGATCATCGTGAGGCTGTAGCCGAAGAACGCGGCGTCGAACGTCTGCCCGAGCTGCATGGCCGTCGCGTCGCCCTGCACGAGGCGGACGTTCGTCCAGCCGTGGGCCGCGACGCGCTTCTGCGCCTGCCCGAGCATGTCGGCCGAGAAATCCAGCCCCACCAGCCGCCCGGCGACCGGGTCGAGGTATTCGAGCAGGCAGGGGAAGTTTAGCCCCGTGCCGCAGCCGATTTCCAGCACGCGGCTGTCCGGCCGCAGGTTCAGCGCCGCCGCCGCCCGCCGCCGCCCGTGCAGGATCATCCAGCGCGTGCCGTCGTACACGTGCGCGTGAAAGCGATAGAACCGTTGGACGGCGGTGTCCGCCAAAGCGTCCGCACTCCTGCCCCGCTTGCCTGCCCGCCGCGTATCGGGCCCACGTCCGCCGCGGGGCCCACGCCCGCCCGCGTCCGCGTCCGGAGTCGTAGTGTATCGACCCGGCGACGGGCGCCCAAGGGGCCGGCGCGGCTGGGGAGCGGTTTTGGGCGGGGGACGTCCCGGGCGGTGCGCCGCCGTTGTCGGTGGACCATGCCGGTTCGGGACCGTTATGCTACGCACCTATGGCCACGCGTGAAGACAGCCGGGCACATGAAGGACCAGCGCCGGGGGCCGCTCCGTCCAAACGCTGGGGCCCGGACAACCCGCACCCGCTCTCCACGCTGAAGACCGAGCTGGTGTGGGAGGGCAAGTACGACGAGTGGGGGAACCGCCGGGAGGTGGACATCGCGGGCTGCGCGATGCCGATGCAACGGATCGAGACCATCGACCAGCCGCGGAGCGAGGCGGCCGCGGCGGGTGCGCAGTCGCTGTTGCAGTTCGAGCAGAAGACCAGCCGCGTGGACGACTTCCGCAACCGGCTGATCTGGGGCGACAACAAGCTGGTCATGGCCTCGCTGCTGGCGGAGTTCAAGGGGCAGATCGACCTGATCTACATCGACCCGCCGTTCGACGTGGGGGCGGACTTCACGATGGACGTGGCGATCGGGGAAGACGACACGATTCCGAAAGACCAATCGGCGATCGAGATGGTGGCTTACAGAGACACGTGGGGACGCGGGGTGGATTCGTACCTGCACATGATGGCCGAGCGTCTACGCGTCATGCGGGATCTCCTATCCGAGACCGGCGTTCTTTTCGTCCACATTGACTACCGCGTGAGTGGCTTGCTCAGACTCGTACTTGATGGAATCTTCGGCGTCGATCGCTTGGTGTCCGAGATCATTTGGTACTACTCCAATAAGTACGGTGCCAACTCGGCCGCTTTCGATGTGTTCCACAACGACATTTTCATGTACTCCAAGGGAAAACGCTTCACGTACAACCCCGTGATGATTCCAGTCAAGGAGGCGCGGAAGCAGCCGTTTCGCAAATGGAACAAGGAACTGGGCAAGAATGAGTGGCAGCGCGACGAGGCCGGCAACTACATCTACGTTGAGAGCAAAGAAAAGGAACTCGGGGACGTGTGGGAAGTACCCGTGATAAATCCCATGGCCGATGAGCGACTTGGGTACGCGACCCAGAAGCCCGAGAAATTGCTTCAGACGGTCATGCAAACATGCTCCAACCCCGGCGACCTCGTCGCCGACTTCTTCTGTGGCTCGGGCACGACGGGGGCCGTCGCGGAGAAACTCGGACGCCGCTGGATCATGGCCGACCTCGGCCGCTTCGCCATCCATACCACACGCAAGCGTCTCATTGACGTGCAGCGCACGCTCAGCGCTGACGGCAAGCCCTACCGGTCCTTCGATGTCCACAACCTGGGTCGCTACGAGCGCCAGTGGTGGCAGCAGGAAGCGCTCAAGGGGGCCGACACCGAGCATCGGCGCGTCGTGCTGGAATTCTTCCGCGCGGAGCCGTTGACGAATACCCCGTCACCATTGATTCACGGCCGCAAGGCCGGGGCCTTCTGCCACGTGGACGGCATCGACTCCATCTTCACCCGCGGCGAGGCCCGCGAACTCGCCCAGGCCGTCGCCCAGGCCGGCGGGCGCGAGTGCTACGCGCTGGCGTGGGAATTCGAGATGGACCTGCGCCTAACGACGGCGGCGCTGGAAAAGGAACTCGGCGTCAAGCTCAAGCTAATCCAGATTCCGCGCGAGATTATGGAAAGGAACCGCAAGAACCCGCCGCCGTTTCTGGAAATGGCGGTGCTGGAGGCCGAGCCGGTGATTCGCCAGGAGGGGCCACCCTCACCCCGACCCTCTCCCTCGAAGGGAGAGGGGGTCAGGTCCGTGGATATCAAGCTGACGAAGTTCATGCCGAGCTTGGCCGAGGTGCCGAGCAAAGAGCTGGAGGCGCTGAAGGAGCGGGCGGTCACGAGCGGGTTCGATTTCATCGACTTCTGGGCGGTCGATTTCGATTGGCAGCCGGGCAAGCCGTTCAACCACCACTGGCAGGACTACCGCACGCGCAAGGACCGCAGCCTCAAGCTCGTCAGCGACGCGGGGTACGCGTATCCGAAGAAGGGCCTCTACACGGCGTGCGTGAAGGTGGTGGACGTGTTCGGCTGCGACACGAGCATCACGGTGGAGGTGAAGGTATGACCAGCCGACCGGGCGGCAGCGGTGGGGTCATAAATCCGGGGGCACTGGAGCCGTTATTCGCGCCGTGGGAAGAACCCCGGGCGCACCGGGTGCGGGCGGCGCGGGCCGGCGACCCGCCGAAGATCATCCAGGGCCGGCGGCCATCGCCGATCATCATCGCCCAGAACCTGCGAGCGGCGGTGCGGGAGTGGCGCGAGGCGTTCTACGCGGGGGCCAGCGACACCACGCGGCAACTCCTGGGGCACTGGTTCGAGCGGCCGCACCGACAGAAGATGGCGGACGGCGAGGAGTTCCCGTTCCGCTACTTCTTCTGCCAGCGGGAGGCGATCGAGACGCTGGTTTACCTGAAGGAAGTCCGCCGGCTGAGCTGCCTTTCGCAACTCGTGGCGGAGTTCGGCGGGGCGGACGCCGAGACGGCGGCGCTGGGGATCGCGCCGGATGAGGACGCGTGGGGCCGGTACGCGTTCAAGGTGGCGACCGGGGCGGGCAAGACCAAGGTGATGAGTCTGGCCATCGTGTGGAGCTACTTCCACGCGCTGCGCGAATCCGACTCGGACCTGGCCCGGCACTTCGTGGCGATCGCGCCGAACTTGACGGTGTACGAGCGGCTGAAGGAGGACTTCGCCGACGGGCGCATCTTCGATAATGACCCGCTGATTCCGGCGGAATGGCGCGGCGACTGGAACCTGTCGGTCGTGCTCCAGGACGCCGCCGGCGGGGCGGCTACCGGCGGGACGCTGTACCTGACGAACATCCAACGGCTGTACGACCCGGAGCGCCGCAAAGGCCGGGAGCCGGAAACCTACCCGTGGGTCGGGCCGGCCGTTTCCAGAAGCAGCGCGCTGGACACC
Organism: uncultured Phycisphaerales bacterium; assembly: GCA_903914415.1. Taxonomy (GTDB): domain Bacteria; phylum Planctomycetota; class Phycisphaerae; order UBA1845; family Fen-1342; genus Fen-1342. The sequence continues at coordinate 3,027 of CAIWOY010000311.1, read as the reverse complement.
GGCAAGGCGCTGCGCGACCGGATCACGGCGCACCCGCGGATCATGCTACTGAACGATGAGGCGCACCACGTCTGGGACCCGGGTTCGGCGTGGAGCGAGGCCATCCGGTTCCTGCACGAGGAAATCCGCCAGCGCGGCGGCGACGGGCTGGTGGCCCAGCTCGACTTCAGCGCGACTCCGAAGGACGACAAGGCGCAGCCGTTCAAGCACATCGTCTGCGACACGCCGCTCGGCGAGGCCGTTGACGCGGGCATCGTGAAAACGCCGGTGGTGGGGAAGGCGGCCAACCTGGAGAACGAACCCAGCGACGACGCCGGGTTCAGGTATGACCTGCATCTGCGGCTGGGGTACGAGCGTTGGAGGATCAGCAAAGCGGAGTGGGAAAAGAGCGGCAAGAAGGCGCTGCTGTTCGTGATGTGCGAGAGCACGCAGGCGGCGGACGAGATCACCCGGCGGCTGAACGGCGACGAGGTGTTCAAGGAACTGAACGGCCGGACGATCAACTTGCACACGAACCTCAAGGGCAAAATCAAGCGCGTGGGGCGGGCGGCGGATGCGCGGCTGGAGTTTGTGGAGAATGAGAAGGAGATCAGCGACGAGGACCTGAAGGCGCTGCGGAAGCTGAGCCGGGAACTAGACCAGAATACCAGCCCGTACTGCTGTATCGTGTCGGTGCTCATGCTGCGCGAAGGGTGGGACGTGCGGAACGTCACCACGATTGTGCCTCTACGGCCGCTGAGCACGGCGTCGCAAATCCTGCCCGAGCAGATGCTGGGGCGCGGCTTGCGGCGGATGACGCCGCCGGGGCAGGCGCACGAGCTGGTCACGGTCGTCGATCATCCGGCGGTCGGGAAGCTCTACGAGCAGGAACTGGCCCAAGAAGGTCTGCCGATTGAGATCGTGGACCTGGAACAGGTGCCCAAAACGACGGTCACGGTCTTTATTGACGAGACGAAGGACCTTAAGGCGCTGGACCTGGCCATTCCGCAGCTCAGCCCCGGACACGAGACGGTGGAGACGTTGGCACGGCTGGACATCGAGGACGTGAAGCAGGCGTTCAAGACGTACAAGCCGCTGCCGCTGAGCGGGCGGGGCGTGACCACGCTGGACTATGAGGGGCGGCACCTGTTCACGGGCGAAGTGGTCGAGCGGATGAAGATCGACCTGCCGTTGCTCCAGAATCCGATGGGGGCCATCTCCTACTTTGTGCGGCAGATCGAGACGGTGTGCAAGGTGCGGAACTTGCATACGACGTTGGCGCCGTTGTTGCAGACATTCCTAGAGGAAATCCTATTCGAGCGCAAGACGAACCTGTTTGACACCGCGCTGAGCGCCCGGTTGGGCGATACGGACGTGGGCGAGCACATTCGCGCTGTTTTCGTGCCGCTCGTGCGTGAGCGCTCGACGCGGACGGAACGCCGGGCACCCGCCGCACCGCCCATTTCCGTGAGAAGCTGGAAGGCGTACCAAGTGACGCACAGCGAGCGGCATCCCGCGCTGCCGGCCCGTCCGACGCCGTTCAATCTGGTGCCGTGCAAGCTGGGTCTGGAAGTGGCGATGACACGGTTCCTGGAGAAGGCGGACGACTTGGCCGCGTTCGCCAAGAACGCCGGGCCGCAGTGCCTGCGAATCGACTATCTGGCGCTCGGTGGGCGGCTGGCGTTCTACACACCGGACTTCTTCGTGCGGGCCAAGGACGGGGCCTACTACCTGATCGAGACGAAAGGCCGAGAGGACCGGGACGTGCCGCGTAAGGCCAAGGCGGCGGTCGCATGGTGCGAGGCTGCGTCCGGGCCGGGCTGCAAGTGGGAGTACGTGTACGTTCCGCAGGGCCTGCTGGAGAGACTGAGCGGAAACACCGTCCGCGATTTGGCGCGGGCGTGCGCACCGGCGCTGCAAAACCTGCTCAGCGAGGAGGAGGAGAAAGAGGCGGCGCCCCTGTTTGCGGCCGTCATTGAGGCGGAGGCCGCAGAGAAGCCCAAGCTGCCGGACTTTATCGACGCGGCCGTGCTGGACGCGCTGCCGTCCCGGTATCGCAAGGCAGTGGACCAGGCTGTGCTGCTGCTCCAGTTCATCGAGAACCACCCGGAGATGAGCTACGCGCCGGTGTTCAACTGCCTGCTCGGGTGCATCGACGAGGCGGCCCGCGGGCTGCTGCTGCGCCGATTGAAGGACGCGGTGCCCACGTCGCCTGCGGACCAGAAGACCTGGTTTGAACCGTACCTGGGAAACGCCGACCGGCGGCAGCAGGACTTCTACCGGCACACGGCGCTGAACTTGAGAAAGACGGTGCTCTACGGCAACGGCACGTCGCCGCTGGGGCTGCTGCGCTCGTGCATGGACTATGCGCTGAACGACACCACCAAGCTCGGCGGGGTGCTCGACGCCGTGCGGACGGCGTTCAAGGTGAAGGGCGGCCGAGAGCTGCTGGATATTGTGCAGAAGATGAACGACTTCCGGAACACGGTTGTGGCGCACCAGGACGAGGAGCTGCGCGACGTGGCCCGCGCGAAGCGGGAACTGAGCGCCTGGATCAAGGGGATACATGCGATTGGGCAGGCGTGAGATGGTCAGCCCGTAGGGTCCGCTGTGCGGACCACCGTCCTTCTTCCTTCTGACTTCTGACTTTTTCCGCCAATCTCCGCCACCCGCCGCCAAACCCCGCCAAACTCCAAAACCCCCGTGCTTTCCGCCCCTTCCTGATGAATACTTACCCTGTCCGCGCCGGGGACGTTCCCCGCCCGCGCGTGTCTGGCTGAGAGTGTCAGGGATTGGCAGGTCGCTGAGTAACGTGCTCTTCTCTGTGTCTCCGTGCCTTCTATGACCCCGGATTATTCACCCGCTTCATGAGTTTTCGTTCAAACCCGGTCCGTTCCGCTGCGTAACAAGGGCGTGAAGACACGCACGCCCCACGGAACGGGAGCAGCCCCTCAGGGGTGAAGGCCACGTACAGGCCGGCGGCGCCGGCGGCTGGTTGTTTGAGCCCACGTTCAAGCGCGCGCTCAAGCTGCGGCAGGCCGATCCGCG
>CAIWOY010000310.1 GCA_903914415.1 uncultured Phycisphaerales bacterium | reverse complement strand
GGCGTCCGGGCCGGCCGGGGCCGCCGCAGCCGGTGGCGCGCCCTCTGGCGGCGCGGCGGAAGGGCTCGCGGCCGTGGGTTCGGGCGAATCCGGGTGGAAGCGCGATTCCGTCGCCCCACGGGCTGGCGCCACGGCGGGGGTTGGCGCCGCACCAGGGGCTGGTCGGGCCGGCATTCTGGGGCTCGGCGGACCGCCGCGGCCTCGCCGCAGCCGTTCGCGCCGCGCCGCATCCCCGGAGGCAGCGGCACCGGTGCTGGCGCCCGCAGACTCGGTCGGCGGCTTCGGCGGCGCGGGCGGCAGGTCGAAGGCCCGGATTTCCTCGAGGGGAATGGTGACCACGTGCTCGTCGTCGGTGCGGACGGCGACCAGTTGGGTCAGTATATGGCGGTCGAGCACGGTGCCGGCGCCGAACGCGGTGTCCACGCGCGAGCCCGACCGCGGCAGCCGGCCGGCGAGCTCCTCGTAGCCGACGTGCTCGTAGCGGAGGCAGCAGCGCAGGCGCCCACAGCGTCCGGAGACCTTGCTGGGGTCGAGCGTCGATTTCTGCAGCTTGGCCATCTTCATGTTGACGGGGCGCAGCTTCTTGAGGAAGTTCTTGCAGCAGCACTCGCGCCCGCAAATCTCGTAATCGGCAACCAAGCGGGCCTCGTCGCGCGCCCCGACCTGCCGCATCTCGATCCGCGTGCGATAGTGCTGGGCCAGCTCCTTGACCAGTTGGCGGAAGTCGATTCGGCTCTGGGAGCGGAAGTAGAACACGATGCGCTCGCCGCCCAGCAGGTGTTCGGCGGTGACGATCTTCAGGTCCAGGGCCAGATGCTCCGCCAGTTCGGCGCAATGCGCGATGTCCTCGTGCACGTGCGCGTTGAGGTGGTGGTGCTCGTTCACGTCCTGCTCGTTCGCCGCGCGGAGGATGCGTCCGGCCCGCGGCTGGCAGAAGTCCAGCCCGCTGTTCCGCACGAAGCAGTCGATCTGGTCCGGCGTGAGGTTGCCCGCGCCTGTCCCGCACGGCGGTCCGACGCACTCCCCCAACTCGATGCCGCGCTCCGTCTGCACCACCACCCGCGTTCCCCAACCCAGGGCGGCACTCGGCTTGTGCGTGAACTCGCCGACCCAGTACATGGCCCCGTAGCGCACGATCCGCATGGGCGGCCCGTCCCGGCGCCCGCGGCGCGCTCCCTCCCCGCCACCGGGGTCCCCGGGGGTCGGAGGCCCCGCGCCGGGATTACTGTTGGTCAAAGATACCATCGCAGATCGAGTCTTCTCGCGGCCGGTGGCGCACCCTACCGGGGTCAGGCGACCGGCGGCGCGGTGGCTGGTACGAGCACACACCGCCCGCCGTAGGCAGCCCGCGCACGACAGACCACGGCTTAACGTTGGTCCACCTTCGGGCGGACCGCTATACGATTGTATTCTCGCGTCAGGGTGGGACGGCGACAAGCTGATCCAGCGTACGCGTTCCGTCGATCTCGCGGATTCCCAGCCACAGATTCTGCCGGGCGAGGCGCCGGGCGGTCGGGAAGCGATAGCCCTGCGTTCGGCTAGCGCCGGGGGGCACGTTCAGGAACAGGCCGTCCGCCCGGGTCGAATCGGGCGGCTGGCAGAAGGCGTTGAAGCTCACGGGCCGGTCGGAGTTGTTCTGGAGCGTGTGCTCGACGACCAGGTCGTCGCCCTCCCAGCGCGCGTCGGCCCGCAGGCTGATGCCCTTCAGCTCCACCTCGAGCCGCACGTCGAAGTGCATATCAAAGACATCCGGCCGCGCGACGTGCACGTCCACGCCGAGCTGCTGCCCGGACGCCACCTGCCGCGGCGGCAACGTGAAGCGCAGCGGTTGCTCGAGCACGGCCCCGGGCGCCAGCTCGAGCGGGATCGGATTCGGCGACACATCCCACCCGGGCGGCGGCTGCAGCGCGATCGTGCCGCTCAACTCGGTCAGATAGCCGTTGCGGAGCGTAAGGACCGGTGGGGGACCCGCGTCGTGCAACTGCACGACCGCCGGCTCCACGCGGAAGCTCTCCCGCAACTGGAGCAATGGCGCACTCACGTTGGTGACGATTAGCGGCGTAACGGAGAGCGGAACCCGCACCCGCGCGCCGTCGTGCTCCAGCGGCACCTCCTCACCCCACAGGTCGATCGCGGTCGCCGAAGCTCCGGCATGAAGCTCGACCGACGCGCCGGCGGGGCAGTGCGCCCACGACCACACCACCAGGGTGCTCCGCTCGTCGCCCCGAAACAGGATCGCCACGCTATCGAAGTCGAGTACAAAGGAGCCAGTGGCGCGCTGGCCCGAGAGACAGTGGAACAGCGTGCGCAGGGGGATGTACGCAGCCGTGGGCTGCCAACTCACTGTACCGCCGGTCGTCGTGCACTCCAGCGGCGCCGGCACGTAGAGCCGGTCCGGGTTCACGGCCCGGGCGAGCACGATTCGGCGGGCGAGATCCGTCGCTTGCTGCCGCGACGGTGCCTCGTCGTCCGGCTCGTAGCCGATGCTCAGCCAACTCTGCGCAGGCGCGGCGCTGCCGCTTTGATCGGCCTGCGTTTGCAGCCAAAAGGCCAGTTCCCAGGGCAGCGCCCGCGCGGGCACCAACGCCGGCACCCAGAACGAGATGGCGGACTGTGCGCCCGATGGGAGGGCGAAGCTCCTGCTGAGCCGCGGCTCGGCGGGAGCCTCGCCCTCCCATGTAGCTTTCGGTTCGGCGGCCCCCAGGAACGCCGCGGCCGGCTGGGCATCCAGCACGGAGCGGGGCACGACGAGTTGCGGCGACGCGACCACGCGCTCGAGCATTTCACGCACGCCCGCGACCGCCGGTCCGGTCCAGCGGTCGGCCAGCGCAAGCTCCTGACGCTCGTCGCCCAGTTGCCATGACGAGACATCGCCGCCGAGATACGCGAGCGTCGGACCGACGCGGCTGCCCCAGTCGTCGTTGGCCGAGACCCAGCGGCAGAGGGAGAAGCGGCCGTGTTGCCCATCGGCGGCCGTGGGCGGCAGCAGAACGGCCGTGGTCTGTATTTGGCCGAGCGTGAGGCGCCGGGCCAGGTCGCGGATCTGGCGCAGCTCCGCGGTGTCCTCGTCGGTCAGCGGCGCGTCACGCAGGGGGATCGCGACCTTGACGGCCCCGCAGCCGAGGCTGTGCAGCAAGGCGAGCGCTCCGGCGGTGGCGCTGTCAGGCCAGGGACCAAGGTCCACGCCGAAGTCCCGTCGGCCTGGGTCAGGGCCCGGCAAGGGCGGCAGGACGGCGAAGCGCAGCGAGCGCTCCAGCGCGGGCTGCTGGGCGCCGCCGAGCGTGGCGCGGGCGTCATAAAGCCCCGGGGGGAGCCGCGGCACGGGCTGTTCGGACTGCTCGGACGCGTCCGGTCCCACAGTGAACTCGGCGCGGGCGCGGGTCTCGCCGTCCCCGTCGAGAATCCGAAACTCGCCGGTCAACGCTTGGTGAGCCACGTTCTGGGCGTCGATGCGCAACGACTCCGCCGCGCCCGGCGCGATGAGGCCGCCCGGGCTGGACAGCGTCAAGCTCAGGCGGGCCGTCCGGCAAACTCGGAGGTCATCGAACCAGACTCGGGCCTGGACGTCCTGGCGGACGATCGGATCCACGGCCGTCTCGTCCGGCTCGCGCCACACGTAGCGCTGCAACACCCAGAGCTGCAAGCGCAGGGCGCGGGCGGTGGGGAACCCGCCGGGCAGCGCAATTTCGACGCGTTGCCAGGTCGGCTCGCCCCGCGCGTCCGAGCACACGAGCCCGCTGACCCGCTCGCTGCCCGGGATGCGTTGCTCGAGGTGGTCGACGAGGTAGCAGGCGATTAGCGCGCGGGCGTGCTCCAGGCCCTCGGCGCGGAGGTAGGCTTCAATCAGGTAGTCCGCGCCGGGCTCGATCACGAGGTCGCTGCGCGAGTATTCGTACCCGATGTTGCCCCCGCGCAACATGAACCGAAACGAGGGCGGGGCCGCGTGTCCGACGGCGTCGTCGAGCCGTCCCGCCGAATACGCCGGCAGGCCCGCGCCCGCCAGCTTGGTCCAGTACATCGGCGTGTCTTCGTAGTTCCCCAGCGGCCGCTCGTTGAAGTCGAAGACCTTCACGCAGCCGTCGCTATCGGACGTGGGCACGGAGGCTTCCGTCGCGGGCGGCGGCGGGTCGGCGCAGAGCGTCCGCGCCGCAGCGATGAGTGCGAACGCCGCGGCGAGCACGTATCCCGGCTTGTGGAGCGCGCGGATTGAGAGTGCCATACCGTATTGATGTAATCGGACCGTCGGGGCTCACTGTTGAGGACGCGGGGCGGCGGCCACGAGGACTTCGGCGTTGTGCCAGTGCGCCTCGGCGAGGTCGGCCTGCTTGCGGAGGGGCTTGCGCAGGCGGCGGTGGAGGCGGAGCAGGCCAATCAGGCTCATTAGCAGGATGAACGCAGCGAAGCGGCCGATGCAAGCTTCGACCGGGACCAACGCACTCGCGAGAGGGTTCGTTGGCGGTGCCGCGCTGGTGGACATCGCCGAAGGCGTCGTGGGAACCGGGGTGCTAGACGCGATGCCGAGGAGGTCCAACGTTGTGGGTCCCCAAGCGATGAGCGTCTCGATGACGCAGAAGAACAGCAGAACGCTGAGAACGATGCCCAGAGTTCGCGCGAGCCAGCCAGCGAGGTTCGTCAGCTCCTGATTTGGAAGGCGCAGCGCGAGCGAGCGCACATGCTGAAGGTACGCGACGACGCCGATCACGCCGAGGACTGCGAACGTCAGGCCGACAACCTGGTTGAGGGCCATGATGGGGACTGGTGGTACCAACAGATCGACCAAAGTGCTTGTTCCGACGCCCACGACGCTCGCGAGCAAGCATCGCCGGGCCAGGCGCACGCTGCGGTCGCGCTGTCGGGCGCCGAAGACGCTGGGCTCTGGCGCCGTGATCATCCACAGGCCGCAGAAGAAGGCGATGATGCCGAAGAGCGACGCGGCTCCCAAGAGTACCCCAGCCGCGGCGGCGATCAGCATGAGTGAGTCCGAAGCGGAGTCTGCGAAGGCCGGCGCAACCAGATAACCGGCGTACAGCAGGCCGGAGGACAGCAGAGCCAAGATCAGACCCACCCAAATGCAGGAATTGCCGCGGGCGATCCGGCGGACGTACTTGGGCTCCGCGTAGCGCAGCAGGTCTCGTTGCACGGAGGGGGCGACGGGCGTCGCGCACTCCGGGCAGCGCCCGTCGCGCGCAAGCCCGCGCAGGTTATAGCCGCAGCGGCGGCAGGACACGTCGGCGATGACCGTGCCGGCGTCGTCCAGGAGCTTTTCGGGCACCGGCGGCGTCCTGGCCTGGAGCCCCACGAGCGGCATGTTGCACTGCGGACAGCTTCCATTCAGCGGCGACCCGCGGAGGTTGTACGCACACCGTCCGCAGGAAATGTCCTGGTCGATCAACCCGGCCTGATCGACGGCGACCACGTGGACCTGCTGGGGGCGCAACATTCGAGGCGTTGTCCGATACTGGTTCTTTCCTTCGGCCGGACGCGCCGGTAGTGCAAGCTATTTGGTCTGCACGCGCTGCTCGGCCGCCTTTGCCCAGCGGCTGCCCTTGTATTTCGCCGCGATTTCCTGGTAGGCCATGTCGGCCTCGTCGCGGTGCCCCGCGGCCGCCAACTCGGTTGCACGCTCGAACGCCGCACGGGCGCCGCGCGTCCAGACAAACGCACGCTTCCACTCGAGATCCCGAGGGTGGTCATTGGCGACGACGTACGCCTGGCCGAGCGGCGGGCCGGCGTCGCGCTTACTTACGATCAGCACGCGGGGCCGGAAGGTCCCCACGAAGGCGCGCTTGGGCGGCTCGCCGCGGTCCGCCGTCGGGTCGAAGGGCACCCAGCCGTACGGCGGGAGGTAGACTTCGGCCCAGCGGTGCAAGACGGTGTCCTCGTGGGGCAGGCGGGCGCGGCGCCCGGCTGCGGGGCCGTTGGATGCGCCCACGAAGCGCGTCGGGAGGCCGGTAGCGCGGCACAGCGCGCAGAACAGGAAGCTGAACTCCGAGCAGCTCCCGGAGCCGCGCTCGAGAACGGTCGGCGCCGCGTCCCAGCCGCCTTCGCGGACGTATTTCAGGCGGCCGGCGACGAAGTCGTGAATGGCCAGAGCGCGGGCGACGGGGTTGGGGTGCTTTGCCAGCAACTCACCGGCGACGCGCCGGATCTCCGGCGAGCTCAGATCGTAGATGTCCTTGAGGTCGGTGGTGTACAACGCGCGCAGGTCGGCAGGGACGTCCTCCAGGGCGCCGGCGCGGGCGGGGTCGAGCTGGACCTTCGGCGGCACACGCAAGAGCACGTCGCACGAGTAGCCGACCTCGACGGTCTGGTTGGGCTCCAGGCGTGCGATCGTGATCCGGACCAGCGGCTGGCCGAAACGGTCCTCCTGACGCTCGACGGCGAACGGCTGCCCCCACAACTCGGTTTGGAAAGCGCCGATCCTCTGATAATCCGAGTCCTGCGGGACCGGCAGCCAGACGTGCACGTCGTCGAGGGCGCCATCGGTCTTGTTGCGCAACACGCAGCGGAAGTAAACCTCGTACGTGTCGGCCTGGTCGGCGGGCTGGCTCGCCGGCGGGTCGGCGCTGTGTGCAACGCCGCAACAGATCAAAACGGCTAGAGCGGTGTAGCGAAACATCCCGGGCCCCTGTCGGGCTCGGCGCGCCCGACGCGGAGGTTTCCAGGCCGGCCCCGGAACATCCCGCGTCACGCGCGCAGGAAGCCCTTCGTGTTCAGATAGTCCAGCACGACGCCGGCCGCCTGCTGCGGCGATAGCTCGCCGCTGTCGAGGACGAGCTCCGGCTGGAGCGGCTCCTCGTAGGGCGCCGATACGCCGGTGAATTCCTTCAGCTCGCCGGCGCGGGCTTTCTTGTAGAGGCCCTTGGGGTCGCGCTGCTCGCACAGGTCGACGGACGCCTTCACGAACACTTCGATGAACGGCAGCTCGGCTGCCTGGTGAATCTTGCGGGCCTGGTCGCGGTCGGCGCGGTACGGGCTGATGAAGCTTGTGCAGGTGAGCACGCCGGCGTCGGCGAAGAGCTTGGCGACCTCGCCGATGCGGCGGATGTTCTCGTTGCGGTCCTCGGGCGAGAAGCCGAGGTTCTTGTTGAGGCCGTGGCGGATGTTGTCGCCGTCAAGGACGTAGGCCAGGTGGCCGCGCTCGACGAGGGCGTGCTCGAGCGTGAAGGCGATGGTGCTCTTGCCGGAGGACGGCAGGCCGGTGAACCAGATCGTTACGCCGCGCTGCTTTAGGAGCTTGTTGCGCATGGCGCGGTCGACGTGTCCCTCGTGCCAGGTGATGTTCGTTGCGACTTGCTTGGCCATGATTCCTCGTTCACTCCAGGCCGCGTCTTTGGCACCGGCGATCGGCCGGTGCCCGCACGGGCTCAGCACAGGCTAATGGCCTGTGCCGCAAGTGCAAGGGGGACGCCCTCGTACGACAACGGAGCTGACATGAGCCATCCGAACTGCGCTCGTCAGGAAGCGGTTGGCAAACGCTCCGTCACGGTCGCGGCTCTGATTGCGACCGGTCATTGGCGGGCACAGCCCGTCCTACTCGTGGTCGAACAGCGGCGTCGACAAATACCGCTCGCCGGCCGACGGCAGGATCACGATGATCATCTTGCCCTTGTTCTCCGGGCGGCGGGCGATCTGGTCCGCGGCACACAGCGCCGCCCCCGAGCTGATTCCGCACAGGATGCCTTCTTCGCGGGCGGCTCGTTTGGCCCAGGCAAAGGTCTCATCGTTGGTGACCTGCACGACGTCGTCGATGATGTCGATGTTCAGGATGTCGGGGATGAAGCCCGCGCCGATGCCCTGGATCTTGTGCGGCCCCGGCTGCAGTGGCTGGCCGGCGCGCTTCTGCGTGATCACCGGCGAATGCGTCGGCTCGACGGCGATGCACTGAAACGACCGCTTGCGCGACTTAATCACCTCGCCGACGCCGGTGATCGTGCCGCCTGTGCCCACGCCGGAGATGAGGATGTCGGCCCGGCCGTCGGTGTCGTTCCAGATTTCCTCGGCGGTCGTCTGGCGGTGGATCTCGACGTTGGCGGGGTTTTTGAACTGCTGCGGCATGAACGCGTTGCCGGTGGACGCGAGCAGCGCCTCGGCCTTCGCGATCGCACCTTTCATGCCCTCGCTCGCGGGGGTCAAGACGAGCTCGGCCCCGAGGTGGCGCAGGACCGCGCGGCGCTCCACGCTCATGCTCTCCGGCATGGCGAGCGCGAGCTTGAGGCCCTTGGCGGCACACACGTAGGCCAGGGCGATGCCGGTGTTGCCCGAGGTGGGCTCGATGATGGTCGTGTCCGGGCGAATCTGCCCCTTCTTGAGGCCGTCCTCGATCATGCTCACGCCGATGCGGTCCTTCACGCTCTTGAGCGGGTTGAAGTATTCCAGCTTGGCGTAGACCGTGGCCGGCGCCTGGATGATGCGGTTGACGCGGACGAGCGGCGTATTGCCGATGGTCTTGGTGATGTCGTCGTACAGGCGGGCCATTTGGTTCTCCTGAGAAGCGGCCTGTGAAGGGGCCGGGGCGTCGAAAACGCCTTAAACCGAGTATAGCATAGCGCGCGGCGAGCGGCTGGCCTGCGCTACGGGGACTGTGGCCCGGCCAAATCCGCAGGGACTGCCGGCGCAGCAGGTTGGTCAGCCCGCGCAGCGCCGCCCGGGCATGCGCGCGGGGGTTGGAGGCCAAACGCAAGCGGGGCTTCCGACGCCGGCGTCGGAAGCCCCGCGCTCAAATCGCGTCCCCCCGATCATGCTACGGCTTGGCCGGTTCCTTCTTCGGCTCTTCCTTCTTGGGGGCTTCCTTCTTGGCTTCGGGCTTCTTGGCCTGTTCCTTCTTGGGCGCCTCTTTCTTGGGCTCGGCCTTCTTGGGCTCTTCCTTCTTGACCTCGCCCTTCTTCTCGTGCATCGGGCAGGACTTGTCCTTCATCTCCGGGCACGTGCATTTGTCCTTCGGGCAGCACTCGCCGCGCTTCATGATCGCGGTCCACTCTTTGGCCTTCTCGCCGCCGGTGACCTTCATCTCGCCGCCCATCGAGACCACCTCGGCGTGGTACTTCCGCTCTTTGCCGTCGGTCTTGAAGGTGAGCATCTTTTCGCCGGCGTCGTACGTGTACGTGCCGGACAGCATCTTGCACTGCTCGCCTTCCATCGCGGCGGCTTTGTAGGTCCCGTCTTCCATCAGGCACATCCAGCGCATCTGGAAGTGCTCTTTGGCGTTCTCGGGGTTGATCGACTCCATCTTCCACTGCCCGGTTACGCCGCAGCCGGTCAGGACGGCCAACGTACACGCCAGAACCAATGCCTTGCTGAGTGTCCTCACGTTCGTCTCCTTTGTCGTTGACAGAAACTCAGACCGTTGAGAATGTTCGTCCCTAACACGTTATTGTCCCATACACGGCTAAACGTGCAAGGGCCAGCGATGGCGCCCCGCCCTGGGCGCAGCGCCAACGCCACCGTGCCCATACCAAGCGGCCAAACAGGGCATGCCACTTTAGCGCATGTGCTGGATTACCGCCTGCCCGAACTCCGAGCATTTCAGCAGTTTCGCCCCCGGCATCAGCCGCTCGAAGTCGTAAGTGACGGTCTTGGCCGCGATTGCGCCCTCTATGCCCTTCACAATCAGGTCCGCGGCCTCCGTCCAGCCCATGTAGCGGAACATCGTCTCGCCGCTCTGAATCACCGACCCCGGGTTGACCTTGTCCTGGTCGGCGTATTTGGGAGCGGTTCCGTGCGTCGCCTCGAAGATGGCGTGGCCGGCCTCATAGTTGATGTTGCCGCCGGGTGCGATCCCGATTCCGCCCACACAGGCCGCCAGCGCGTCCGAGATGTAATCTCCGTTCAGATTTAGGGTTGCGATCACGTCGTACTCGTTCGGCCGCGTGAGGATCTGCTGGAGGAAAGCGTCGGCGATGACGTCCTTGATGCGGAACGCGGTTTCGCCGGCGAACACTTCCATCTATACGGCGCGGCGTTTGCCGCCGTACGCTTGCTCGACGGCTGCGTCGAACGCCATTTCGGCGGCGCGCCAGATGTCGGGACCGATACCGTCGCCGCGGATGAAGGGGATGATGGGGCGATCCGGCACGCGCAGGCCGTCGGCCGCGCGCGTGATCTTGCCTCCATGTGGAACATGGCATGTTTTATGGGACATTAAGACGCTCGTGTCGCACCAAATTGCTCTCCGGGACTCGACACCGGCAGATCGGCGGGTCGTCTTGGCTCGGCCGCGCCGCCCGCGCGGAACCACCAGCCGATAGACAGGATTGCCCACATGGTAACCGCCAGCTTACGCCCGATCTCGACCCGCCGCGCGGAGCGGCCGTCTTTGACTCCTGCCGGCGCCGCCCGTATTCTAAAAATATCGAATGGCTTCCCGCAAGGCGCGGCGGGCACCGCCCGGCGCCTACCATTTCGTTGGCCGCGACGTCCGGGCCGTGCTGCAGCCGACCGAGCGACAACCGGAGCACCGCGGACCTGAACTGCTATGTCGCAGATTCTATCGCAAATTCCGCGTCAGCTTCTCCAGCAGCAGCAGCGTCTGACGCCGCAGTTGATCCAGGCGATGGACATCCTGCAGCTCAACGCGCTGGCGCTGGAAGCGCGGATCGCGCAGGAACTGGACGGGAACCCGGCCCTGGAGCAGCTTCCGGACGACGAGGAGTTGCCGACGAACGGGGACGGCGAGGCCGCCGGGGACGACCGCGCGGAGGGCGAACAGGCGCTGGTCATTCAGGACGGGACCGCTGGGGAGTTCGCCCGGCTGGACAGCCTGGTCCGGGAGTACGACTGGATCGACGACGAGGCGGGGTATCGCGGCACCAAGTCGCGGGCCCGGGCGCTCGAGGAAGGCGACGGCAAGCTCGACGCGATGGCGAACACCGCCGCCCGGCCGATTGGTTTGCAGGAACACCTGTTGGGGCAGTGGCACTTGGCGGACGTGGACGAGCGGACGCGGGCAGTCGGGGCCCGCATCATCGATCAACTCGAGGAGACCGGACGGCTCGACACGCCCCTGGCGCAGATCGGCCAGGACCTCGAACCGCCGGCGACCGTTGAGGAGTTGGAGACTGCCCTCGCGGCCGTGCAGGAGCTGGACCCGCCCGGCATGGGCGCCCGCTCACTCCAGGAATGCCTGCTCTTGCAGGTCGCCGCGCTGCCCGGCGACAACGTGCTCGAACGCCGCATCGTCGGCGAGCACTTCGACGACTTGCAGAAGAACCGGCTGCCGGCGATCGCCAAGGCGCTCAACGCGGACCTGGACGATGTCAACGCGGCGATCCACGTGATCGGCCACCTGTCGATGCATCCGGGGACCGAGATCGTCGAGCAACAGGCGCCCGCGATCGTTCCCGACCTGATCGTCGAGTACAGCGAGCGGGAGGGCCGCTACGACGTGCGGCTGGCACGTGGCAATTCGCGTGAGTTGCATATCTCGCCGGAGTTCCGCGAGCTGCTGGAGCGTTCGCGCGACGATCCGCAGGCGCGCGATTTCGTCAAGCAGAAGATCGAGGCGGCCAACGCGATCATCGATGCCGTGCGCTATCGGCGCGAGCGGCTGCTGGACGTCGGCCAGGCGGTCGTCGAGGCGCAGGCGGATTTTCTGGACGAGGGCGAGCAGCACCTCCGCGTGCTGCGGATGAGCGACCTGGCGGCCCGCTTCGGCTGCGACCCGTCCACGATCAGCCGGACGGTCGACGAAAAGTACATCCAGACGCCGCGCGGCATTTACCCGCTGCGGATGTTCTTCACCGGCGGCGCGGACACGGGCGACGGCGAGGCGCTGGGCTGGGCCAGCATCCGTGCGAAGGTCCAGGAGCTGATCGAGCGCGAAGACAAGACCAACCCGTTCAGCGACGACGCGATCGTCGCGCGCTTGAGCGCGGACGGCGTGGACATCAAACGCCGCACCATCGCCAAGTACCGCGCCCAACTCTCCATCCCCGCCGCCCGCCAACGCCGGCAGTACTGACCCGGGGTGTGCCGCGCCGCCTCCATTAGCTACATGGCATTCCAGCCTACAGGTTGGAGACTCTACCCGCCCCAGGAAAGATGCTCACACTCGACCGCGATCGCGTCCGCACGCTCCTTGACGACCCTGCCCCGGCGGACGTAGTATGACGGGTCTGCGGGATGGGCGCCCGCAGCCAGGCGGGCTCCGCGGTGGAGCCGCTGGATACCTTGAACCGAGAAGCCCCGGGGTCGCCCGAGGGGCTGTGCGCTCTCGCAGGAGAGCGGAGGTGCGGTTTGCCTTCTCCGCTGGTCCGTGAGCTGCTCGACGCAGGCATTCACTTCGGCCACCGCTGCAGCCGGTGGAATCCCAAAATGGCGCCGTACATCTACGGCAAGCGCAATTCGATCCACATCATCGACATCCGCGAGACGCTGCGCGGCATCCTCCGCGCCCGGAAGTTCATCGGGCGCCTGGTGTCCAACGGCGGCGACGTGCTCTTCGTGGGCACGAAACGGCAGGCCCGCGAGATGGTGCAGCGGCACGCCGAACGTTGCCAGATGCACTACGTCTCGGAGCGCTGGCTGGGCGGGACGCTGACGAACTTCCGCACGATCCGCTCGCGGCTGCAACGGCTCGAAGAGCTGGAGAACCTCGTCGCCAGCCCGCAGTGGGAAACGGGCTATTCCAAGAAGATGAAGTCGACGCTGGCGCGCGAGTTGCGGAAGATCCGCCGCAACCTTGAAGGCGTTCGCCGGATGAACCGTTTGCCCGGCGCGCTGATCGTGATCGACGTGCGCAAAGAGGTGAACGCGCTGCGGGAGGCGCACGCGCTGGGCGTCCCGACGATCTGCCTGCTGGACACCGACAGCGACCCGGGGCTCGTCGACATTGCGATCCCTGGGAACGACGACGCGATGCGGGGGATCGACCTGATCCTGCGCGAGCTGGCTGACGCGGCGGAAGAGGGCCGCAAGGGCCGGCCGGAACCGGTTGAGCCCGCCGCGGAGTCGCGCGAGGGGCCGGCCAGCGGCGGCTTCCAGCGTCGCCCGCGGCGGCACGTGGGCACGGACACCGGGCGTACGGAGGCACCGGCCGCCGGGCTTCGCAGCGAGGCCGTACCCGAGGCGCCGGCGGTTGAGCCGATGGGTGCCCCAGGTGCGTTGCCGCCCGAAGCAGGTCCGCCGGCGGGCGTTTAGCCCCGCGTCGAGGCCGGCGAATTCGCGGGGCCGAGTCGGGCACGGCCGCACGGGTGATTCGGCCTGCGGCGTGCCGCCGTGCTGCAAGCGATCGGGTTGTTGGCGCGGTGCGCGAGTTTTCTGGCGGTCTACGGCCGACACGGGGGTCGGCCGCTACGTTTGGGCGTGGCCGCTACATTGGGGTGCGGCCGATCGTTTGGGTGCCGCCGATACATTCGGTTGCGGCTGCGGGCCGCGCCGTGCCAGGTTCTGGTTGTTTGCTGAGGAGTTCCGCGATGGAAATCACAGCCGGGATGGTTCGGGAGCTGCGTGAGAAGACCGGCCTGCCGATGATGGAGTGCAAGAAGGCGCTCGAGGAAGCCAAGGGTGACGCCAAACTGGCGGTCGAGCTGCTGCGGAAGAAGGGTATGTCGCAGCTCGGCAAGCGCGCCGGACGCGACACGGGCGAAGGGCGCGTGGCGTGCCATCTCGACCCCGCGACGGGGCGCGCGGCACTGGTCGAGATCTTGTGCGAGACCGAGCCGGTGGCGGGCACGGCGGATTTCATCAAGCTGACGACGGCGGCGGCACAGGTGGCGGTCCAGTTGCCCACGCCGACGCCGGAGGCGATTCTCGACCAGCCGGTGCCGGGCGACGGCGGGCGGAAGGTCGGCGATCTGCTGCACGACGTGGTGAATCGCATCCGCGAGAACATCAAGATCGGCCGGGTGGGCGTGGTCGCGGGGCACGTTGGGTACTACCTGCACCATGACTCGAAGAAGGGCGTGCTGGTCGAGTTCAGCGCGGAATGCCCGGAGCAACTGAAGCGTGACGTCTGCATGCACGTGGTGTCCATGCGTCCGCTGCACGCGCGGCGCGAGGAGGTCGACCCGCAGCTCGTCGAGTCGGAGCGCCGCATCGCCTCCGAGCAGGCGGTCGGCAAGCCCGCCAACATCATCGACAAGATCGTGGCCGGCAAGATCAACCGCTGGTACTCCGAGATCGTGCTGCTCGAGCAGCCGTTCGTGAAGGACGACAAGAAGTCGGTCGGGCAGGTGCTCAAGGAGGCGGTGCCGGAACTGACCGTCAACCGCTTCGTGCGATTCGAGATTGGCGAGGCGTAAGCCGGCCGGGCGCGTACTATGCGAAATGCACGAGTAAGGGAGGGCGGCGAGGCTCCGGCCGAGCCGCGGCTCAGCAGGAGCTTCGCCCTCCCTTCGTGCGCGACCACGAACGTCGGCTCAGGCAAAGCTCACCGGCAGGGCGACGGCGAGCTTCAGCCGGCGGCGGTATTCGCTGCGCGGAATATATTGGGCGCCGAAACGGGCCAGGTGCGGGGTGTGCCACTGGGTATCGAGCAGCGTGAAGCCGCGGACGCGGAGGCGCTCGACGAGGGCGACGAGGGCGACCTTCGACGCGTCGGCGACGCGCGTGAACATGGATTCGCCGAAGAAGGCCCCGCCCAGCGTCACGCCGTAGAGGCCGCCGGCGAGTTGCCCGGCGTGCCAGCTTTCGACGCTATGGGCGTGCCCCTGGCGATGCAGGGCCCGATAAACGCGCATGATTTCGTCCGAAATCCAGGTCCCCTCCGGGCGGTCGGCGCAGGCGGCGATCACGTCGTCGAATGCGGTGTCGATCCGGACCTCGAACTTTCCGCGGCGGATGGTCTGCCGCACGGAGCGCGGCACGTGAAAAGCGTCGAGCGGGAACACGCAGCGCGGATTGGGGCTGAACCAGTACAGCTCCCCCTCGTCGGCCATGGGGAAAATGCCGGCTCGGTAGGCGTCGAGCACGAGTTCAGGGGTCAGCGGTTCGCTCATGGGTTCGCCAGCGGCCCAAAAAGCACTGGTAACATGTCTGGAGCGAATCTATCCTGTGGGGATGCAGAACGTCCAGTCGGAGCAGTCCGAAGTCGCCGCGACCGCTTGGAGGACGGGGACCGTGTTCGAGAGCTGGCTGGTCCGGTCGCGCGAGCAGGTGGAGGACGCCCTGGCGGCCCACCTCAAGGAAATTGAGGCCGCCCTCGGCACGCACTCGCGCCTCGCCGACGCCGTACTGTACTCCGTGAAGGCCGGCGGCAAGCGGCTGCGGCCGATATTGGTGCTGGAGACGTGTCGGGCGTGCGGCGGACGGGCGGAGACGGCGCTGCCGGCGGCGCTGGCGATGGAGTTGATCCACACGTTCTCGCTGATCCACGACGACCTGCCGGCAATGGACGACGACGACCTGCGGCGTGGGCAACCGACGAATCACAAGGTGTTCGGCGAGGGACTGGCGATTCTGGCGGGTGATTGGCTGGCGACGCACGCGTTGGGTCTGGTGGCGGCGATCCGGATCGAGCCCGCGCGGATACCACGGCTATTGCAGGCACTTGTGGACGGGACCGAGCGCATGATCGCGGGTCAGGCCGCGGACATCGAAGGGGAACGCCGGCCGGCCAACCCCGAGCTGGTCCGCTATATTCATCGCCACAAGACGGCGGCGCTGCTCGAGACCTGCTGCCGGCTGGGAGCGGCGTGCGGGGGCGCATCGGAAGAGCCGACGGAGGCCCTGGCGCGGTACGGGCAGCACCTGGGACTGGCGTTTCAGATTTCGGACGATTTGTTGGACGCGACCGGCTCCGTGGAACAGACGGGCAAGCGGGTCCAGAAGGACGCCGCCGCGACCAAGCAGACGTATCCGGCGGCGTTCGGTCTGGATGAGAGCCGGGTACAGGCCGGCCGGGAGATAGAAGCGGCGTTGCAGGCGCTGGCGCCGTTTGGAAGCCGGGCGGACCGCCTGCGCGAGTTGGCGCAGCACATGGTGGAGCGCAACTCCTAGGGTGCGCTCTGTTCGACGACTAAGCAAGACAGAGATCGAAGCTCATGGCAGGCATCCTCGATTCGATATCGTCGCCGGTGGACCTCCAGCGGCTGTCCGTCGTGGAGTTGGAGGCGCTGGCGCAGGAGATTCGCGAGCGGATCATCGCGGTGGTGAGCAACAACGGGGGGCACCTGGCGAGCAACCTGGGCGTCGTCGAGCTGACGTTGGCGCTGCACCGGGTTTTTGACTTCCGCCGGGATCGGCTGCTCTGGGACGTCGGGCACCAGTGCTACGTGCACAAGCTGGTGACGGGGCGGAACGTGCACTTCGACGCATTGCGTCAGGCGGGTGGCCCCAGCGGTTTCCCCAACACGGCCGAAAGCGATTTCGACCTGTTCAAGGTGGGGCACGCCGGGACGGCGATCGCGACGGCGGTTGGGCTGGCGCGCGGCGATACCGCGCTGGGCCGCGACCGGCGTGTCGTTGCGTTCGTGGGCGATGCGAGCATCGTGAACGGGGTGGCGTTCGAGGGGCTGAACCAGGCGGGAGTGCTCAAGCGGCAGTTCCTGGTGGTCCTGAACGACAACTCGATGGGCATCGCCAAGACGCAGGGGGCGCTGGCGAAATACCTGGCGCGGTTTCGGGTCAGCAGCCTCTACGAGGAGGTCAAGAGCCAGGTCGCGAGCTTGCTGCCGAAGGTGCCGGTGGTCGGCAAGAGCGTGTACGACGCGCTCGAGCACATCAAGCAGGGGATCAAGGCCACGGTGTCGCCGCACCAGATTTTCGAGCAGATGGGCTTTCTGTACGTGGGGCCGGTGGACGGGCACGACCTGCGGCACCTGCTCGACCTGCTGAACCTGCTCAAGGACGTCTCGCAGCCGGTGCTGTTGCACGTGCATACGCAGAAGGGGCGCGGTTGTGCGTGGGCGTCGCTCGATCCGTGTGCTTACCACAGCCCGGGGCGGCTGCACGTCGACGGCGACAGCGTGACGGTCATCAAGAGCGAGCGCAAGAGCTGGACCACCGCGTTCGCCGACGCGGCGATCAAGCTCGCGCGCGAGGATTCGCGCGTATATGCTCTGACGGCAGCCATGCCGGACGGCACGGGGCTCGCCAAGGTGCGCCAGGCGCTGCCGGACCGCAGCCTGGACTGCGGGATCGCGGAGAGCTGCACGGTGGACGTGGCGGCGGGGATGGCGAAGGCCGGGTTGCGGCCGTTGGTGTGCATCTACTCGACGTTCCTGCAACGCGCGTTCGACCAGGTGTTCCAGGAGGCGGCGTTGCAGGGGCTGCCGGTCGGGTTCTGCATCGACCGGGCCGGGCTGGTCGGCGGCGACGGCGCCGTGCATCACGGGTATCTCGATCTGGCCTATTTGCGCGGCTTGCCGGAAATCGTGCTGCTGGCGCCGGCCGACGAGCCGGAGCTGGAGCAGGCGTTGCGTTTCGGGCTGAAGCTCGACCGGCCGTGGGCGGTGCGGTATCCGCGCGACATGGTCCCGCTGCCGTTCGGCGACGCTCCGCCGTTTTATCTCGGGAAATGCCGGGTGATGCACGAGGGGCCGCACGCGACGCTCCTGGCGTACGGGGCGATGGTCGCGACGGCGCTGGAGGCGGCCCGGCGGCTCGAGGAAGAGGACCTCTACGTGTCCGTGGTGAACGCGCGCTTCGCCAAGCCGATCGACGCGGACATGGTCACGACGGCGGTGACGCACGGCGCACCGGTCGTGACCATCGAGGATCACGCCCTGATCGGCGGGTTCGGCAGTGCCGTGTTGGAGACGGCGAACCGGCTGGGCCTGCCCACCGACGCGATTATCCGTCTGGGGCTGGCGGACCGCTTCTATGAGCACGCCTCGCGGGGCGCACAGCTCGCCCAGGCCGGGCTCGACGCGGTCAGCATCGCCGCGACGGTGCGGCGGGCGGTGATGGCCCAGCAGAACGGCGAAGGGGCGGTCCGGCGGGCGCCGTCGGAGCGGTTGCCGCACGGCGGCGGTTCAGCCTGAGTTATCGGGGGGCTCCACGGCGGGTGCCCCGCCCTTGTTCGGCGAAGGCAGGGGTGAGGGATAGACCGGTGCCTGACGCGCGAATCTTCGCGCCTCGGCGGCTTGGCGTGCGCCGGCGGCTGGTGTACTGCCTCGCAAATACTCCATCGTATTGAAGCTGGAGCCGCGGCCTTCAGGCCGCGCGGACGGACCGCGCGACATGAATGTCGCGGCTCGGGTACGCTGCGGTTTCAACGACGCGGTACGCTAGTGGCACGTCGGCCCGATCACCGCCACGAACGGGTCGATGTCGGCGAACGTGACCGTGCCGCTGGCATTGCAGTCGGCGTTGAGCCAGGGGCAGTTCGGGTGGTGCTGATTCCAGGCCGACTCGCCGCCAAGGGCCTCGACGAACGGGTCGATGTCCGCGAAGGTGACGCGCCCGTCGCAGTTCATGTCGCCCGAGCAGTATGACGGGGTGGTCTGCACGAGCGCCTGGAAGGAGCCGAAGTCGACAAGGTCCACGTCGAGGTCGCCGTCGATGTCCGCCCGGGCAAACTGCTCGGCCGTTGCGCCGGGCGGCGGGGTTGTG
The DNA here is from genome assembly GCA_903914415.1 of uncultured Phycisphaerales bacterium. Taxonomy (GTDB): domain Bacteria; phylum Planctomycetota; class Phycisphaerae; order UBA1845; family Fen-1342; genus Fen-1342. Next base: position 2,059 of record CAIWOY010000310.1, on the reverse strand, counting down.
ACATCTGGTCCTGCCATGCACGGCGCGAAGACTGCGAAGTCGTCCACATCGACGTGTCCGTCGCCGTTTAGGTCGCCGACGGACGGACGAACCTCAACCTCGGCGGTCATCTCCACCGTTTCCAGTCCGTCCGGATCCTCGACGACGAAGCGCACCGCAATGGTTGTAATCTCCCAGACGGGGGGCGGAACGAACGTGACCACCGGGCCCGTGCCGACAATCTCGCCTTGCTCGGGTGTCCAATGATACAGCAACGTGTCATGGTCGTCGTCAGCATCATACGCCTCCGCGACGAGCGTTGATGTCTCTGAGCTAGTAATGACGGCAGGGATCGCCAATGGTTCGAGAACGAACAGTGGCGCCTCCAACGGGTGGACAGCGCTGACCATCTGGTTAGTGTCGAATTCGAACCGCCAGCCGTAGCCGTCGTACCCCGGCTCCACCGTAACGCGCGAAATCCGGTCGCCAGTCCAGCGAATCCGCCGCGGCGTCACACTGAAGTCGGGCCCTGGTGCGATCCGCCAGAAGGGCGTCGAGGTCGGACCGCCCAGTCGGCCCAATAACTCCGCGACCAGCAGCCACTGATTGATGGGCTGGGTGTAGCCGGCCGCCCAGCGCGTCAGGGCCAGCTCGAGCGTATGCGCCGTGTCCTCCAGGTACAGATTCGCGATAGCCGCGACAAACTCCTGCGGCGCGTTCACAAACGTGCAGTCGGGCGCATTGCTCTGTAGATACTGCATGTGCGGGCAACCTGCACTTTCGATCAGGGCCGCGCGACGGGAGGCATACCAGGAGTTCTGTGAACCTGATCCAAACCAGTGATAGCCGTCCACGGCATGCATGATCTCGTGGACGACCGCCCCGGCCATCAGTGGCGCGTACGAAGGAGGCACGTCGCCGGGGAACTCGTTGACCGCCAGAGAGGCCGGGTCGCCGTTGTTCACGTTCACGTAGTTCCTCCACATCCCGAAGGGGTCGGCCCAGGACCCGTAAAAGAGCGTCTCTTCGCACGAGACGGCCTGCAGATCGGATGCATCCGGCGGTAGCGCCAGCAGGACGTCGCGAATCAGCGCTTCGAGGTTTGGGTGGTACAAATTGTTGTCGAGTAACACGACCCCCGTCTGCTCGTACAGGGCGGCCCGCGCACCCGTCAGGCCCCACACATCAACGAGCTGGGCCTTACGCGGGCCGTCCAGTGGGAGCATGTTCTGCGCTACGAGCCAAGCCTGGGCCCGTATGGCCCCCAGCCAGGGCTGCGTATGGTTATCGAAAGTTGCTGCCGCGCCGAAGTACTGCGGGAACGCGCCGAAGTGTGCTAGGTAATCCGTATCGACCGGCGTCCATTCCTCGGGCGTCAACATCTGGCCGAGATCGCGCAACTCGTTGACCCAGTAGTGCAGGCACGCACACGTCTCGCCAAGCTGGTAGTCCTGCCGAAACGCGGCGCCGAGGTCGTCGGAATGTGTCGTCACGATGTCGAATGCGGCCTGCCGGAATGCGGCGAGCGTCGCGTGCTGCACCCTTGCGTTCGCCTCCGGGCCAATCCAGCCGAAGGCCGGACAGCCCAGGTAGTTGATCAGGTTCTTGTTGAACGGTTCCGCGGCGAGATAGCCGCTGAAGAAATCCGTGTAGTCCTGCGTTGTGTAGTTTGGGTCGGCGAGCACCATGGTCGCGCTGTCGATGTACATCTGCGGCCAGCCATCGCGGTAGATGTGGCGGAGACAGGCCCGCAGATCATCCCGGGGCTGATTCTCTGTGGAGTAACCCCGGTCAATGACGATGTCGTCGATATAGGCCGTGGACTCGCCGCTGCTGCCCGGATAGAGCGTGGCGCAGAAGTACTCGGGCAGGCCGTGTTCAGCGCCGGGACCGCTCGAGCCACCGAAGGGCACCGCCAAATTGTCGGCATAACAGGGCCCTAGTACTTACTTGCACAATTGTGAATAATATTTCTTCGGTCCCACGGGATGTACTTCGCGCTTGGTCCACTCGAACGGTGCGGCGGTCGGATTGTACGCCTGCACGAATCGGTCAATCGCCTCGCGCACTTGTCGCGGGG
>CAIWOY010000309.1 GCA_903914415.1 uncultured Phycisphaerales bacterium | reverse complement strand
TGCGCCTCCGCGGCCACGACCCCCTGCTGACCATCGCCAACGCCCTGCGCACCTACCTGCAAACCGGCCAACTCCCGCCGCTACCCGCCGCAAGTACTGCAAACGGCTGAACTCTTACAACTCACATTGGAATGAGTCCGCGGCTGACAACCGCGGCTGTCTGCGCGTGATGTGAACAGGGTTACCCTGGCACGCGCCGGAGACCGTGCGCAACCCACCGCCACCAAGGGCGACATCAGACACGGTTTGACACCCACGACAGCGGTAGTCATCACCCGCCGGGCCGGCCCGTGCGTCGCGCAACACGCTGTCCGCGCGGCTGACAGGGTGGCTCCGCCGCGAAAGGATAACCCACCATGCACGGCAGAAGCAACCCCTCCAAGGCGTGTGCCGAACTTATGCACTGGCTCGTCGATCGGACGCAACCCGACCCGCTGGCTCGTCCCAAGGCGTTCAGCCAGGCTGATCTTCCCGCACCGCTCCGCGATTCAAACGTACTGGCTGAGTGCATGGGTTGCGGATTCGTGAGCCGGGTCATGATCTGCGGCGCTTTGCCCGAGGTAAGCCCGCCACCGACCTACCGTGTGACGAAGGCTGGTTGTGAGTGGGTGGTGAGGCGGCGCAATCGAAAGCTGAATCCCGAGAAAGCCGGTCGCCCGGCGGACACGGACCCCCGCGCTGACGCCAAGGTTGTCGCCGGGACCACCAGCGCCGAGACCCGAACGCAGAGTCTCAGGGATTGGGCGGGCGGCGACCGGGTCATGCTGGCGATCGTGCTCACCGACGTCCTCGACTCAGTCGCCCTCGGCCACGAGATCGGCGACGAGAGCATGAACGACGTCCGCAACGCGCACTTTGCGCAGGGCCGGGAGTTGCTCGCCCGGCACGGAGGGCGGGAAATCAAGACGATCGGCGACAGCATTATGGCAGCGTTTCACTGCGCTGACGAGGCTTTGGACTTTGCGCTGGCTCTGCAGGCGAGCACGGGACATCCACGCGTCCACATCCGCGCGGGCATCCACGTCGGCACGCTCGATGTGGAGGACAGCGACGTGCTTGGGGAAACCGTGAACTTCGCGGCCCGTGTGAAAGGAGCGATCAAGGGAGCAGACATCGCATTGAGCGACCGAGCTAAGCAGGACATCGACCAGGCTCGCGCTCAGCGGCACAGCCAGCTCAAGTGGGAGCGCCGGGACGGTGTGAAGATGAAAGGCCTTCCCGAGTCCACTCTTTGGTTCCTGAAGAGAGAGGTCTGAAGAAAGCGGGCCAGCGGGTGACAGGTTAGCCGCCAAAAGAAACGCCCCGTTTGAGCGGCGTCAGGCCGGCGATGCTATCGCCGGGGGGGCATTGAGATTGTCGTACGCGGAACAGCAGGAATCAAGGGCAAAACGCGCAGCACGTTTCGCCGTACGTGGGCGGCTTCAACTTGTACCTCGTCGGTGGTTGCCCACTCACGTCGGCCCGCTATACGATTGACGAGCGGACGGAAGAGCATCGCGACTCCCCGGTCGCCGGCGGAGCTTCGACCTTCCGCGGGTACAGCCCCGGCCCCGCGACGGAGTAAAAGCATGTACCGCATCCGGCGTCTCATGCTTCTGACACCGTTCACGGCGCTGTACTACAAGTGTCCGGAACCCTGCCGCGGGGCGGAGATTCTCTGTATGCTACGTCGGCCACGGGGGGCGAGTTTGGGAAAGAAACGATCCGCGCTGATTTCGTGAGCGGTTCGCGGCACGAAGAACCGGGCTGAGGACAGCCCGGCTCGGTTTCTTTCCCAAACTCGGCCGACGCTACATACGACGGGGTCGATGCTACGTTCCGGGCTGTGTGTCGGGCGGCTTGCCTTGTGCGGCGCGCGCCTCGCGCAGGAGCTGCACGAGCTTTTCTTGCCACGGCGGGCCGCCGAGGTCTGGCGACCAGACGCGCTCCTGCGTGATCGCCTGCTCGACGTCGGCGGCGCTGCCGAGGCGCAGCGACATCGCCAGCCACTGATAACGAGCTTCCCAGAAGCGCTCCGGGGCACGTTGGCGAATCCCAGGGTCGGTCAGCAGCGCGGCCCAGGCGTCCTGCACCGGCTTCACCTCGGCCGCCGGTGCGTTGTCCTTCAGCCGGGCCGTCAGAATCAGCGCTTGCAGGTACTGGTGATTCCCGTTCTTCGGACTTTTTTCGAGCAAGGCGGCGGCAATGTGCTGCGCCTCGTCGTACTGGCCCGCCAGATAGTGCATCTTCGCCCGGCCGGACTGTACGAACTCCAGATTGGCGCCCCGGACCGGGTCGGCACGCACCCATTTCTCCAGCTCCTCGAACGTCGCGACCGAGTCGGCGGCCAGCTTGCGGGCGGCGTCGGTCTGGTTGTCAGCCTCGAGCCGCTCCACCTCATCCTGCATCCCTTTCGCCAACGCCGCGAGCGTACCGCCGATCTGCGCCGCCGACGCCGTCTGGAGGAACCGCTGCAACATTTGCGAGGCCTGCTCGAACTCGCGCAGCCCACGGTAGGCGCGGATGCGCAGCGCCAACACGCGGCCGAGCAACTCGCTCTCCGGATACTGCGCCTCGAACTCCGCGACCGATTTCAATGCGTCGGCGTACGCCTCCAGTCCGGGCGAAAGCAGCAGCTCGCCGGCCGCGACACGCGCCTCCGCGGACCACTTCAGCACGGTTTCGGGCTTGGCCGCCGCCGGTGCCCGTTGGCGCGCCTCGTCGGCATACTGCACCAGGTTCGCAGCCGCCTTCTCCACCTTCTTCCGGTACTCCTCCGGGCCGAGTCCGGCCCGCGCGGTCTCGATTGCTTTCCACGCGCAGAATGCCCGCCGGTACTGCGCCTCTTCCCAGTTCTTCGAGCTGGGCGGGACCTTGCCGAACCGCTCGGCGGCTTCGCCGTATCGGCCGGCGAGCTGCAGCGCCACCGGCAGCAACCACAGGGCCCGTTCGCGCTCCGGATGGTCCGCGAAGCTCTCGACCAGGTTGCGCAGCGCGTCTGCCAGCCGCAGGTAATCCTCTGGGTTCTTGCTGGCGTCGGCGAGCTTGCCCCAGAGCTCGTACGCGAGCGTCGCGGCCTCAGACGCCTTCGGGTGGCCGCGCTGCTCGGCCGCCAGCCGGGCAAACGTCTCGGC
>CAIWOY010000308.1 GCA_903914415.1 uncultured Phycisphaerales bacterium | reverse complement strand
TGCGCCTCCGCGGCCACGACCCCCTGCTGACCATCGCCAACGCCCTGCGCACCTACCTGCAAACCGGCCAACTCCCGCCGCTACCCGCCGCAAGTACTGCAAACGGCTGAACTCTTACCATGTTTCTAGGTGAGTTCCTTGGCTCTGCCGCAGACCCCCGCCCGACGTTGTGAGTATAGTTACTTTTCCAGTACCACCACAATTAGAGCACGATACATTTCCTTTGCTTTGACAATCAGGACATTGACAATATCCTTTTCCATCGCATCCGATGGCATGCTCACGTTTGCAAATCACGTATTTGTTCTTGAAGTCACCGCCACACCACGGACACGTAACGAACTTGTTTTCTGTCTTCCGTTCCTCTTGAGAAACAGGCGGCGGGGCAGGTTGATTCTTCTCGGCTTCGAGTTGTTGGGTTTTGGCAGCTAGCTGCCGCACTTGAGTAGTCAAGTCTTGTTTTGTCCTTTGTAAGTCGTTGAGCGTGTTCTGACGGTCGTTGAGTTGGGCGTTGGTACTTTCGACGGTGCGATTAGCGGCATCCAAAGACTGCCTAACAGCGTCTCGCTCTTTGACGGCCTGGTCGAGTTCTGCTTTCGTGGCGGTGCCATGTTGAAAGTACTTGACTGGAACATAAACAATGACAAAAGCTGCAGCCAGGCAGATCGCGATTTTGCCAATCTGATTCACGTTGTTTTCTCCCTTTTCTCAAGTTCAAGGATGCGTTGACATGCGACCGGGTTTCGTTTACTGCGTGTGCGCGTCGCGGGCTCGCTCGCGCTCGCGGCCGGTATTTGCTCCAAGGCTGAGACGACTGCCCGCGCCCCGCCGTCCCGTCGCGCGGCGGTGATCTGGGTGTACAACTCGCCCTTCGAACGTGTGAGATGGGATTTCCAGCCGCGCGGGGCCCCGGTCAGCACGACCGCAGCGACAGTGACGACCGCCAGCGCCCGCATCGACGGCGTGGAAGGGCGGTTTTCGGGCATCGGCGGCTGGGGAGTGGGCTGCCCATTGAAGACCGTCTGCGGATTAGAGGTATCGGCGATGGCGCACCCGCCGGTGCGGATCTGCGCGTCGGATAGCCGGGGCATCTTTGGTCTGTTGGCCTGCTTATGCCCTGCCGCGCTCGCGCAACCCGCCGTCGTGCAGCCACCCGGGCGCGTCCGGCATTCTCGGCGGAAGCTCAACTCGCAAGCGGAGCAACTGCGTACGGCCGCATCCGGTCCAATCGGACGGCGGCAAGCCGGACAATCGACCTTAGAGAACCGCGTCCCTGGCATCGCCTGTCACCCCGAGAGGGTGTCATGAACTGAGACTTTATCTTACCCCGACCTGAGCGCGGACACAAGGCTCTCGGCGTTTTGTAACTCCTTAGCGGTCACCCCCACATGAGCATCACGATCACCTTTGGCTGGCGACCCCAAAAACGCGGTTCACCCGCCACCCCAGGGGCCTTTTTGTCCGTAACGCCGCCACGTGTGCCCCCGGGCGGTCGGCGCCCCATGCTTCGGGCTGCGGGAGGCACTACACTGCCGCCGGAGCCCGTGCATGACGGCCTGCCAGACCATACCCGCGCCGACGACCGGCGACCGCAGCCGCCGTTGGTGGCTCGGCGCGCTCGTCGTCGCGTGGGGGGCGCAGGCGATCATCACGCAGACGCTGCTCCTGCGCGAAGCCGTCGTGCTGATGTACGGCAGCGAGTTCGCCTGGGGCGTGGTCCTCTTTGCGTGGCTGCTGGGCGTGGCGGTCGGGGCGAAGCTGGGCGCGGGGCTCACGAGCACGCGCGCCGGGGCGGGGCGGGCAGACCTGGGCCTCGTTACAGTCCTGACGCTGCTCAGCCTCGCCGCGTGCGTGGATTTGTGGGTCTTCCGCGGGGCCCGCGCGTGGCTGGGAGTCGGCCCCGGCGAGCTGTTGCCGTTGCCGAAAATCGCCCTGGCGGCGCTGCTGCTCGTGTCGCCGACCAGCGCGCTCGTAGGGCTGTCGTTTCCGCTGGCGTGCTGCGTCGGTAGGGTCCGCTGTGCGGACCTTTCCACGGCCCGCGATTCTCGCTGTGCGAACCTCTCGGTGGCCGGCGACACGGAAGGTGGTCCGCACAGCGGACCCTACGTAGCCGGCGACACGGCGAGCGGTCCGCACAGCGGACCCTACCTGTCGTTCGGTCGAATCTACGCCCTGGAGTCGCTCGGCAGCCTCATGGGCGGGGCCGCGTTTAGCTTCTGGGCCGTCGAGCACCTCGGGCCGCTTCAGACGGCGCTGCTGTGCGGCGCGATCACGACGGCGCTGTCGGCGGTGGTGCTCGCGCGGCGCGCCAGCGAAGCCCCAACCGACTGCTACGTCGTCCACGGGGGGCCGACGCTACAGAACGCCGACGGAGGGCCGACGCTACGGCACCAGAGCCGCAGGCCGGCGCTACAGCCGGCAACCGGCAGGCCGACGCTACGGCGCGCGGCAACGGCGTTGCTCGCCACGCTCGCGGGCGGCGCGCTGCTGACGGCTCTTCTGGCCGGCGACACGCTGGATCGCCGGCTGGTCGAGCGGCGCTGGCGCAACATCGCGCCCGGGTACGAGTTGGTCGCCGAGGCCGAGTCGAAGTACCAGAATCTCGCCCTGGGCCGCCGGGCCGGGCAGTTCACGCTGTACTGCAACGGGCACGTGTCCGCCGACTTCCCGGACCCGTACACGTTTGTCCCGCTGGCGCATTTTTGGATGTGCCAGCACCCGAACCCGCAGCGGGTGCTCGTCCTCGGTGGGGCGGCGGAGGGCCTGCTGGCCGAGCTGCTCCGCCACCCCATCGCACACCTCGACTACGTCGAACCCGATCCGCGGCAGCTCGAGCTGGTCGGCCCGTACCTCGCGGAACCCGATCGCCAGGCGCTGTACGACCCGCGCGTCACAGTCCACAACGTCGACGCCCGCTACTTCGTCAAGACGCAGCGCGACCGCTTCGACCTGGTCGTCGCCCGCCTGCCGGAGCCGATCTCGGCGCTCTGCGCCCGCTTCTACACCGACGAGTTCTTCGGCGAGCTACGCCGGGCCATGACGCCGCAGGCTGTTCTGTGCCTGACGGCGGCCGCCGGGCCGACGGAGCTGGCGCCGGCGTCGCGGGCGTACCTGGCGTCCGTGCGCGCCACTCTCGCCTGTCATTTCCCCGCTCTCGTGGTCGGCTGGGGCGACCCGGCGCAGATCCTGGCGGCCACCGCGCCCGGCCTGATCTCGACCGATCCGGCGGAGCTGGCGGCGCGCTACGAGCGGCGGGGCGTGGCCGCGCCGCTGTTCGACCCACTCTGGTTCGCGGGTGCCACGGACTGGCTGAAGCCCGATAAACTCGCGAGCCGGGTACGCGAGCTGGACACGGCGGAGGGAGCGCGGGTCAATACGGACCTGCATCCGAGCCTCTATGTGCAGCGGCTTGTGCTGTGGGAGGCGGCTTCGAGCGGCAGTCACGTGATTGCCTGGCTGCAATCGGTGCGCTTGGGGCAACTCGTGGCGGGGCTGGCCGCGCTCGCCGCTTTGGCCGTGGTCGTGCCGCGCTTGTGGCTGGGCGGCCGGGCGGGGTGGGCGAGCGGAGCCGTTACGCTCTCCGTCGGCACGACCGGGTTTGCCACCATGGCGTTGAGCATCATGTGGCTGTACGCCTTTCAGACGTTATATGGCTACGTATACCAGCGGATCGGTTGGATCATCGCGCTCTTCATGGCCGGGCTGGTTGCGGGCTGCCTGTTGGTCGGCGAGCCCGGCCGTCGGCCGGGTGCGGCGCCGTCCGCAGGCGATGCCGTCCGCCGCGCTCCGGCACGAGTGTGGCGGCTTTTGATCCTCGTGGACACGCTTCTCGCGCTGCTGGCGCTGGCCGTCCCGCTGGTGTTGCCGGCGCTCGCCGCCCTGCCGACGACGCCCAGCGTGCTGCGGCTGGTCGAGGGCTGCATTTCGGCCCTGGTCGTCGCGACGGGTCTGCTCGGGGGCGCGGCGTTCCCGCTGGCGGGTGAGTTACAACTCGGGTTCCTACGCCGGATCGGCCGTGCCTCGGGCAGCGTCGTGGGGGCGGATCATGCGGGTGCGTGCCTGGGGGCGCTGCTATGCGGAGTCCTTCTGGTGCCGGTTTTCGGCTTGGCGACGACCGCGTGGGTGCTGGCGGGGACGAAGCTCGCGTCGGTGGCAGTGCTCGCGGCCGGGCGGTATGTGGCCGGGCAGTTTCGATCATAACGTATTTATGGTGCGCGTATTATGGCAGAATCGGATCTGGGTCCAGGCGGGGCCGAAAGTCATCTGGCGCGCACGTTCGTGACCGATCCCGGGCGGACGACTTCCGACACGGCCGTGCCGCGACGTGAATAGCCGACCCCTTGCGTTCGTCCGAAGCATCGCTAACATATGTGGCTTCGCTTTCAAGGCGAACGGTGCGGTCAGCGTAGACCACCCGGGCGTGTGGTCGCCTTAAAGCAGTGGCAAGGAGAGATTCGGATGTCGAACGGAATGCTGCGGTTGGTGGGTGTGGTGATCCCTGTTGTAGCGCTGGCCTTCGGGAGTTGGGCCTTGGCGCAAGAGCCGGCGAAGAAGCCCGAGGCCAAGCCGGAAGTGAAGAAGGAAGAGGCCAAGAAGGAAGAGATAAAGAAGGAAGAGGCCAAGGACATCCTCGCGATGGCGAAGGAAGTCAAGCTCGCCACCTTCTGCGAGCTCGTCAAGCTGGCCGACCTGGAGAAGGACCTCGAGAGCCCGGGTTCGTTCACCGTTTTCGCTCCGACCGACGCCGCTTTCAAGGCGTGGAAGGATCTCGATGAGATGAAGAAGCCGGAGAACAAGGCCAAGCTGGCCGAGGTTCTCAAGAACCACATCGTCAAGGGCAAGATGCTGAAGGCCGACCTCGAGAAGGCCAAGGAGCCCCTCAAGGCCTGGTTCGGCGACATCAAGGTCGCGTTCAAGGACGGCAAACTCCTGCTCGATGACAAGACTTCCGTCACCAAGGCCGACATCGCGGCCAAGAACGGCGTGATCCACGAGATCGACGGCGTGATCATTCCGGAGAAGGTGGCCGAGAAGAAGCCCGAGATCAAGAAGGAAGAGCCCAAGAAAGAAGAGCCGAAGAAGGAAGAGCCCAAGAAGCCGTAAGGCTCTCGCACGACTCGCGCGAAGCCCAATCGCGACGATTTTCAGCGGAGAAGGCGCCGTAACACGTGCGCCTTCTCCGCTCTTTTTTGCACGCCGTCTCAGCGGCCGGCGGGGTAGCGCGCGGGCGGATAGCCGGTACGCAGGGCCGTGAGGATGGTGCGCGTCGCGGGCGACTTGTTGAGCGTGTAGAAGTGGATGCCCGGGGCGCCGCGGTGCAGCAGCTCGAGGCACTGCGCCGTCGCCTGGGCCACGCCGAGCGACAGGACGGCGTGGTGGTCGTCGCGGACGCGGCGTAGCTCGCTCAGCAGGGGCTCGGGTAGGGTCGCGCCGCACATCTTGGTGAACCGCTCGACCTGCCGGACGCTGGTGATGGGCATGATGCCGGGGATGATGGGGACGCCGATGCCGGCCGCGCGGGCCCGCGCGACAAAGTCGAAGTAGCACTGGTTGTCGAAGAAAAGCTGGGTGATCAGGAACTCGCAGCCGGCCTCGACCTTGCGTTGTAGGTTCTGCAGGTCGACCTCGAAGCTGGGGGCCTCGATGTGCTTTTCGGGGTAACAGGCGCCGCCGATGCAGAAGCGGAACTGCCGCTTCGCGAAGGCGGCCAGGTCGCTGGCGTGGGCGAAACCGTCGGGATGTGGGATGAAGGCGTCCTGGTCCGCGGGCGGATCACCGCGCAGGGCCAGCAGGTTCTCGACCCCCGCGGCCTGCAAGCTCTTGAGCACGCCGCGGATTTCGGCGCGGGACGCGGCGACGCAGGTCAGGTGGGCCATGGCTTCGATGCCGTAGTCGGCCCGCAGGCTGGTGACCAGGTCGATGGTTCGCCGCCGGGTGCTGCCGCCCGCGCCGTAGGTGACGGAGACGTAGGTGGGCTGGAGCTCGCGCAGGGAGGCGAGGGTTTCCCGCAGTTGGGCGAACCCGGCCTCGTCCTGGGGCGGAAAGAACTCGAAGGAGAAGCTGGGGCGGCCGGTGGTGAGCAGCTCGCGAATGCGCATGGTGCGGGGTCCAGTTGTGCGGCGCGGCGACGCGTCTGGGCGCTATTTAAGCGGTCGTTCGCCGGGCCGCAACGGGGCGCGAACGCCCCCAGTGGCGCTTTGCAGGGCTGTCGCGTGCCGCTATCATTCCGCGCGAAGTCCGTCCCTCGAGGCAGACGTGTCGCGGAGGCGCGCATGAAGGTTCTGGTCGTCGTTCGCCAGGTTCCCGACTCCACCACCAACATCAAGATTCAGGCCGGCGGGCAGGACATCGAGCGGGCCGGCGTGAAGATGGTCGTGAACCCCTTCGACGAGTTCGCCATCGAGCAGGCGGTCCAGCTCAAGGAGAAGCGAAAGGACGTGGCCAGCGTCACCGCGTTGATCGTCGGCCCGGCGACGGCGGCGGAGGCGCTGCGTATCGCGCTGGCGGTCGGGGCCGACGATGGCATCCACCTGCAGGACGAGGCGTTCGACCGGCTCGACGAGCTGCAGACGGCCGCGCTGATCGCGACGGTAGTCCGCGGCGGCGGCTATGACCTGATCCTGATCGGCAAGCAGGAAATCGACCTCGACAGCGGCCAGCTCGGACCGGCGCTCGCGGAGCTGCTCGATATTCCGCACGTAGGCACGACGGTGAAGCTCGAGTTCGCTGCCGACGGCAAGTCGTTTGTCGCCCGGCGGCGGATCGAGGGAGCCGAAGAGGTCGTACAGGTATCGCTGCCGGCGCTGGTCACGGCTGACAAGGGCCTATGCGAGATGCGTTACCCCTCGCTGCCGAACCTCATGAAGGCCAAGAAGAAGCCCGTGAAGGTGTTCAAGGCGGCGGACGTGGCGGGCTTCGCCGCGGCGGTGGCCAACCTGGGCGGAGTGAAAATGCACGCGTTCCAGCCGCCGCCGGAGCGTCCGCCGGGCAAGATGATCCCGGGCGAGCCGGAGCCGGCGGCGAAGGAACTGGCGCGGCTCCTGCGCGAAGAGGCCAAGGTGATCTAACCGGGGTGGGCGTTGCGCAGTGAGCTGATGGCTGAAACCGATCGCTGAGAGCTTCTTTTATGACCAACGACATCCTCGTTTTCGCCGAACAACGCAACGACAAGCTTCACCCGGCGGCCCTGCAGATCGTCACGCCGGCCAAAGAGCTGGCCGCAAGGACCGGCGGCAAGGTTGTGGCGTGCCTGATTGGGGGCGCGCTCAACGCAGCCGTGGAAGCGATCGACAAAACGGGCGTCGGCGCCATCGTGACCGTCAGCGCGCCGGCGCTGGCGAACTACTCGGCGCTGCGATACCGCACGGCACTGGCGGCGGTCATCGGCAAAGTGCAGCCGCGTGTTGTGCTGCTGCCGGCCACATTCATGGGGCGTGACCTGGGGCCGCGCGTCGCAGCCAAGGTCGGTGCGGCGTTGGCGACGGACGTCGTCGCGCTGAGTATCAACGCCGAGGGGACGCTCGACATCACCCGGCCGGTCTACAACGGCAAAGCCTCGTGTCACGTCGGCTTCCCCAAGGATCGGCCGGCGGTCGCGTCGGTGCGGCCGAACACGTTTCCGGCCGCGACGGGCGGCGGAGGGGCGACGCGCGAAGCACTGGCCTACACGCCGGCGCCGGGCGACGACCGCATCGACGTCAAAGAGGTTGCGAAGGCCGGCGGCGAAGTGAAGGACGTTACCGAGGCCGACATCATCGTTTCCGGCGGGCGAGCGCTGAAGAGCGAAGAGAACTTCAAGATCGTCTACGAGTTGGCCAAGGAGCTGGACGCGGCGGTGGGTGCCTCGCGGGCCGCGTGCGACGCCGGCTACCAGCCGCACAGCCGCCAGGTCGGCCTGACCGGCAAGACCGTAACGCCGCGGCTGTACATCGCCTGCGGCATCAGCGGTGCGATCCAGCATTTGGCGGGGATGCGGGGGAGCAAGGTGATCGTGGCGATCAACTCGGACAAAGAGGCGCCGATCTTCAAGCTGGCGGACTACGGGATCGTCGGCGACCTGTTCAAGGTGCTGCCGGCGATGACGGCGGAGGTTCGGCGGCTGAAGGGCTGATCGTCGGATTGCCATGACCAATGGGGAACGGGCCGTGACCGGGCGAGCGCGGGTACATGCTCTTGTGCTGGCCGCGCTGGCACACCGATGGCAACCGCTCGGCGTGGCCGTGGTGGGGATGCTGCTGACGCTCCCGGCGCTGGGCGTCGGGCTGGTCGGGGATGATTACTACCATCGCGCGGTGCTACACGGCTCGCGCACCATGGGCGACCTCGTCCCGCCCGCGTGGGACATGTTCTCGTTCTTCGACGGCGATCCACAGCGGATGCTGCGCTGGATGGACCGCGGCTTTCCGCCGTGGTGGACGTACTTGGAGGTCAAAGCCGCGTTCTGGCGGCCGCTGACGGTGGCCACGCATGTGCTGGACTACCGCCTATGGTCGGATTGTCCGGCGCTCATGCACGCCCAGAGCATTGCGTGGTATGGGGTGTTGATCGCCGTCGTGGCGCTACTGTATCGGCGGATGCTGGGTCCGACATGGGTCGCAGGGCTGGCGGGGTTGCTCTTCGCGGTCGATGACGCGCACGCCATGCCGGTGGGGTTTCTGGCGAACCGCAATACGCTACTGGCGGCGTTGCTGGGGGTGCTCGCGTTGCTCGCGCACGACCGCTGGCGGCAGAGCGGGCGGAGGCGCTTCGTGGTTCTCGCGGCGGGGCTGTTGGCGCTAAGCCTGCTGGCGAAGGAAGAGGGCGTGGCCACGTGTGCATACCTCGCGGCGTACGCGCTGTTCCTCGACCGTGGGCTGCGCTGGTCGCGGCTGCGCAGCCTGCTGCCCTACGTGGTCGTCGTGATCGCATGGCGGCTGCTGTGGGCGCAGCTCGGTTACGGCGTGCAAGACATCGGGTTCTATGTCGATCCGTTGCGCGAGCCGGGACGATTCGCCGCGACCGTCGTGGAGCGCGTGCCCTTTCTTGTCCTCGGGCAGTGGGGTGTGCCGCCTGCGGACGTGGCAATTCTGGGCGACCTGATCGCGCCGGGACTGTACGCCGACGTGTACTGGCTCGGCATCGGCACAATGATCCTGCTCGCGCTGGTGCTGATTCCGTTGTTAAGGCGTGACCGCACGGCGCGTTTCTGGGCGCTGGGTAGTGCTCTGGCGCTGCTGCCGAGTTGCAGCACGTTCCCGGCCGATCGGATGCTAGTGTTCGTCGGCATCGGCGCGCTGGGGCTGCTCGCGCAGCTTCTGGCAAGCGTTTTCTCGCAGACGCCTCACCCAGCGCGCGGGACGCTGCTCCGCGCTGGCGCAGTCGGTCTGGCGGGCACGGCGATCGCGATTCACCTGGTCCTGGCGCCGGTCGCCTTGGCGGTGCGCGTGGCGTTCCCGCTTGGGCCGCCGTCCAACGACCGGTTTTCCCTGCGTATGCCGCTGGATGCGGCGGTGGAACAACAGGATCTGATCGTCGTGAATCCGCCGAGCCTGATACACGTCGCGCACACGGCGTGGGATCGCGAGTTTCGGGGGCTGCCGGTGGCGCGGCGGATGCATCTGCTGGCGGACGGACCGCAGGCGGTTGAGGTTCTGCGCACGGACCTGCACACGCTAGTCGTGCGTCCGGAGCGCGGCTGGCAATCCTGGCGGTTCGAGAGCTTGCTGCGCGACGATCGGCACCCGATGCACGTCGGCGAGCGGGTCGAGCTAACCGGGCTGACCGTCGAGGTTGCGGCCGTGAGCGCGGATGGCCGGCCGCTTGAAGCGGCGTTTCGCTTTGCCGTACCGCTGGAGGATCCGTCGTTGCGCTGGTTGTGCTGGCGCGCTGGCGCGTACGAACCCTTCGCGCCGCCGGCCGTGGGCGAGACCAGTGAATTGCCGTATGTTGGGACGGTGCGGTGAGGCAGGTCGCGGCTTGAGCAGCCCGCGCGCTGCTCGTATGATCCACGGCGCGAACACCCGATCATTCAGCACGGTCGCGACAAG
>CAIWOY010000307.1 GCA_903914415.1 uncultured Phycisphaerales bacterium | reverse complement strand
GCCCCGTTTGTGATGAATACTTACCCTGTCCGCGCGGACGCTCCGCGCTTGCCGGCTCGGCTGAGATCGGATCGCTTTTCCATGCTCTCGCTCCTCACCAACTCACGGCCTTTGCGTCCTCGGCGCTCTTGGCGTCTTGGCGGTTGCCTTGCGTTGGGTCCGGATAATCAAGTGTGCCAAGGGGGGGTACACACCTTGGCACACTTGGCACTCTTCCCCTTTCCAGCCTCCGAACCGCGCACGGTCCCAATCAAGTGTGCCAAGATCGCCAAGATCGCCACGCCCGAGACCGCGCCCGCCGTCAATCCCACGGCGTCTCTTCCTTCGCCGCCCGCGGTGCCGCCGGCCGCAGCGCCCGTGACTGCGGCGCAGCGCGACGCGCGGCGGGCGTATGCGCCGTCGCCGAACGTGCTACCAGCCGATGCTCCGCCGCCGCAGACTCTCCCGCGACGAACCTCACCGGCGTACCCACGTGCACCATCCTCCCCAGCCGCACCGCATCCCAATTCGCCAGCCGAATGCACCCGTGCGAGCCGGTCTTGCCGATCAATTCCGGATTCGGCGTCCCGTGAATCCCGTACCCCGGCAGGCTGAGCCCGATCCAGCACAACCCGACCGGGTTACGCGGCCCCGGCGGAATCCGCAGATCGGACGGGATGCCGCGCACCTCCGGCCACATCGCCGGCTTAAACCGGTATTCGGGGTCAAACGCGACGGACGTGACGCGCGCGGCGCCGCGCGGCCGCTTCGCCGCGAACTTCGCGATCGAACAGGGAAACCGGGCGATGGTGCGCCCCTGCTTGTCCTTGGCCCGCACCACTTTCTGCCCCAGGTCGACCTCGATTGCGGCCACCGGCTCCGCGACGCGCTGCGGCTCCACATTGGGCAGAATCACACGGTCGCCCGCCCGCAGTTTCTTCCAATCGGCGCGCGGGTTCAGTCGCCGGACGACATCCGGCTTGCAGTGGCCGCGTTCGGCGAGCAAGGCGAGCAGCGACTCATGCCGCAGGCGGTCGACGCGGGCCTTGGCTTTCCACCCGCGCGGCACCGGGCCGATGTCGCGCAGATCGGCCGCCGTGATCCGGTACTCCAGGGTGAGCGGCGCGTGCTCGACGCCGAGCGCGGCCAGTGTCCGTGCGTCGAAACCGCCCGTCACGGCGAGGCCGTGCGCCGCTTGAAACTCGCGCACCGCCAGCGTCATCTTGGCGCCCGCCACGCCGTCGATCACGCCGGGGGAAAAGCCCGCGCGGTCGAGCGCGGCCTGCCGCGCCAGGATCGCATCGTCTGGTCGCGCCGCCCGCGCGTCCGCGGACGGCAGCCACGCCGCGACGACGAGCGCGATCGGCATCCACAGTGTCCGGAACGCAAGCACGCACGCAGTATACGGCCGCGCCGGACTTCGCGCCGCTACGAGGCCATCTCCTCCAGCAGCTTCCAGCAATACAGCAGCGCCCGCGGAATGTGGAACGGCCCCTTCCAGATCCCGCCCTTCAGCGGCGTCGAGACCGTGCCGTCGCGGTGCAGATAGCCGAACCACTCGCCGAACTCGCGGTCCGGGAAGTGCGCGAACGTCCACTCGTGCACCTGCTCGTACATACCGGCGTACTTCGCGTCGCCCGTCAGGTGGTACGCCAGCAGCGTCGCGTACAGGGCCTCGCTGTGCGGCCACCACAGCTTCATGTCGTGCTCGAGCTGCGTCGCCGGCTTGCCGTCCACGTCGAGAAAGTACAGCAGTCCGCCGTACTGCGGGTCCCAGCCGCGGGCCAACGACAGGTCGAGAATCCTCGCCCCCCGCGCGACCAGGTCTCGATCGCCCCGCCGCCGCCCGATTTCCATGATGAACCACGCCACCTCGATCGCGTGGCCGGGGTTCATCACGCGGCCTTCCGGCGCGTCGACGCGCTCGCCGTCAGGCCCGACGTGCTCGATCACGCACCCCTCATCGAGCTTCACGAAGTCGCGGAAGATGTCCGCGACGCACTCGTCGATGAGACGCTCGTACCGCGGATCGTCGTCGATCATCAACATCGTGTCCGCCATGTTCAGCAGACACATCCGCGGCGAGAGGCTCTGCATCGGCCGGACCTGCGGGTTCATCTTCGGCTCGATCAGCCCCGGCGTCCGCGTATACCGCACGAAGCTGTCGAACACCTCGACCGCCCGCCGGCGGATTTCGGCGTCGCCCGTCACCTTCGCGAGCGCCGCATACCCAAGCGTGGCGAAAACCTCGCTGTATACATACCGCCGCATCCGCAACGGCCGGCCGTCGCGCGCCACGAGAAAATACATCTTGCCGCGCTCATCGAAGCAGTGGCGGTTCATGAATTCACAGCCCCGCCGGGCGAGGTCGAGCCACTCCGCCCGCGGCGCGACGCGGTCGTACAGCGTCGCGAACAGCCACGTCGCCCGGCCCTGCAGCCACACCGGCTTGTCCGTGCTATACAGGCTGCCGTCGCGGGCCAGGCACATGAAGAAGCCGCCGTGCTCGCGATCCACGCTGTGCCGCTCCCAAAACGGCACGACATCGTCCAGCAAGGCAACTCGGTGAATCTCGCGAAGCTGCTCCAAGCGCTGACGGTTCATCATGGTTCCCTTCGCTGCCCGCCTTGGTGTGGTTTAGCCCAAGCCCATCCGGCTTTCCGCCGGAGTGAACCGCCCAAACCGCAGCGCCAGCGTGGGCAGGACGAGCAGGTTCAGTAGCGTGGACGTGGCCAGCCCGCCGAGGATGACCACCGCCATCGGACCTTCAATCTCGCGGCCGGCGGCATCGGCCCCCATAGCGATCGGCAGCAGGCCCAGCCCGGTCACGAGCGCGGTCATCAGAATCGGGACGAGCCGCTCGGACGCGCCGCGCAGCGCCGCCGGCAGCCCCCAGGTCATCCCCTCGGCGGTCACGAGGTGCTCGTAGTGCGAGATCATCATGATCGAGTTGCACGTGGTAATGCCGAACAAGGTTACGAATCCGATGAGGCCGCCGATGGAGATCAATCCGCTGGTGAGATAGACGGCCACGACGCCGCCCACCAGGGCGAACGGCAGGTTGACGAACACCAGCAGCAGATTGCGGAGATTGCCCATCACCATCGCCAACAACAGGATGATGCCGACCGCGGCGATGCCGCTGTGCAGGAGCAGCTCCCGCTGGGCCTGGGCCCGCACCTCGGCCTCGCCGCCAAACGCCGGATACGTACCGGCCGGGAATGCGATCCGCTTGGCGATCGCCTCCTTGGCCTCCGCGACAAAGGAGGCCACGTCTCGGCCCTCGACGTTGCAGGTCACCGTCTGGCGCCGCCGCCCGCCATCGTGCAGCAGCATGAAGCGCCCCTGCGTGCCGTACACGTCCGCCAGCTCGTGCAGCGGGACATGTGTGCCCGCGGCGTTACGCAGCAGCAATGAACCGACGGACTCCGGCTCCCGCCGCAGGGCCTCGTCGAGGATGACCACCACGTCGAACGTCCGCCCGGCCTCGAACGTCTGCGCGACCGTGGCCCCCTGAAACGCCGTCTGAATCGCGTCCAGGACTTCCACCGGCCGAAAGCCCAACTCCGTCAGCCGGTCGTGCCGAAGCTGCACGACGATCTGCGGCGTGCCCGGCGGCGAGGCGATCTTCACGTCGACGGCCCCGCGGAAGCCGACGAGCAACTGGCGGACGGCTTCGGCCCTCTGATCCAGGATATCGAGGTCGTCGCCGAAGATGCTGACCACGACCGCGGCGTTCTCGCCCGAGATGGTTTCGCCGATGCGGTCGCCGAGGAACGTGGCGATGTCGTGGACCGTACCGGGAAAGCTGCTCAGCACCTCGCGGATCGCGGTGCGGACTGCGTTCTCGCGTTTGCCGAGGTTGGGCGTGATGTTGATGTGGAACTCGCCGCGCTGCGGCCCCCAGGGGTCTTCGGCCGAGGCCGCCCGGCCGATTTGCTCCGGAACCGTCAGCACGTGGTCAAGGGCCAGCAACTGGGCGGAGACGTGCTCGCCCAGCCGGCGCGACTCCTCCAGCGACGTGCCGGGAATCGCGTCGATATGCACCACGAAGTGGCCTTCGCGAAACTCAGGCAGGAACTCGCCGCCGAAACTGCGCACGAGGAGCGCGGCGACCACGCACAGCAGCAACACCGGCGGGATCGTCACGACCGGACGATTGGCAAAGACGGACAACAGGACCCGATATCCGTCTTTGAGCGCGGCGGTCGCCCGCGGCTCGTGGGCGCGCTGCGCCCGCTGCGGGAGCAACAACATGCACAGCGCCGGCGTGACGGTGAGAGCCATTCCGAGGGACGCAAGTACCGCGAGAATGTAAGCCCAGGCTAGAGGCGCGAATAGCTTGCCCTGCAGGCCGGACATCGTCAGGACGGGGACGAAGACGAGGATGATTACAAAGGTGGCGTACACGACCGCGCTGCGGACCTCGAGCGTGGCGTCGCGCACGACCTGAAAGACGGGGCGCGGCATGCCGGCTGCCGCATTTTCACGCAGCCGCCGGAAAACGTTCTCGACATTGATGATCGCGTTGTCGACCACGACGCCGATCGCGATGGCCAGGCCACCGAGCGTAATGGTGTTGAGCGTGGCGCCGAAGCGGTCGAGTAAGATGACGGCTGTCAAAAGCGCGAGCGGGATGACCGTGACGCAGATGAACGCCGTGCGGAAGTTCCACAGGAACAGGAGCAGCACCGCAGCCACGAACAGCCCGCCCAGCAGGAGCGAGCGGCTGATGTTGCGGATGGCGGACTCGATGAAGCTGGCCGGGCGGAACAACGCGCGCACGACGACGATGCCCTGCGACTTGAAGCCGGGCTCCATCTCGTCGAGCGCCCGTTCGAGCGCCTGCGTGACCTCGAGCGTATTGGCGCCGTACTGGCTCAACAGGGCCAGAAAGACGCCCGGCTTGCCCTGTAGCAACGCATCGCCGAACTTCGGTTGGGCCCCGGCTTCCACGTGTGCCACGTCGCGCAGCCGAACCACCGACGCGCCGCGCTGCCGCACGATCGTCGCACCGAGCTGCTCCGGCGTCAGCGCCTGCCCCTCGGTTTGCAGCACGATCCGCTGGGCCGGCGTCTCGACGAAGCCGGCGCCGCGCACGCCGGTGGCCGCGCGGGCTGCGGCGAGCACGTCGTCGAGCGACAGATCGTACGCCATGAGCCGGTCCGGAAGCACCTGCACCTGGAGCTGCCGCACCTCGCCGCCGTAGACGTTGACGCTCGCCACGCCGGGCACGGCCAGCAGCCGCGGACGCACCACCCAATCCGCGAACGTGCGCAGCTCCATCGGCGTGGGCCGCACCGGTGCGTTCACGTCAGCGGCCAGGCCGAACTTGTAGAGGTCCATCGTCGCGGACGTGAGCGGCTGCATCTGCGGCGCCCGGGCGCCCTGCGGCAGTTCGCCGGCCAATTCCGCCAGCCGCTCGCCGAGCATTTGGCGGGCCACGAGGATGTCCGTGCCGTCGCGGAAGACGGCGGTGACGATGGCCAGCCCCTCGGCCGACTGCGACCGCACCGTCTCCAGGTTGACGACCCCCGCCGCGACGGACTCGATCGGCCGGGTGACCAGCGCTTCGACCTGCTCGGGCGACAGACCCGGCGCCTCGCATTGGATGACGACCTGCGGCGGGACGAACTCGGGGAACACGTCCAGCTTGGCGTGGGCCGTGACGTACAAGCCGTAGCCGAGCAACAGGCAGGCCAGCGCGACGATGACGCCGCGGTATCGGACCGACACGGAAACGATGGCTTGCAGCATGGGTGACGGCTGCCTTTCGCGGTGCCTGCGGAGCGCGCTTACTCGGTCGCGGCGGCTTCGCGCTCGATCTGGGCCTTGAGCTCCTCCGAGAGCAGCATTTGGGCGCCTTCGGTGACGACGCGGTCGCCGGCCCGGAAATCGCCGACGACGAACCAGGCGTCGCCGACGAGCTCCGCGCCGGTCAGCGCGCGGCGCACGAATGATTCCTCGCCGGTCTGCACGTACGCCCAGGCCTTGCCCATGAGCCGGATGACGGCGCTGCGCGGGATGAGCACGCCGTCCCGCATTCCGCCGGGTACCGGCAGGTGCGCCACGACCGCCGCCCCCGGACGAACGGTGAGCCCTGCGGTCGGCACGCGGAACAGCAACGTGGGCCCGCCGGGCGTGGCGGTGACGTTCTCGCCGAGTCCAATCCGCTCCCCAACGAGCGTGCGGTCCTCATCACCGACCACGACGATCCGCGCGGCCTTGGCCGCCGCGTCGAACCGCTGGCCCACCGGCACCTCGACCCGGGCCACGAGCGCGTCGAAACGCACGAGCCGCAGCAGGATTTGCCCCGCTTCCACGGCCTCGCCCAAACTGGCCGGGATGTCCATGACCTCCCCCGCCTGCTCCGTCCGCAACTCGAAACGCAGAGCCGGTTCGCCGCCCGACGCCTGGGCCGACTGGATCAGGTGCACGATCTGGAGCGCCGCGCTCAGCCGCGCCTCTTCGCTCTTGACCTTCGCGTGCGCCTCCTCCAGCACCCGGTCGGACACGAGCTTGCTGTCGGTGTTCAACTTCCTCTTGTTCTCGTACGAAGTCTGTGCGGACGCGAGCGCCGCCTCCGCCTCCGCGGCGTCGGCCCGGGCCTGCGTCAGGCGGGCCGCCAGGTCGATCCGCTCCGTCTGCGTCAGCCGCGGCTCGATGTAGCCGACCACGACGCCCGCCTCGACGTACGCGTTGATATTCGGCCACTTCGCGCCCGCATCCGTGCGCAGGATGCCGGCCACCGGAGCGCGCATCGTGAACGACTGCCCGGGGTCCTCCTGCAGCACGCCATACGCGCCGACCTCCGGCTGGCGCGTGGCCGCGGCGACCGCCTCGACCTTCAGCCCTACGCGCTCCTGCGTTTCGGTCTCGAAGCGGATGACCGTCTCGCCCTCCGGCGTATGCGAAAGACGCGGCGGTTCAGCCGGTGTGGCGACCGGTTCACGTTCGTTGGGCGGCGGGTCCACCGGCACCGTGGCCAGCCGGTCCCGCACGCTGAGCCAGAACACGGTCGCTCCGACCCCCGCGCCGAGAACCAGGATGCAAATCCCGGTGACGAGCTTGTGCATGGACACCCTTCCTTGCGGCACCCGCCGTCTACAAAACGGCCGCCTGCACGACCTGGCGCGCAAAGTCCAGAACGAACGTCTGGATGTCGCCCGCAAGCGCCTGAAACGCAGCACCCGCGTCCCCCGCTTGTCCCGACAGTACCTGGCAGGCGGTCATCTGCACGACTGTGCCGGAAAGCAGCACGCACAACACCAGGCGCAGTCGCCGAACGCCTTTGTTCATCGCGAATCCTCCGGCGCGGACAACGGAACCGCCGGAGCCGTCGTGAGCACGGGCGGGGACTCCAGCGGCGCAGCCACCCGGCCGGCCAACGCCTGCTCCAGCGCCGCCAGCGCGATCGCGTAGTCCCGCCGCGCCTCGATATAGCTCCGGCGACGGCGCAGCAGCGATTCCTGCGCGTCCAGCACGACCAAAATGCTCTGCTCGCCGTCCTGATACAGACGCAGCGCGGCCGCAACGTTCTCCTCCGCTTGCGGCAGAGCCTGCTGTTCGTAAACCTGCACCAGCGACCAGGCATTGTGCGCCGTGGCCACGGCCTGCTGAACCTCGCTGGCGATCGTGTCCAGCACGTCCTCCAGTTCCTTTCGCCGCTGCTCGACCGCAAACCCGGCCTTCGCCACCTGGGCCTGGTTCTGGTCCCACAGCGGCAACGTCACCGTCAGCGACGGCCCGAGCACCGTGTTGATGATCTGGGCCTTCTCGATCCGCCGCTCGCCGCGCGATTGGATCGACGGCGCCGTCAGCTTCCCCGCGCCGATCGAGGAACGCACCGTGTCCGCCAGAATCTTCCGTCCCGGCAGCGCCCGCGCTTCGACCCGCTCCAGGTCCGCACCCAGCGCCAGCTCCGGAAAGGCGCGCAGGTATTGGTGAACCAGCTCGTCTTCGGCCGCGCTCACCGCCAGCAGCGCCGCCCGCGCGTCCAGCCGCTGCAACAAGGCCGCTGCAATCAGCTCCGCCTCATCCGGCAGCGCGATCTGCGGCGCGGGCAAATGATCGGCCAGCGCCCACGCCTGGGACAGCCGACCCACTCCGAGCGCCCGCGCCACGTCGATTTCTGCGGCTCGGCGTTCGCGCTGCACGGTCAGCAGCTCCAAATCCACATCCAGCAGCGCCGCACGGGCCAGGTTCACGTCGAGTTGGTTGACCTCGCCCGCCGCGAGCTGCGCCTCGGCTAGACGGGCGGCACGCTCCGCCAGCGCCCGCCCCTCGCCGAGCATCGCCTCGCTTTGCTGCAGCGCCAGCAGCCGATAGCAGCGCGTCTTCACGTCGGCGACGAGCTCGATGCCGCGGCGGGCGGTCGCCAGCAGCGTTCGCTCCAGTTCCGCCTCCGCGACCTTCTTGCGGATGGGAATCTGCCACAGATCGCTGATCTGCTGGGCCAGACCGGCCGTCAGTCGCGACCGCCCACCGGCGTCGGGAAAGCCGAGCCCGAACGAGAACGATGGATTCGTGAACAAGGCCGACTGGACGACGTCCGCCCGCGAGGCGCCCACCGCCGCAAACCCCGCCTGAAACGACGGGTTGCTCAGCAAGGCGACGCGGACGGCGTCGTCCACGGTTAGAGGCTCGCGCAGCAGGTCGGCCACTTTGCCGGCGACCGACTCGTCGCCGAGCGGATCGTACACCTCGGAAAAACCCGTGCGCTCGCCGACGACCCGTGACACGCGCGCGTAGTCCGGCTTGGGATCGACGCCCACGCAGCCAGCCGCCAGACCGAGCATCAGCAGCGCTATACAACCGCCGCTTCGCGCCAAGGAGGGTCTCCTCGGGTGCCCTGCAATTCGAAACCGCAGAAGTGTACCGCCGCGCAGCGCGGATTACTTCTTCGGCTTGTCGACCGACTCCAGCACGAACTCGTCGTCCTTCACGAGGCCGACACCCGGTGCGTACCATTTCTCGCTCACGCCCTTCTCCAGCGGCGTGGTCTCCTTGACGCGCAGACACTTCTCGAATTTGCCCGCCGGCGTCTCCAGCTTCTCATCCACGCTGACGATCTCAGCCCGGTCCATGGCCACCTTGGGCGCGACCTCCTGGTAGAACCTGTCGCCGACCTTGACCTTGCCCGGCATCATCAGCCCGAACTTCGCCCCGCCGGCGCCGGCCAGCCAGCCGCCCTCGTGCCCTGCGACCTTGCCGTCCTTGTACTCGTCCACGTCTTCGCCGAAGTAATAGACATCGTTCGTGGACTTGTCGATCGCGAAGTAGTTGCGCGAGACCTCCAGCGGCTTGCCATCCTTCTCCTCGCGCTCCTCGACGATGCGCGTCGTCACGCCGTCAACGACCTTCGTCTCGTCGAGCACAGTGACGGTCAACGTTGCCGTCCCGTGCTTGTAGTGCCAGCGGTAGCCCGGCTCGAGAATGAAGTACAGGTTCGTGCCGTGGTCGGCCCAGTTGGCCTTGTCCACCTTGAAGTCGTGCCGCCACTCGCCGCCCTCCGCGGACTCCTTGTGGCCGCGCTCCATCTTGCGGGACGAGAGCACCTTGCCACTCACCACGTCGAGCGTGACCTGCCACGCCGCTTCGCCCTGCAGCAGAACCACCTCGTAGCTGACCTTGCCCTCCTCCATCTCCAACTCGGCCTTCAGCACCTTGCCGTCCTTCACTTCCTTCGCGGCCAGCTCCAGCGCCTGCGCGAAGGGGATCTTGATCGTCGCCAGCGCCGCCTTGGATTCGGCCAGCTCGTCCGCCTCTTCCTTGTCCTGCTCCTCCTCCTCGACCTTGATGGCCTTGCCGCTCACGGCGTCGATCTTCGCCTCCATCACCTTGTCGCCCTGGAGCAGCGCCACGCTGTACGTCGGCTTGTCGTTCTCCATCTCCAGCTCGACGCCGAGCACCTGGGCACCCTTGACCTCCTTGCCGGCCGCCTCGAGCGCCTGCGCTGGGCTGATCTTGGCCGCGGCCAGCGCCTGCTTCGCCTCCGCGGTTTCATCTTCCTTCTGCTCGCCGTACTTCTTTTCCTCGACCTTGGCGACCTTCCCGCTGCCGGCGTCGAGCGACACCTTCATGGCCTTCTCACCCTGGAGCAGCACGACCTCGTACACCGCCTGGTCGCCCTTCATCTCCAACTCGACCTTGAACGCCTTGCCGTCCTTGACCTCCTTCGCGGCGGCTTCCAGCGCCTGCGCGAAGGTCAACTTGGCGACACCCAGCGCCTGCTTGGATTTGGCCAGCTCTTTCTCCTCGTCCTTTTCCGGCTTCTCCTCTTTGACCCCCAGCACCTTGCCGCTCGCCGCGTCGACCTTGACTTCCTTGACCGCGTCGCCGCTCAGGACGACGACCTCGTAGAAAGTGGCCTCCTTCTCGGCTTCCAGGCCAGCCTCGATCACTTTCCCGCCGGCGACCTCCTTTTGCGCCGCCTCAATCGCCTGCCCCACCGAAATCTTCGCGCCCGCGACGGCCTTCTTGAGCGCGTCGGCGCCGCGCTGTTCCTCAGCGCTCGCCAATGCCGCAGCCGCAACGAGTGCGAGCCCTACCGCCAGTCTTGCCACCATGCCTGTTCTCATTCTTCGGTCACTCCTCGGCGGGAAGTTCCTTCCGGCGGCGCTGTCCCGCACGCGCAGCGCCGCCCGTCGTCCTTCAATGTCTGCCTGTCCCAGTCCGGGCCGGACCCGGCAGCACAATCCGGAACGTGCTGCCCTTTCCGGCTCCACTTTCCAGCTCGATCCGTCCGCCATTCGCTTCGACCGCCCATTGGGCGATGGCCAGTCCGAGACCAACGCCGCGCTGTATCGACCTCGACTTATCCACCCGGTAGAACCGCTCGAAAACCCGCGCGTGGTGCTCCGCCGCGATGCCCGGACCGTTGTCGGCCACTTCCGCCACCGCCGCGCCGTCCGCGTCGCGCCGGACCGTCACGCGGACCGCGCCGCCGACCGGCGTGTACTTGATCGCGTTGTCCAGCAGGTTGAGCACCGCCTGCCGCAGCGTGCGCGGCTCGACCTCCACCTCCACGGTGTCGTCCAGCGCGACTTGCAGCGTCTGCTCCTTCTCCTCCGCCAGCACGCGCACGACGTCGACCGCCTCCCGCACCAGCGCCGCGAGCTGCGTCCGCTCCTTGGCCAGCACGGCCCGCCCCGCGTCCGCCCGCGTGAGCGTGAGCAGATCGTCCAGAAGCTGGCTCAGCCGCGCCGTCTCTTCCAGAATGCTGCCGAGCGCGTCGCGGTACGCCGCCGGCTCGCGCGCCCCCTGCAACGCCACCTCCCCGACGCTGCGAATCGCCGTCAGCGGCGTGCGCAGCTCGTGCGACGCGTCCGCCGTGAACCGGCGTAACCGCTGAAACGAGTCGTCGAGCCGCGCCAACAAATCGTTGACCACGGTCGCCAGCCGTCCGAGTTCGTCACCGGCGTTCCGCACGGGCAGCCGTTCGCTCAGCCGCTCCGCCGTGATCTCGCGCGCCTTCGCCGTAATCGCCTGGATCGGGGCCAGGACACGCCGGGCC
Organism: uncultured Phycisphaerales bacterium; assembly: GCA_903914415.1. Lineage (GTDB taxonomy): Bacteria > Planctomycetota > Phycisphaerae > UBA1845 > Fen-1342 > Fen-1342. The sequence goes on along the minus strand of CAIWOY010000307.1, from coordinate 21,285 downwards.
AGCACGTACCCGCCCAGTAGCGCCACCCCCACGGCCAACGGCAGCCCCACGAGCAGAATCGCCGCCAGCGTCCGCAGCGTCCGCCGCAGCGTATGCGCACCAACCGCCACGCGCACGTGATAGGAGCGCCCCTCGCCCGGTACGTCCTGCGCACGCAGCCGGTACGGTCGTCCGTCCGTCCCGGCGGCGGACCACACCGGCCTCGACCGCCGGGCCCCCAGCGCACCATCGAGACCCGCGCGCCCCCAGCCGGCGGTGCGGTAGACAAGCTGCTCGCCGACCGTCACCTCAAACAGCGGCACCGCGCCGAGCTGCGCCAGCTCCTCCAGATCGTCGGGCTCGCCCCGCAGAGCCGTTCCGACCGCTTTGAACTGCTCGTCGAGGAGTTGATCCAACTGCCTCGTTAAGCTGCGCTGCACGAAGAAGTACACCCCCCGCGCGAACCCGAGCAGCAGCAGCCCCAGCGCCGCCGCATACCAGAGCGTAAGCCGCACGCGAATACTGGCTGCGGGCAGCCTCATGGCGGCACCTCCCGCAGCGTGAACCCGACCCCGCGGACCGTGTGAATCAACGGCGTCGGGAACGGATCGTCCACTTTTCGCCGCAGCCGCGCGATCTGCACGTCGATCACGTTGTCCAGCGGCGTGGCCCGCACCGGCTGCTGCCAGACTTCCTCGGCGAGCATCTCGCGCGACACCACTTGCCCCTGGTGCCGCAGCAGATACGCCAGCAGGTCGAACTCGCGGCTGGTGAGCGACAGAAGCGTGCCGCCGCGCGTCACCTGCCGGGCCAGAAGGTCCATTTCCAGATCGGCCAGCGCCAGTCTCGGGCGCGCTTCTCCGCGTCCGCGGCGCAGCAGCACCCGGATGCGGGCTAGCAGCTCCGGGAACGCGAACGGCTTCACCAGGTAATCGTCGGCGCCGCTGTCGAGCCCGAGCACCCGGTCCTCGACCGCGTCGCGCGCGGTCAGAACCAGCACCGGCACCGTCAGCCCGCGCTGGCGGATCGTGCGCAGCACGTCCAGCCCGTCGCGCCCCGGGAGCATCAGGTCGAGCACCACCAGGTCGAACGTCGCCGTATTGAGCAGGAAAAAACCCTCTTCGCCGGACCGCGCCACGCTCACCTCGTACTGCTGGGCCTCCAGCCCGGCCCGCAGCGCCTCGGCGACCTTCTGCTCGTCTTCCACTACCAAAATGCGCACCGCGGCCACTCCGATTGGGACGCGATTATCCCGCCCGCCGCGAACCGCGAACACTGTCGCAATCCTGACATTATTCTGACATCGCGGAAAGACCCCCATTCCGCCGCATCGTACCGTGTTATCATCCGCCGCGTATAATTCGCGGTGGTGTTCGAGTGGCCGATGACCCATGTCGGCCAAGTTCCAGAAGGACGCGGCGTGTCGCCGCAGGGCGCCTTACCGCCAGGAGAACTGCCATGCTCACTCGCGTTACGTTTGCCGCCCTCGTGGTCTGTCTCAGCGCCGTGGCCGCCGCCCGCGCGGCGGACCCCCAGCCGTATCGCGTGCTCCAGAAATACGAAGTCGGCGGCGAAGGCCGCTGGGATTACCTGATCGCCGACGCCGAGGCGCGCCGGCTGTACGTCACCCGCCAGACCCACGTGATGGTGCTCGACGCCGACAGCGGCAAGGTCGTCGGGGACATCCCGGAAACCGAAGGCGTGCACGGCGTCGCGCTCGCCCCCGAATTCGGCCGCGGCTTCACCAGCAATGGCCGCGCCAACACCGCCACGATCTTCGATCTCAAGACGCTGAAGGTGATCGACACGGTGACGACCGGCGAGAACCCGGACGCCATCCTCTTCGATCCGTTCACGAAACGCGTGTTCACGTTCAACGGCCGCAGCAAAGACGCGACGGCGTTCGATCCGGAGAGCGGGAAGGTCCTCGGCACCATCCCGCTGGAGGGCAAACCGGAGTTCGCCGTGTCCGATGGCAAGGGCCAGGTCTTCGTCAACATCGAGGACAAGAGCGAAGTCGTGCGCATCGATCCCAAAGAGTTGAAAGTCACCGCCCGCTGGCCGCTCGCGCCCGGCGAGGAGCCATCCGGCCTCGCGCTGGACGCGAAGAACCGCCGGCTATTCGCCGTTTGCGGCAACGAGAAGATGGTCGTGCTGGACGCCGACTCCGGCAAGGTCGTGACGACGCTGCCGATCGGCAAGGGCACCGATGCCGCCGCGTTCGATCCGGAGACGGGTTACGCGTTCAGCTCGAACGGCGACGCGACGCTGACGGTCGTGCATGAGGACGATCCCGCGCACTTCACGGTCGCCCAGACCGTCGAGACGCAGCGCGGCGCCCGCACGATGGCCCTCGACCCAAAGACGCACAAGGTCTTTCTCCCAACGGCGCGCTTTGAAGCCCCCGCGAGCGCGCCCGCAAGTGCGCCCGCGACCTCGGCGCCGACGACCGGCCGCGCCCGCCCGACGCCCGTGCCCGGCAGCTTCGCGATCCTCGTCGTAGGCCGCCCGCCGGGTTAAGAGCCTCGGGCGCAGCGCGCGACATCAGAGCCCGGAGCGCCAGCGACGGGTTCCCCCCGATGGGGCACACGGCCGATCAGAGCCCGAACGGCAGCGAGGGGCGTGAATCAGAGCCCGAGCGGCAGCGAGGGGCCTGTCCGGCGGAGCGCATCCGAACGCGCAGCGCCAGCAAGCGCACACCCCCGCCCAACGGGGCACACGACCGTACCCCTGGCGGTCCCAGCGCGCCGGGACCGCCGCGCCGGGACGGAACCCCTGGAAAACGGCCAAACTCCTGGGCCTGGCGGCAACCCTGCCTCCCCAAGCACGACCACGAAGGCACGTCAATGCAATGGCCGGAACATGAGCGCCACCGAGAATCGCGTATCGTTTTCTGGGTCACCGAGCCTCACGGCGCGTCAGGAACGCTACGGGCCGCACGGCGACGCGATTTGGGTTGGACAATCAGCGGCGCGGTCAGCTTTTCATAGAGTGCGAACAGATACTCCACCCGCTGGCGTTCACTGGTGAAGGGTTGCCGCCGGTAGCAGGCATCGACGCCACGGTCGAGGTCGGCGTGCGCTTTGGCAAGGTTGCCGGGCATGGCCAGCGGGTCGTAGAGGTCGGCCAGCGTCGCGTCGAGATGCTTCGCCCGTACGTCCAACACCGCTTGAGCACACTTCTCCACGCGCGCCTTCTGCTTGTCGGTCAAATCCTGCGGCCAGGGGAACGTGTTGTAAACGATGCTGCCGGAGTATTGGAAGCGGCTCTCCAGTCGCCCGCCCACGACGCGCACCCACGCCATGTGCATTGAACTGGACAGTACTCCGAACAGGTATAGGCTTGGCCTGGCGACCACGTAGATCTTGTTGCTGGCAATGACGCGAGGACTCAGGAAACCAATGGGAATGTAACGCCGACGCTCGGAGGAGACCTCGGGCACAGCAATGTACTTGCTTTGCGGCTGGGAGATGTAGAAGAACAGACCGGGAGTGCTTGCCGCCTGCTGCGTGGGCCTGGCGGTGCTTTTTCGGCGGAAGGCGCGGACCCTCTCAATGCGTTCCATGACCCGCGGCATGCGCCGGAGGTCGGCGGGCGAGGCGTCCGTGAGCCACAGGCACCATCGGTAAGTGCCGTTGATAAGCTCCTCTGAACCGATGAACGGCCTGATGTACTGCTGGGCCGTCGGCTCGCGCGCGAGCAGCTCCGCCTTCTCGTCATCGGTGAGTATCAGGTGTCCACCATCGCTGGGCTTGTTGCCGCAGCGCATCGGGGGCGCCCCGCAGATCGGCGTGGTATGCTTGGCGACCACCCGATCGGACGCGTCGATCAGGTATGGGCTTATGTTGCGGACCGTATGAACGGTGGGGTTCTCCGAATCCTCGCCGTAGTCGTAGATGCGTCGCGCTCCGCCGTTCCCTGAACCGAAGCCGATGATGACCACGTGAACGTGCGCCTTACCGCGCGCTTCGCTCTCCCATCTGAATGTGCGATGACCAAACTGGATCTTGATGCCGAACCGGCGGAAGAGCTCCGGCCATACAACGCTGGCCTGCTCCCCCTGGGTGATCGAGTTCGTTGAGACGAACGCGACGCGAACCGGGTGGTTTCGAATGTACTCGCAGGCTTTGAAGTACCAGGCGGTTACGTAATCCAGGTCCCCAACGCTCCGGAAGGTCGGCAGCAAGGTGCGAAGATCATCTTTCTGCTGGTCGATCATGTAGTGCTTGCCCACAAACGGCGGATTACCAAGAACGTACGAGCACTCATTCGCCGGAAGCACTTCGTTCCAATCCAACCGCAGCGCGTTCGCCTGCCGGATGTGCGGGGACTTGGTCAGCGGGACCGTGGCCTTGACCTGGCTGAATCGCGCGAAAAGCTCGGCGTTCATCTGGTGGTCCATGAGCCACAGCGCGACTTCCGCGATGCGGACGGGCCATTCTTCGATCTCGATGCCGAATAACTGCGAGACGTCGAGTTGACATCCGGCCCGGATATCACCTTCATCCGGGTTCCTGCCGAAGCGAGCCTGAAGCACGTCCATCTCGAGCCGCCGCAGTTCGCGGTAACTGACGACCAGGAAATTCCCGCAGCCACAGGCCGGGTCGAGAAACTTCAGTTGCCCCAGCTTCCGATGAAACGCGGCGAGCTTCTTCTTGTCCGTCTTGATCGAGTCGAACTCGGCCCGCAGGTCGTCCAGGAACAGCGAGCGGATAAGCTTGAGGATGTCGCGCTCGGAAGTGTAATGCGCGCCGATCTGCCGGCGCTGAGGCGCTTGCATGATGGCCTGGAACAGCGACCCGAAGATGGCGGGGCTGATCCGCTCCCACTTGAAGTTGCAGCACAGGAGCAGTGCCGTGCGCATGGGGGCGTCGAACTCGGGAAAGCCCAGGCTCTCGGCGTACAACTCGCCGTTGACGTAGGGCAACGCGGCCAAGTCTTCGTCCAGCGTCTTCTGCCGCTTGTCCGCCGGCGTGTTGAGCACGGCGAACAGCCGGGCCAACTGGGAACCAAGGTCCGAACCGTCCGGCCGAGTGCGGTTCTGGACGAACAACTTGAACGTGTCCGGCTCAAAAATGCCGGTGTCATCGGCGAACAGGCAGAACAGGATGCGCACCATGAACCGCTGCAAGTCGTGTCCGACGTACCCGGCGGCCTCGAGACGATCGTGCAGGTTGCCAAGGAGTTCGACCGCCTTGACGTTGGCTGGATCCTCGGGATCGACTTTGCGGGTCTCGTAGCCGGCGATGAAGGCGAACTCGCGGATGTGCTCGGGCAGGTCCGCCAGTGCGAACTGGATCGTTTCCTTGCCAGTCTTGTCGGACTCCAAGTCGTGCAGGGCGAGACGAGCGAAGTCGGACACAACGATGTACCGCGGAATTTCCTCGGTGCGTTTAGCGCTGGCGAGGCTCTGGATGTAGCCGATGGCCTGAGTGTGGGCCTTGGAGAGGTCCTTGCCGCGGGACTTGTGCTCGGCGATCAGCCGGCCTTTCCAGAACAGGTCGATGAAGTCGGTGTCGCCCGTGAGGTTCTCAACCGGCTCCTCAAAGCTGGCGACGGTGCGGCGCCGGACGCCGAAAACAGCGAAAAACTCGTTCCAGAAGGTCTGGGCCTCGGCCTTCTCGCGGGCGGCGCCGGACCAGTCGCGGGCGAAGGTAATGGCACGCGCGCGGATCTCATTCCAGAAAAGGGGCATGCCGGCCATGATAAAGGGCGCCGGCCCGGCGCGAAAGCTCGTGAGGCGCTCCTTGCCCGCTCATCCGGCCCGAGAAGGCAGGACGCGACTCGATTCGACGGCCGGACAACAGGAATAGCACGTAGCCATCCACTTCCCACTTGTGCCCTTCCGCCGTTCCCGTTGCGTGCCCCCGCTGTCCTTCGCGGCGAAAGACAGCCCCGCGTGCCCCTGATCGCGTTTTCCCGTCAAAATCCGCCAGAATCCGTCAATCCCCGCGGCGCGCCCACTGCTCCAGCAACGCCGCGAACGGCGCGAGGTCCGGCTCGAACTCCAGCGTGTGGCTGGCGGCGGGGAGTGTATGCACGGCGAGCTGGCGGGCGGCGACCTTCGTCAGCCAGACCTGCGTTGGAGCGTTACGGATGATGCAGTCGCGCCCGGCGAGGGCCAACGTGACCTCGGCCTTCAGCGACCGCGGCCGCACACGGGCCAGTTGGCGGTCCAGGCGGGCGGATTCGTAGAAAAAACGCGCGCTGGCGTGCGTCAGCTTCAGCGGATCGTCGGCGATGAACTGCTGCCCCGCCGGATTCTCGGTGAACAGGGCCGGATCGTTCAGCGGAATCGGGAAGAGGCGCGCTGGCCGCGTCAGCATTGCCAGCCCGATCCGGATGCGGGCCCCCAGCCCCACGTCCACGCCAGGAAAGAATCCCGGCGCGATCAGCAGGACGCGCTCGACCCGCTCGGGCTGCTTCAGCGTCCACGCGACGGCGAGTTTGCCGCCCCAGCTTACGCCGACCACCCAGAAACGCCGCACGCCGAACTCGCGCGTCGTCCACGCGGCGATCTCGTCCAGATCTTCAAGCCAGCGCCGCGCCGCCGGCGTGTCGCCGCGGGCCTGCGAGTTCACGCCGCTCCCGCGCCGGTCCGGCAGGATGACGAGCGACCGGCCGGTCGCCAGTTGCGCGGCCGACCACTCGAACCAGCCCCCGTGCGACTGGATGCCGTGCAGGTACAGGATCGCACGCTCGGGTTGGTTTCCGCCCGGCCGCCAGACGCGCCCACCAACGGTGTACCCATCCCTCATCGTCCAGGATTGAAGCTGCGGAGGAGAATGTGGCGGTCGCATAAGCCCGCGTTACAGCTCATGCTGATGCAGGACGACGAACTTCTGCCCGGCGAGCACGCGAATGGCGTTCTGCACGTCGTCCACCTGGATCGCGAGGCACGGCCGGCGCTCTTTGCCCGCCCAGACCGTGTAGACGTAGTTGATGTTGACCTCCGCCGAGATCAGGGCGCTGCACAGGACCATGATCGAGCGTTTGCCGGGCGGCAGCTCGACGACCAGCAGCTCGCTCTCGCTGAGGGCGAAATGGGCGTCGGTGAGGATCTGGTGCGCCAGGTCCGGGTCGTCCACCAGCATCCGCACGATGGCGCAGTCCACCGACGCGTCCACCGCGAGGCCGAGGATGTGCACCGGCTCGTCTTCCAGCAGCCGCGTGACCCGCAGAAGCTGCCCGACCCGATTCTCCAGGAAGATCGAGAGCTGGCGACAGCACGGGTACTCACTGCCTTCGGCGGTTTGCAGGGGTTCGACGTTCATATCTGCCGCGAGATGATTCCCAAGAGTAGCGCGGACACGATTCCCAAGAGTATCGCGACACGGTAGGGCGAAGTTCAACTTCGCCATCCAGGATTCAGATTAGCTTTACGCGCGGCCCCTGTACAGCCGAAAATCCCGTTTCTGCGGAATCCCGGGAGCACGGTTGTGACCGACGCCTTCGCCCTCACGCATCCCGCCCTGCTCTGGGGCAGCGCCGCCGCCGCGGTCCCCGTGCTGATCCACCTGGTCATGCGGCCGCGCCCCCGGCGGCTGCGGTTCCCGGCCGTGGTACTGATGCGCGGGGTCCTGCTCACCGGGCAGCGGGCCAGCCGGGTTCGCCACCTGCTCCTGATGCTCCTGCGGGCGGCGCTGCTGGCGTGTGCCGCGGCCCTGCTGGCGGGTCCGACGTGGGCGCTGCTCGCCGCCCAGAACCCCGGGGCGACGGCGACCGCGTGCGTCATCATCCTCGACGATTCGCTGAGCATGAGGTACCGCCCGCGGTTCGAGAGTCCCGTCACCCTGCTCGACGCGGCCCGCACGCAAGCGCTGGAGTTCCTGGACAGCTCCCACGGCTGGCCGGGCACTTCGCAGCTCGCCGTGCTCCGCGCCAGCGCCCCGGACGAAGCCACCGCCCTGACGGCGAACCGCGCCGCCCTGGTCGCAGCGCTGCGCGCCGCCGCCGCCGACCAGCCACACGCCCAACCGCTCGGCCACGCACTCGAACGCGCGGCCCGGCTGCTGCGCTCGGCGGATCAGCCCGCCCGGGGCATCGTGGTCTTCACCGACGCCGCCGCGTCCGCGTGGCGGGACGTGCGGCCGGCCATGCTGGCGGGATTGGACAACGCCACAATCCGGGTCGTCGGCCCGCCGCTGGACAAGATCACAGACTTGGGGCTCGGCGTGCCGGTGCCGCCAGCGCACACGTGGCCGGAGTCCGCGGCCACGCCTGTGCGGGTCGCGGTGCGGGCGACCGGCGTGGACAGCGAGTGCTGGCTGGTCGCGCGGCAGGGCGAGAATATCCTCGTGCGGATGGGGCCGCTGAAGGTCCCCGCGGATACAACCCGCGACGTTACACTGAGCTTGCCGGCGCTACCGGCCGGTCCGCATGCCGCCACGCTCGAGCTGGAGCCGCAGGACTCGCTCGCGGCGGACCAGCGCGCGTACGTGGCCTGGCAGACCGGCCCGCCGCCGGAGGTGTGGCTGCTCGCTCCGTCGGCCGGCAACGCGGACGGGGACGTGTCGCGACTCATCCTGCGAAACCTGCTGGCTCCGGAATTGCTCAGTCCCGCGCAGCAGCGAATCTCGTTGCGGGCGACGGACGCCGCGGAGCTGACCGCGCTCCCGGCACGCGAGGCTCGGCAGCCGGCGCTGATCGTCGTCCTCCCCGACGTTGACCTGCCCGCCACCCTACGCGGCACGCTCCTTCAGGCGATTGAGAGCGGCACCACGGCCGTCCTTGTTCCGGCGTCCAGCACGTCCAACCCGGACTGGCCCGGGCTGCGCGCGCTGCTGAGCGAAGGCGGGCCCACGATTGAAACGCTGCAAACGGCGTCCGCCATTCGCCAGGAAGCCGCGGTGGCGGATGCCAGCCCATCCGACGGGTTGGCGGAGCTCGCCCGTTGCTCGGTCCGGCGCCGCGTGCGTTTGAGCGGACTGCTCGCGGGCGTGCAGACGAGCGCGACCTACACGGACGGCGTACCGGCAATCATGTCGCGGCGGCTCGGACGCGGGGACGTGCTGCTGCTGACCACCTCGCCGGACCCGCAATGGAGCGATCTCGGCGTGCGGGCGGCCGGTCTGATGACCTGGCTGCACTATCTCATCGGTCAGTCCGTGGGGCCGCCGGCCGCGGCGGCACAGTTCACCGCGGGGCAACTGGCGCGCGACAGCTTCGCCGCGCTGCCCGCGGCCGGCCTCGTGCAGGTACGGCAGTCCGAGCCGGAACCGCACGTGACGTGGACACGCCTCAGCAACGGCGTGCCCCAGGAGCCGTGGCCGACCGCGACGGCGGGGCTCTACGCGGTCCGGGCCACGAGCGGCGGCGAGACGGCGGAGTATGCGGTGAATTGGCCCGCCGAGGAGTTCGACTTGACGCCGATCACGCGCGACGGACTGGTGCAGGTTCTCGGGACGGAGCAGGTAGTGCTGGAGCGCACCGGCGCGCGAGACGCGCGGCCGGCGTCGGGCTGGCGGGCGCTCGTGGGGCGTCGGCTGGATCCGGTCGCGCTGCTGGGACTGTTGCTGCTGGCGCTGTTCGTGATCGAGGTAACGGTCGCCAGCCGCCAGTCGGCGCGGCATTAGCGCACCATCTCCACAGGAACTGCGACACCACGGGAGTGGGGCAGGCGTCTCTGCCTGCCCGCACAGGCACGGAGGCCTGCTCCACTCACGTTCGGATTCTCTTGAGTCACTAAACTAGGTCGTCGGGTGGAGCGGGCGTCTGCGTCGGGCGGCGAATTCAGGCGCTTCCTTGATGCACGTGCCGAGGATCTTCAGCGATTGCGCAAATGCGGCCCAGCCGGTGCGCGTGAGCTCGGCGGGATGCTGGCCCACTTCGGGATAGCCCTGCTCGTCAGCCTGCACGTTCTCCCAGTTGCGGAACAGGCGGCCCCAGTCGCTGTCGAGCACCTGCTGCATCGCCCGCTTGGCGCGCAGCGGGTACCAGAAGCTGTCGTGATAGATCACGCTGGCGATGTACGCCCACGGCGCGAGGATCGTCTTGAGCGACCACTCGATCGGCTTCTTCAGCGGCCCCCAGTAGATTTTGTGCTGCATGTTGCTCGCGAAAGTCATCTTCTTGAACGGACCGTCGAAGTGCCAGTTCTCGGCGGCGGCGGCCTGGTCCCCGACAATCTCGATTTCCCGCGGGTCGCCGCAGCCCAGGCCGCGCTCGTGCGCCAACCGGATGAACTTGATCGACAACGGGTCGAAGCCCATCAGTTTCGCCGCCACTGCGTCGATCGCCGTCGGGTCGCTGCTGGCCAGGAGGACGTTCTTGACGTGCGGGATCATGCAGCGCGGGCCGGGTCCGTCGCCGGCGAACGTGCCGTCCATCACGGCGAACACGCCGCGGTGGATTCTCTTCTGGATCATCAGCAGGTCGACGAGCGTCTCGTGGATGACGGGGTGGGTCCAGTGGCGGTGCTCGTTGAGCAAGCCGCCGAAGGCGTTCTTCATCGCCCCGGTCGTCGTGGTGAACACGTGCGTCTTGATCGTGGGCAGGTGGATGATGTTCTCGCCGATGAAGCGGCGGGGGATCATGAAGCCCTTCGGATAGACCTCGTTGAGGCAGAGAAACTGCTTGGTCAGGTCGCCGACGGCGTCCTGGATGCTGATCCACTCCTCGCCTTCGTACAGGTGGACGTTGCGGAGGCCGTGCGCCGCGAGCACGTTGATCTGCTTGTTCTCGCGTTCGCCGAGGTGGGCGTCGATGACGACCGTGCGGTTGTGGCAGCCGTGCAGGAGCGCGGGGTCGTACCCGTCGGCTTTCAGGGCGCGGATGACGCCTTCGAGCTGCCACGGCACCGTCGAGCTGCCGGGAAAGAAGAAATGCCAGGAGATGTTGATCTTGAGCGCGGTGTCGGCATCCTTCGCAATCACGTCCTGATAACCGGCCAGGTTCATCAGCTCGTGGTAATCGCGGAGCACCGTCCGCGGGCTGGTCTTGAGGATCGCGACTTTCGCCTTCGGCATGCGCTCGTTCCCAAAGTTCCTGCGTTAGATTCTATACGCCGGACACATGGATTGGATCGGCCCAGAAGCGGAAATTGCCGCGCCTGATTCGGGCGCGTGGGCGGAACATGGCCCGCAGGTGACGGCGGCGGTGGGCACGCCTGAAGGCACGCGGGGTGGCAAGGCTCGCCCACTAGCGTGGGACGAGCACCGCCCAGCGAATTGAATAGCAACTAAAATCTGCGTGGGCACGCTACGGGTGTGTGGTTTCCGGTTCGGGCACACGCAGGACATGTCCGTCGCGTTGCTGGCGGCCATGCCACGGCCGCACCTGATACGCGCGCTCGGCGGTTGGCGGCGCTGCGGGGAGCTCATCCGACCAGGAAGTCCCCTCCCAGGGCGGGATGTAGTGGATCAAGGTTCGTCCAGGCGCCGATCCGGCCCACGCCGCGCGACGGAACCGGTAGGCTGTGGCCTCGTCCATGATGAGACTCTCTCCATCGTATTGCACCCAAACCTCCGCCGAGGTTACGTTGCGGACTAACTGCTCCAGATCTGCGTCCAGCCCGGCGCTGGAGCGGGACAACGGGGAACCGGGCACTCCGCCGTGGCTCTCGAGATACTGCAACTGGCTGGCAAAGAAACCCAGTTCGACAAAGAGGATCAGGAACAGCAACACAGAGACCGCACGCTGCCACACGGGGCCTGGCTTCCACCGGAGTAGACGCTCGCTGCCGAAGCCGACGATGGCGAACGGCAGCGGATACCAAAGCGGCATGTAGGTCGGACTCGTGCGGATGGCCAGCAGGATAAATGCGGCCGGGATCAGCAGGGAGAGACTTACGATCAGGCCCAGCGGCGGCAGCCGACGGGTCGCACGTGAGTGGCCGGATTCGTCGACGACCGCGCCCGCGGTCTGCCCGCCGCGACGAATCTCCCGGCCAGCGAGCACAAGGCCCGCTGCCAGGAGGAGCACCGGGGTGACCATGACGATCTCGAACGGCCAGCGGCGCCAGCCCAGGTACTGCGCGAAGTGCGGGTAACCCCCGCGGAATTCCAGGGACCAGTTGAGACCTGATACGCTCATGCCGGCCGCCGGAACCGCTCGCCACACGTGTCGGTAGCCGACCCGCTCCGCTGGCGGCATGCGCGGGTGCCACGCCGCGACGTACGGGGCGAAGGACGCTGCGGCCACAACCAACCCGACTGCGACCGGAAAGCCCGGCGGCCGGACGCGCCAGGCCAGTACGAGCAACACGAGTGCGAGGGCCAGCACGACACCGGCCAGGTGGATGTGCGTGAGGAAGGCGAGGGCCAGGATCACCCCGCAGGCCGCCCACCGCCGCCCGCGACAGAGCCACGCCCAGACTGCTGCATATACGAGCAGCGCGGCGGGGAACAACAGGTCCTGCGCCCAAATCCAGCGGCAGTAGTGGATCGCCCACGGGGCGGCCGCGAAGAACGCCAGACCCCACCAGGCTGCGGCAGCGCCAACCCAGCGATAGCACAAGTAGGCCGATGCAGCCAGCGCTGCAATGTTCGTGAGCATCGTGAACAGCAAAAGCGCCTGCGGATCGGGCCAAACGCGCCACACGGCGGCGAGCAGGTAGACGTATCCGGGCGCATTGCGGAAACCCCCGCTATTGACGAGTCCGCCAGACTCCCAGCGGCCCTCAGCGACATCCTGGGCCAGCGCACAGGCCCGCGCCTGGTCATTACAGAAGACGGTCGTCTCAGGCGCAATGATCCGGAGGGCGATGCCGGCGATGATCACCGCGGCGAGTGCGATACGCGTCCAAACGGGCAGAGCGGCGGCGCACGCCGCGCTGCGCATCGGCTCACTGACGGGGGATGACTCCGCTCGGACGGCCATGATATCTTGTTCTCCCCGAATCAGAGCAAACGGCTATGAGTACCGCCCAGCTTCGTCGCCGGGCAACTTGACCAAACGCGGTTGGCCGGTCGGATCTGAACAGCCGCGGACAACGACCTCCGTCGCGGTCCAGGGCACTTCAGAACGTCAAGAGAAGAAAACCGACGACATCTACCCCGGCTTCTGCGGCACATCGGAGAGCTGGCCGCACACCAACATCATATACTGGGACCGACGGGCTTTTCAAGGTTCCTCACGGATTGGCGGGGAGCCAAACCGGGCGCGGTGTCGTGCGACGCGGCCGGGTTCCGGGCGCGATCCGGACGGAATTCGGAGCCCTCGCGGCACCACGCCTCCCAGCCCAAGGGATGGGACATCTCCGGCGTCTCCGCCTTCGCCAAGCCTCCGGCTAGCAGCAGCCTTAATCCACGTACTGGTAACGGCCTACGGACAGTCCGCCAGCAATGGCGGTCGCGCGTGAGGATTGCCGTCCCCGGAATTCCGTGCAGAGCCCCCAAAAGGGCCCCACCCGCACGTCGGTGCGGATGGGGCTTGAATGTGCCCGCGGCCTCGGGCTTCCCACGGGCACGAACGCACGCGGTTCTATCGCCAGCGAAACGCCGGCCGCACCACCACCACGACGGGCCGCGGCTCGTGCTCGCTGCGCGTGTCGGTGCGCACCACGCCGCCGAAGCTGGTCGAGCCGCTCGCCCGCGAGATGGCGGTCGCGCCGCCGCGGCCCGTGCTCGTCCCGCCGGATACCGACGCCGTGCGGCTGATCCCGCCGGTGCTCGTGGCACGGCCGATGCTGCGGGCGACGTCGCCGTCGCGGTCGATGCTGAAGTTGAAGTTAAGTGCGATGGCCGGACCGTTGCGGGGGGCCAGCGCGGTGCTGATGGACAGCGACAGACCTTCTTCATCGACGCCGACCGCAACCGCGCGGCTGGCGCTGATCGGGCCGGTGCGGGTCTGCGTGCGGGCGAAACCGACGTCGCCCTCGTAGCGGGCGGTGGCCGTCGCGGTGCCGGATCGTCCCGGGTTGCTGGTCGCGCCGGCCGAGGTGTATGCGTCGCTGCCCAAGCCCGTCGCACTGCAAAACAACCCTGCCACACATGCGAGCGTCATCAACATGTCGTGCGTGCGTTTCATGGCTGTTTCTCCCGAGCTTCTGAATTCCAAGGTTCGCTGGCATTCCGTCGAAAAAAATCCGCTGCGCTCAAACGGCCCTCGCGGAGGGTCCCGGCGGCACGTCGCCGCCGGGCTACCCTCCGGCCGGGCGTGTTACGGCCGCACTTTGATCACCACGACATTCGAGCGGCTGTGACCGAACTGCGTGGCCCGGCTCTCCGCGTGTACGCGGGCGTCGCTGGACCACGACCAGCCGCTTTGGCTGATGCCGATCCCGTCCGATTCCGCGTGGGCGTGATAGCGAGCGTCGCTCGTGACCCGCGCCGTGCTTCTTGACACGCCGCCATAGGACACGGCCTGCGAGTCGCTGTCGCTGGAAGCGATGCCGCCCCACAGGCCGCGGCTCGTCGCGTCGCTGCGGCTGAGCGCGGTGCCATACGTGCTGAGCGCCGTCGAGGTGGACCGGCTGCGGGCCTGACCGAAATACACGCCGTCGGCGGTCGCATTGCTGCGGCTGACGGCCAGTCCGCCGCGGGCGGCGGCGATGCTCTCGCTGTCGGCCAGGGCCGTGCCGCCGAAGCGGCCGGTGGCGTCGGCCGTGGAGTCGCTGAGGGCCACGCCGCGGTCCGCGGTCGCGACGGCCCGGCTGCTGGCGTACCCGTTGCGATTGCCCTGGGCAGCGCTGTTGGCGACGGCCCGGCCGCCGTTGGTCGCGCCCGCGATGGCCGTCGCGTCGGCGTTACCCGTCGCCGTGGCGGTGGCCGAGGCGCTGCCGCCGTTCGAGGCGATCGAGACGGCGGTCGCCTCGCCCGCGAACACGGCAGCCGTCCAGAGGAGCTGTGCTCCAGTCAGCAGTGCGAGGAAGCGTTTCATGGCCTGTTCTCCTTTCCGTTGGGGGCGAGCGCGAATCCGATTCGCGTTGCCTGAACCGCGTCTTTTGACGTGACGCGCGCGTCGATTATTTCGCGGGGCGGCGCGGAATTCGGAGGCGAGGGCGGGTATCGTGATGTGACGTGAATTCGTTGAATACTGTGCCCCGCCTGCACGTCGAACCCGAGGAGTTGCGCTTGACCGACCGCGCTGCGGCCGGCGACTCGGCTGCGCGCCGCGCGCTCTTCGAGCAGCACCGGGAGGCCGCGTATCGGACGGCCCTGCGGATCACGCGCCGCGCGGAAGATGCGCTCGACGTCGTGCAGGACAGCTTCATCCGGGCGTTCGACCGGCTGGCCGAGTTTCAGCGCGAATCCGGATTCCGCACGTGGCTGCTACGCATCGTCGCGAACCGGGCGCTGGACGTGCTGCGGACGCGGAAAGTGCGGCAGGCGGTTCCGCTCGACCCCGACGACGAGTCCCGCGGGCCGCAGCTCGCGGCACCCGACACCAGCGGCCCGTCTGGCCAGGAACTGGAGCGCCAGGAGCTGGCCCAGCGGCTGCGTCAGGCGCTGGAGGCCCTGCCGCCGGACCAGCGGGCCGTGTTCGCCTTGTACGCGACCGGCGAAATGACCTACGGCGAGATCGCCGCGGCGCTGGAGATCCCGATCGGCACGGTGATGAGCCGGTTGTACCATGCACGGCGGCGGCTATTCGAGATGTTACCGGACCTCGCCCCGCCCGGCGTACTCGAAAACACGCCGCGCCCAACATAAGTGCTTGAGCTTCTGAGAATTGTCGAGCCCGGCCATGCGTCAGAAAGAACAGTTCGGCGAGCCTAGCACGCGCGGCCGGTTGGTTACGGCCGCCGACACCAATTCGCAGCCCATGCCGGATAATGAGGACCGAGTGTGAGCCGTCCGCTGAACAACATGGACGACGCCTTGCAGGCCGCGATCGCGGGCGGTCTCGACGCGCTGACGCCCGACCAGGTCGAGCGGCTGGCGGCAGTCCTGAACGAGCGGCCCGACCTCGCCGCGCAACTGGCGGACCGCGTGCCGGTTATCGAGCCGCAGTTGGCGGACGCGTTGGGCCAGGCCGAGCGGCGGAGCTTGCCTTCCGCCGGCGCCTGGAGCCGGGCGTGGGACCGGATCGCCGGCGCGCGGCCGAAGGTTGCGCGCCGCACCCGCGTTACGCCGCAAGTCCTCCGCCTGTGGAGACCACTGGCGGCCGTCGCGGCCTGCCTGATCCTGGCGGCGGCGTGGTGGCTCGGCACGCCACGGCAGCCGACCGCGTCGCCGCTGCGTCTGGCCACCGACCTGGAGATTGACCGGCTTGAAGTTTATGATGGGGACACGCCGTTCGTGGTCTCGCTCGGCGACAATGGAGCGGTCATTATCTGGGTACTTGAAGAGCAAAGTTGAACGCTGCGGGTTCGGACCGGCCCAGCGCCGGCGACGAAGCGCGCGGATTGTCAGGAGGACGTGACATGCCGCGTCCGGTGCATGTGATTCCGTTGGCGCTCGCCCTGACGCTGTTCGGGGTGGCCGGGGCGGCTGACGAGCCCGCGAAGAAGAGCACGTCCGCGGACCTCGAAATCTGGGTCATCCGCGCGTCCACCAAGAGCAAAGACATCTCCCCCGAGCTCAAGTCGTTTGCCGACAAGCTCAAGCAGCGCTTCAAGTACACCGGCTTCAGGCTCGAACGGAAGATCAAGGAGACGGTGGACCTCGGCAAGACCTTCACGACGCCGCTTACCGGCGGATACCAGGCGATGGTCACGCCGAAAACGCGGGAGAAGGACAAGGGCGTGGAACGAATCGCGCTGCAACTCCAGGTCTTGAAGGAAAAGGAAAAGAAGCCGCGGATGAACATCGAGTACAAGCTGGAGGCCGGCACGTTTCAGCCCTTCGGCGCCTGGGATCTCGAGGGGGGCGACGTGCTGATCATCCTCCTGTCGGCGAAGTAGTCGCGGCCGGCTGCGACGCCGGCACGGTGGACGGCGGCGTACTGGGCGCGGGCTGCGACGGCACCGGGGCAGGGGGTGCGGGCGGCGACTGGCCGAGCGCAGGGCTCACCGGCTGTGTCGCGGGCGCCGAGGCCGTGCCCGGCGGTTCAACTGCGAAGCCAAACAGCGGCCCTTCCGTCCCGCGCAACTCCAGCGTCAACTCGCCGCGCGGGCCCGCCTCGTCCGCCAGGTCTTCTGAGTACACGACCCGCTGCAGCAGATGCCCGATCGCCACGATCCGCCGCAACACCTGCACCGGGTCCGCAAACGGCAACGGGATCCGGCGATTGCGCGGCATTCCGCCTTCGCGTTCGACCAACAGGTCGACCCAGCGCGCGTCCGGCCGCTCGGCCAGCCCACGCGTCATCTCGTCGATCGGCTGCGACGTGGCGAAGCGGCGCCGATTGCATCCCACGATGTCGTCTCCGACCTTCAGAAACCCGTGCGCCGGGGCGTCCGGCGGCACGGTGAGCACCTTCAGCCGGTGCTGCTCGCTGTTCGACGTGACCAGGATGCCGAGCCGCACGTCGCGTCCGCCGGGCTGGACCTGGCGCCACCAGTTTTCGTCCAGCACCGCGGGGATGGTCCGCCCGAGGTAGTCGAGCCAGAGCTGTCCGAGGTCCGCGACCGGCCCACTCTGCGCGAAAAAGAGGCTGTCGCAGGATTGCGGGGGTCGGCTGTGCGTCGTTTCCAGCACGCCCTGCAAGCGCGGCCCGCGCTGGTGGCGTGCGGCGAGGATCTGCCGCATCCAGTCGGGATGCGACGCCAGGATCAGGGCGTTGCCGTCCAGCGCCCAGCAGAACTCGATCTCGCCGATCGGCGTGTACTCAGGATTGATCGCCAGCAGCCCGCCCAGGTCGAGCCGCTCCACTTCCACGCCCTCGACGACGCTGGTGACGATCTTCGGCGGCTCGTGGGGCGGCGTACCGGCGCGCAACGAAAGCAGACGATAAATGCCCAGCGTCGAACGAAACAGCGCTTCCCATTCAGCCGCAGCGACCGCGGGCTCACGGGCTGCGAGCACCAGGCCCAGCGCGGGCATCGGCGGTGCCGCCGCCGAACGCCGCTCCGGCGTGACGACGCCGACCGCCAGACACGCAGCGGGCGTCAGCGCCCCCATCAAATGCTGGACCGTTCCGGAGCGCTGCTGAAGCTCATAGGCCACGCGCAGCACGTTGCGCTCCGGCAACGACGCGAGCGCTTGGGTCAACAGGCCATAGTCGACGTGCCCGGACCACGCCAGCAGCGTGCGCTCCGGCAAGCCGCCAAGCAGCGCGAGGGCGTCGCCGTCCGGCGGCGGCGGCGCCACGCGTGCGGCGTCCCCGACGGCGCTGAAGCGCAGCAGGCGCCCGTCCCGATGGAGGGCCAGCAACACGTTCGATGAATCGCGGAGCGGTCCGGGGAGGTCCAGACGCGGCCGGCGGCTCGCAGCGGCGCGCGTCGTCGTCGGAGCGGTCGCGGCCGGCGCCGTGGCCGGCGCGCTGGTCGGCGCGGCTTCACCCATGCGCAGGAAGAACACGCCGTCCGGGTCTTTCGGCACGCGCGCCAACAGACGCTCGTACACCGGGTCGTCCGCCAGCGCCGTCCCTGTGCCGGACTCGAGCAGCCGCAGGACGTGCGGGAACATCCCCGGCGTGACGTCGTCCCCGAGCATCAGTAGATCGCCGTGCACGGCCACCCCGACGTTGTTCGGCAGGCGGTAGACGGCCGTGCGACCGGCCGTCGGCAGCGGGCGTGCCGCCCAACTGCGGACCAGCGCGGGCAGCGGCTCCGCCGGGCGACACAGCACGATCGCGTCCTGCGCCCGCCGGGGGCTCTCCGCGACGAACGCCATGCGCTGCGACAGCAGCCGATGGATCGCCTCGTCCGGCGTCATGTGGATGGTTTGCTGGAGGCGCTGCCGCCATTCCTCGGGCTCGTCCGGCCGCGCCGGTTGTCCGGCGAAATCGGCCAGCGTAAGCCAGATCTGCGCTTCGGTGAGGGGCCTGAGGAGGTCGTCTGCGCCGCGCAGCTCGATGAACAGGCCAACGTCGGCCGGCACGTAGCGCGCCAGCGAATCGTCCGCGCGTGCGCTGCATACGCCGGCGAAGACGGCTCCGATAAAAACCAGGGTCGGGATCAAGCGACCCACGTGCGGGCTGCTCATGAGCGGTGTTGTCCCACGTCTGACAAGCGCTGGAAAGTGCGCGGCCGCCTAGATCGCGTGCACATCTTCGGCCGTGGCCGCGGGCTCGGGCTCCGCCGGCGGTCCCGGGACGATGGCGTCCCACAACGCCTGGAGCGGGTTCACGCCGGCCAGCCTCACGGATTCGCGGGCCACGTCGTCGGGGATCATGATGTTCAAGTACCGCGCCACATTCACGAGGTCGGTCGTCAGCTTGTTGCCCGCCGCGTGCATATCCCACAGCCGGCTTTCCAGCCGGTCGACCAGCGCCTCCATCGCGCGGGCCCGCACCTCGTCGTTCGGGCTGGGCGTCCCATGCAGGGTCGCCACGGGCCCCATCTCCGGTTTCGCCGGCCGGGCCGGGTGAGTGTACCACAGCCAGGCAAACAGCACGATCGCCGCCGCCTGAAACACGCTCAGCAGTACGACCGCCGGCCGCAGCCGCCAGCGCGCGGGCTGCCGCGGCTGCCGGATTTCCTCCAGCACGCGGCTGCCGAAGTCGCGGGACAGCTCGGGGACCTGCGTGTCGGACGCGATCACGTTCCCGAGCGCCTCCAGCATCGCCAGCGTTCGCTGGCAGTGCCGGCAATGCACGCGGTGGGCGTCGAATTCGAGCCGCAACGACCCGACGAGTTGCCCGTCGAGATACGCGTCAAAGAGTTTTTCGCATTCCACGCAGTTCATGGTTCGCTCACGCCGAACGCGCATCGCTCAGGAACGGGATGGTCTGCCAGCCGTCCACCAACTCCGCTTGCAGCAACTCGCGCAGCTTGCTCCGCGCGCGGTGCAGGTGGCTCTTGACCGTGACGGCCGGCATCTCCAGCACGCGGCCGATCTCCTCGCAGCTCTTGCCCTCGCGGTAGAACATCAACACGGACGCCTTCTGCGGCATCGTCAACTCGTCGACCGCGGACCAGATCAACGTCCGCAGCCGCCGGGCTTCCTCGGTGTTCGCCAATTCCTCGGGGGCGTCGCCCTCGACCGGCCCCAGGCGGGTGAAATCCACCTCGCCCGAGAAGGCCCGCCGCTTCCGCAGGTGGTTGACGCACAGCCGGTACGCGATCGTGAACAGCCACGTGCTGAAGGCCCATTGTTCCGAATAACTCTCGAGCGCCTCGTAGGCCTTCACGAAGGCCGACTGCGTGATGTCCTCCGCCTCGTGGTGGTCGCGGACCATCCGCCAGACAAATGCGAACAGCCGGTCCTTGTAGGCGTCCACCAGGACGCGGAACGCATCCGGGCTGCCGCGCTTGGCCCGCGCGATCAGCCGTGTCTCTTCGCTCCGAGGCATCGCAATCTTCGGGACGTTGGGTCTACCGTCCACGTCACACCACCTTGTACGCGCACACCACCTCCGGGTTGCACGCCCACAGCGTACCACTCTACAATGTAACTTCGTCATGGCCAAAGGTCCACCTGAAGCCCCCAGGATCGTCAACCGCAAGGTCCGGTACGACTTCGAAGTGCTCGAGACCCTGGAGGCGGGAATTTCGCTAACTGGTAGCGAAGTCAAGAGCTTACGAGCGGGACGGGCCTCGCTCGACGAGTCCTACGCCTACCTCCGCAGCGGCGAGCTGTTCCTGCTGGACTGCAATATCGCCCCCTACCCGATGGCGGGTTACGCCCAACACAAAGCCACGCGCGAGCGCAAGTTGCTGCTGCATCGCCGGCAGATCAAACGGTGGCAAGCGCGGGTCACGCAGCGCGGCCTGACGATCGTGCCGCTGGCCATCTACTTCAACGAGCGCGGCATCGCAAAGGTCGATATTGCGCTGGCCCGCGGCAAGACCCACGCGGACAAGCGCGAAAGCATCAAGCGCCGGGACCAGCAGCGGGACATCAACCAGTCGCTGCGCCGGCGGCGGTGACTTGCTTCTTTGTATAGCGTGTGCTATACTAAGAGTGTGCCATACTTAGTCGGGATTCCGTAAACGCGGTTTCCCGGCGGGCACCTGAGGGAGGCGCGTGGAAAGTGAATATCGTTGGTTCCGTCAAACGGCGGCACGAGCGGGTACGCGTCCCCTTCGGGACGGGTCAGGAGACTCGAGTATGGCGCAGTTTGCAGTTGTCCTGAGCTACTTGGAGGCTCACGGATGGCGGCTCAAGCGGATTTGGACGCCGTACCGCGTTTTCACGAGGCCCGGCCACCTGCCGATACTCGTGAAGGTGCGGGACAGGATGGTGGACCCGGATGATTTCGCGAAGATCAAACGCATCGTTGAAAAAGAAGGCGAGTGAAGCCGCCGTTCCCGACGGCCCCTTCGCGCCGCAGATCGAGCGGCGCGCCCGGGAGCTCGCCGACGCGTACCGGCTCATT
>CAIWOY010000306.1 GCA_903914415.1 uncultured Phycisphaerales bacterium | reverse complement strand
GACCTGGGGTGCCGCACGAGCGTGATCTTTAGCCCGCGCGACCTGTCGTGCTTGTGGGAGCAGGCCCACGTGCCGGAGCTGAGCGACGCGGCGTTTCAGCTCGGGGCGAACATCGCGGCGTATGCGGTGGGACGCCGGCCACTGCACGACCGGCTCGACGTCGTGCTCGTCCCCAAGACGACCGAGGAGGCCGCTGAGACGACTCGGCCGGCGCCGGGGGCGCTGCGTCTGGCGCAGGTAGTCTATGAAGGTGACTGGCGGCCGTTTCCCGGAGCGCTCCGAAACCTGGCGGAGCTGCTCCGCGACCAGCTCAACATGGACGTCGTGACTGAGGCGCGCCAGATTCGCCTGACCGATGAGAGCCTGTACTTGTGCCCGGTGCTCGTCCTCTCGGGGCACTTCGGGTTCGAGCTATCTGCCGCGGAACGCGACGCATTGGCCGCGCACCTGCGCCGCGGGGGCTTCCTACTGGCTGAGGCGTGTTGCGGCACCGAGCCCTTCGATGGAGCGTTACGCCGCGTGTTGCAGGAGATGTTCCCGGGGCTGACGCTGGAGCGGCTGCCCCCGGATCACCCAATCTTCGCCGGTAAGCCGGGGTTTGACGTGACGACCGTGCGGTATTCGCCGGACGTGGTGCGGGAGCATCCCAAGGTGTCCGCTCCGGAGCTGTGGGGTCTGCGGATCGACGGCCGGCTGGCCGTCGTGTACAGCCCGTACAGCGTGAGCTGCGGGCTGAGCGGGCCGGCGTTCGACGGCTGTTGGGGGCTGACCAGCGACGATGCGCGCCGTCTGGCGGCGAACATCGTCCTCTATGCGCTGACGCACTGACCGAAGGTCGGTCGCGCCCGCATGACGGTCACACTATAAGAACAACCCCCCGCGCGACCGACAACCGGTGGTCGCGGCAAGCTGGCGGCGGCCGGCGAGCAACCGGCCGCCGCTCGTAAGGTCTGACGAAGCGTCTACTGACGGCGGCCGCGGCCGGCGAATCCGCCGCCGCCGCCATGTCCTTCGCGGGCGCCAGCCTCGCGGGGCCGAGCCTCATTGACGGTCAGGGTGCGGCCGTCCACCTCGGTGCCGTTCAGGCCGTTGATGGCGGCGAGAGCCTGCTCGTCGTCCTCCATCTCAACAAAGCCGAAGCCGCGCGATCGACCGGTCTCACGATCCTGCAGAATCGCAACGCTCCGCACGGTGCCGAAAGCGGCAAAGGCCGCTTCGAGTGACTCATCTGTCGTCCGATAGCTCAAGTTCCCAACATAGATCCGCTTCAACTGTCGCTCCTCGATCCTCTGTGCATTGCGTTGCGCAGACGGGGTCACGCCCCTAAGCCAAACCTGATCAATTACACCCGATGGAGCTGGCAAACCAAAGGCAGGCACAATTCCGATCGGTCGATAAGAGAGTAGCCCGTTTTGAGCCGGAAGTCAATCGCACGGGGCGAATTGGCGTCCGAAACCGCGCACGAAACGCGCCTGGGCAAAGGGGCATGGCGCGGGATCTTCACTCCGCTTTCAGCCGCTGCACGACGCCGGCCTCGCCCACTCGGGCGACCGGGTAGACGTTCTGCCGTGCATCGGCGTAGGGCGACCGGCGGTAGAAGAGGTCCAGCCGCTGCGGCGGGTTTCGGGCGAATGCCTCGTCCCGTGCCAGCCGCTCCTCGAATTCTCTTCGCAGCCCAGCGTCCTCCGACAACATCCGCCGCGCCAGCGGCTCCATTACGTACGCTTCCGCGTATTCCTTCTGCTCGAAGACGGCGTTGAAGAAGCCCCAGGCCACCAGCGAATCCGACCCGGCCGGCTCCAGCAGATTCACCGCGAGCTTGGCCCGCGGTTGATCGAGGGGGACAACGACCGTGCCGGCGACGAAGTGCCGCCGCTCGCGGATGGACGTGGACTTGTAGTGGGGGAGCTGCCGGCCCTCGTGCGGCCGGTCGGCGAACGAAACGTCGTCGAAGCGGTATGACTCCACGTCCAGGTCATGGGCCTGCCGCAGTCGGAAAGTGCGGATCCCGTGCCACTCGAGGCGCTCGATGACCTCCGACCACTGCGGCGGGATGAGATAGGCCGCCGGCGGCGTCACTGTGAATGTGGGCTCGATCCCATCGAACAGCGGAATCTCCACGTCCAGCGGCGTCTGGGTGTACTCGATGACCGTGTCGCCAGTGATCTCGCTCTGGTGTAGCACCTGCTGATAGGCGTGGTAGGTGACCGGGTGGTGCTGGTCCGTGTGGGCAAAAGCGAGCGCGACGCGGCCGTCGCGTCCGCCGCCGTGTGCGGCGACGCACTGGGCATCGGCGTTGCGGAGGGCGGCGTGAAGGGATTCACGCTGCGCGCCGAGCGTGCGCAGCGTGTGGCGCAGAAAGTCGTATGTCGCGCGGACGCGCCGCGCGTATGGGTTCCAGGAGTAGGTTTCCACGAGCAGAGCGGGGCGGTTGCACGCCGCGGGGTAGCCGGTTGAAAAGCGCGGGCCCATCGACCAGCCGGCCATGTATCCTTCCGTCGGGGCCTTGCGGTCCCGCAATTGGCCGTAGGGGAGCGTGGCGTAGCCGTCGGCGGTCAGGGCCGCCAGCACGTCGGGGAGAAGCTGCTCGCGCACCCAGCGGGCAACCGGCTCGGCCGTCTCCGGCCCCTGCGTGGCGTCGTAAAACAGGTCGTACCGGTGTTTTTCGCCGTCGGTCGTGTGCGTGTCGATGAAGAGATCGGGCTGCCACGCGTTCCACAGCCGCAGCCAGGCCTGCGTCTCGACCGCATCCGCCTTCACATAGTCGCGGTTGAGGTTCAAGTTGGTCGCGTTGGTGCGCCAGCCCATCTCGCGCGGACCGTTCTGGTTGATCCGGCCGTAGGGGCTGCGGCGCTCGTGGCCGTCGACGTTGTAGATCGGGATGATCAGCACGTTGACGTGCGCGAGCAGGTCGGCCTGCGTGCCGGCGATCAGGATGTCGCGCGCCAGCGCAAGCGACGCGTCCTTCCCTTCGCATTCGCCGGCGTGGATGCAGTTCTGAACGAGCACGAGCGGTTTGCCGCTTTGCCGCGCGGCGGCCGGCGTAAACGCCCGGTCCGCGGAAAGAACGAGCAGCGGGAGCGCCCGCCCCTCGCCACTGACGCCGAAGGTCAGGTAGCGGGCGTACGGCGAAGCGGCGGCCAGTCGGCGACAGAAGTTGACGGCCTCATCGTACCGGCCGGTCTCGTCGTAATTGGTTTGCTCGGCGTGGAGGCGCCAGCTCTCGGGCAGAGCATCGGGGCTCAGATAAGACGCCCGCGGCGCCGTTTCGCAGCCAAAGGTCGCCAGCGCGAGCGATACGAGGACCGGGGTCAGACAGGGCCGCTTCAGGGGGCACGCTCCAGTTCTTCCCGGCGGCTGGGCGGCTTTGTGCGAGCTACCGATCGGCCGCCCGCAACTCGCCCGCGGGCGTAAGGCCGATGAATTCCGCGATAAACACCTGTGGCGACTCGAGTCCGCCGCGGCGCGACGTCCACATCAGGTACCGCCCGTCCGGCGAGAACACGGGCAATCCGTCAAACGCGGGATCCGAGGTCACGCGGTGCTGCTCTGTGCCGTCGTCGCGGATGACGTAGAGGTCGAAATTGGGCCGGCCGCGGAAATCCGCCTGCGTGAAGATCAGCCACTTGCCCGAGGGATGCCAGAACGGGCACCAGTTGAACGTGTCGTTGCCCGTCAGCGCGCGTTCGTCGGTGCCCGCGAGGTTGTTGACGAAAACCTGGAGGTTGTCGTTGCCGGCGCGGTCCGAGCGATAGCAGACGCGCTGCCCGTCGGGGCTGAAAAACGGTCCGCCGTTCTTCCCGCCCGCATGGGTGATCTGCCGCGCGTTCTGACCGTCGGCGTCGCAGATGAAGATCTCCTGGCTGCCCGTACGCAGCGAGGAGAACACGATCAGCTTGCCGTCGGGCGAGTAGGCGCACTCGGCGTCGTAGCCGTCAGAAGACGTCAGTCGCCGCAGCGCGCCGGTCGCGAACGTGTACTCGAAGATGTCCATGCCGGGGTAGTACACCCAGGCGTTGGGCGCCGAGCTGCCGCCGGCGGGATGGCTTGCCCCGTGGGGCGGTCCGGCGGGCCGCAATTCAGCGCCCGGGTGGCCCGCGGGCCGACTCGCCGGTGTACTGCCGGGCGGCCCGCCGGGATGCTGGCCCGCGTGGGCCTCGCCGTCGCCCGCGGGGCGTGGCCGCATGGGTTCCACTTCGGCGGGCTTCTCCGGGAGGCGCTGGTCAAGATGAGTGGAGGCGAAGATCAGCTTTTCGCCGCTGGGGTGGAAATACGAGCAGGTGGTCGCGCCTGCGCCGGTGCTGACCATCTTCAGCCCGGTGCCGTCCACGTTCATGACGTAGATTTGGTATTCCTGCTGGCCCTTCGGCCAGGCCTGGAAGGAGATGCGCTTGCCGTCGGGCGAGAAATAGGCTTCGCCGGAGCGATCCAGCCCCATGTCGACCGACGTCAATTGCCGGACGTTGCGAAACCAGCGTGATTCGTCGTGCGCCGGCTGCGAGTCGGGTGAGGGCTCCGCCTGCGCGCTTGCCGCCAGGGCCACGCCGGAGACGATGAGAAGACCGCAGAAAACTCCGGGCCACGCCCGCATGTATCAACCTCACTCCCGGCCCGGCAGGAGGCAGCCCCCTTGCGCACGACGGTATAGCTCCGTTGCGGCGCACCGTGCCCCGGGGGCCGGGTCGATTCCGGTCGGAAGGCGCCCAGCCGCCGATCGCCGTTACCTCGTGCCCCAGCGCCCGTACATGCGCGCCTCGAACGCGTCCTTGTCGGTCGTCACGAGCACCTCGACCTTCGGGCACTCCGGGTCCGTGGTCGTGTATTCGATGATCAGGCCCTCGGGCGGGATTTCTGCGCCGGGCGGCAGCGAGACGGTGGAGCGCACGACGGCCGTCACGGGCGGGTTCAGCTTCGTCCGCATCCACTCCTCGGGCGGCTGCGTGGGCCCGACGGTGACCTTGACGCGCGGATCCTTGCATTCCCCGCTCGTCACGCGGAAGTTCTGCTCGCCGTCGGGGCCGTAGTACTGCAAGCTGACGACGCGCTGCGCGGGGTCGCGGTCAGTTTTCAGAAAGTACATCACCGGCGGCACGAGCTCGATCGGCGCCAGGATCTCGATCCGTGCGGAGACATCGAACTCGGGTTCCTTCGTCAGCCCGGTGGTGAAGATGAGGTCGCCCCGCACCTTGCCGGTTTTCAACTCCTGGTTGGTCCGCCCGATCACGTCGTACTCCATTCCCGGCGTGATCTCCTTGATCTCCACGTCCAGCTCGTGGATCGTGCTCGTCTTGAGCTCCAAGTGCATCGGCTCCTGCATCTGGTTCTTCAGCCGCACCTTCCCGGACTGGCCGGGCTTCGTATCCAATGACCGCACGGCCAGGCCACCCAGCGGCTCCTTGAGGATCGCGCGCTTAATGAAGCCCTTGATCTTGAAGTGGGCCTCGCCCCGCTTGGGGTTCGGGTCGTCGTTGTAGAGCTCGGTTCCCGGGCGCGGGTCGTTGCTGACGAGGATCTCCTTCGACGACACGTCGCCTTGTTTGCCCACGGTGTCGTATTGCACGTTGATGGTCGTCATCTGACCGGGCGGGACCGTCGTCCGCTCCGGCTGGGCTACGGTGCAGCCACAGGTCGTCCGGACATCGCTGAGCACAAGGCTGGCGTCGCCCTCGTTCCTGACCTTCAGCGTGAGGCTCTGCCGCTCCTCTTGCCAGACCTGGCCGAAGTCCCAGGAGGTGGGCTCCAGGACGATCTTCGGTGCCCCCGTGCCCGCGAGCCCCACCGGCTTGGCGGCCGGCGCGGCGGTAACTGGCGGCGGCGACGGAGTAGACGGCGGCGGCTGGGTCTTGGTTTCGCAACCGGTCAGGCACAAGACCGTCACGGCCAGGGCGGTGCTCAGCCAGTGGACCCCGTGTACAGCGCTGCTCACGCGTGTGCTCATCATCGGCAGTTTTCTCCTGCACGGACGGGACCCAGCCCGTCCCGGCTCGCCCCATAGTATCCGGCCAAACCGGCGCAGTTTCAACGGGCATTCGCCGCCCCCCGGACAGCGCGGGGCCTGCCCGGCCCGCTGCGGATCGGGAGGCGCGCGGCGCGGGGCTGCGGCCGGGCCGGCAGCGCGGTATACTGCCCGCGGCAAAGCGACGGGAATTTGCGGCGCCCCGCAGGCCACCTCACCGACGGTGCACGGATGCCCACCCGGGCCGTACAGTCCTGCCCCCAGCGCGATACCACCGCGGCTTTCGCCGCCGGCGATTTGCCGGACGCGCAGCGGCGCGACGCCGAGACGCACCTGGAGCAGTGCGACGCGTGTCGCGCCGTGTATCGGCAGCTCACGGAGGGCCGGTTTCCGAGATTCCGCGGGTACACGATCCTGTCGGAGCTGGGCCGCGGCGGCTTCGGCGTCGTCTACAAGGCCTTCCACCACGGCAAGGCGCGGGCCGAGGCGCTTAAAGTCCTTTTTTCCACCACGCCGCTGCGCGAGGCGTACTTCGAGAACGAGGTGCACCTCGTCGCGAAGCTGCGGCACCCGAACATCGCCACGTTGTACGAGGCGCAGCTCGGCAAGCCGCCCCTGTACTACGCGATGGAGTTCGTCGCGGGCCAGCAGCTCGACGAGTACATTCGCGCGCGCGACGTTTCGCTCGAGGAGCGCATCAAGATCATTCAGACCGTTGGCGCCGCGGTCGACTACGCTCACCGCGAAGGCGTCGTGCATCGCGACCTCAAGCCGCAGAACATCATCATTGACGCGGACGGGCAGCCGCGCATCGTGGACTTCGGCATCGCCAAGCGGCTCGGCCTGACGCGCGAGGCGTCCGCGCCGCCGGTCGGCCCGCCGCCGCCGCGCGAGGGCCCGCTCGGGACATACGGCTACATGGCACCGGAACAAATTGCGGGGCAGGCGGCGGACGCCCGTGCGGACGTGTATGGCCTGGGCGTCCTGCTGTTCCACGTGATCACGGGCCAGCCCGCGCGTTTCGCCGCGCAGATCGAGCGCCTGACGGCGATCCTGCGCGAGCGGGAAGTGAACCGGGCGGACGACCTGGCGGCGATCATCGCCTGCTGCGTCCACCCGAAGCCTGAGCAGCGCTACGCCGCGTGCGCGGCGCTGGTTGAGGACCTGGAACGCTACCTGGCCGGCCACGAGATCCGGGCGCGGCACGACGCGCCCGCCGGCGATCGTCTCGCGCGTGTCGCCGCGCTGGTTCTGCGCAACCACCCGCGCGCGGTGCAGGTTCTGCTGACGGCCCTCGCCGCGGCCCTGCTCAGCGTCACGTTTTGGCGCGTGGGGGCGCGGTGGATGGGTCCCGCGCGCGGCCGCACGCCGACCGCGTTGATCGGGTTCACCGCCGGCACGCTACAGGCCCTCCAAGACGGTCAGATTGGCGGCGACCTGCCGGGGTTGTCGGCGGGTGACCGCAAGAGTTGGCGCCTGCTGTATGGCCGGCTGATGGAGAAGCTCGCCGAGGCCCGGCCGCGGGTCGTCGTCTGGGACTACTATTTCCCGGATTGCCGTCCAGAGTACGACGAGGGCTTTGTCCGCGGCGTCCGGGCGCTGGGTGTGCCGGTGGTCGTCGGCACTGAGAAGCTCGACGTCAACGGGGAGCCGGTGCTGTGTCCCGCCCTGCGCGGCGTTGTCCATGGCTGGGGCGTGCTGGTCTCCGATCGGCCAGAGTCGCTCGGGTTGGAGATCGCCATGCCGCTGGCCGTCCAGCACGAGTTCGGTCCGCCATCCCCGTCGCTCGCGGTCGCCGCTTTTGCCGCCGCCCGGTTCCCCGACAGCGACGTGGACATCCGTGTGCAGCCCCACCGGCTGGACCTGGGCTACCGCAGGGGCGCGGCCCCGTCCGACCAGCGGCGGCGCAGCGAGATCGACACGCTCCCCGTCTTTGACACCGCGCCCCCGAGGCTGGGCGACACCCGCTTCGAGTCCGGGGACCAGATTCTGAACGGCCGCGTCCGTGTGGACGAGGCCCCGCAGTGGGCCGGGCGGGCGATTCCGGTCGAGCAGGTGCTGGCCGCCGATGCCGACCAGCTTCGGGGCTGGTTCGGCGACCACGCCGTTGTGATCGGCCAGATGATGCCGGGGGTCGACTGGCACGCGCTGGCCTCGGGAGAACATGTGTTCGGCTGTGAGGTCCAGGCGGCAGCCGTCGACAACCTGCTGACCCAGGTTCAAATCTCGCGCCTCACTCCGGGTATGGTGGTGCTGCGTGTGTGCGGGTGGTGTGCGGTCGCCGCCTTGCTGGCCAGCCTGGTACCGACGCGGGCGACCTGGTCGCCACGCCTCGCCCTGGCCATCGGGTTGTTGAGTTTCGCGCTGGGTATCGCGCTGGCGTCGCGTGCGGTCCTGGGTGCGACGACGCGCGAGAGCGGGGAGGTCGCGATCGCGCTCAGCGCCTTCCTCGCCGTTGCAGGCCCCATTCTGGCGGTCAAGCTGCTGCACCAGCGGCAACTACACCTGACGCCCGGTCCGGTGTGGTCCCCAGACGGCACAACGGGGTCGACGACTTCGGCGGGGACGCCGGCGCGGAGAGAAAGCGGCATGTGACGTGCCGCCGGGGCGGGGAATGGCAAGCCGTCATCCTGGCGCTGCGGCGAGGCCCAAGAGTACGCCTAGCCGTGCTCGCGCGGTGCGTGCCGAGGCCCGAGGGCCGCGCCAACCGACCGGCTGTACCGGGACGGGGCACGGCGCCGAGCGGCATCATCGCCGCCTCGTGCCTTGACTTGCTCCCACTATCCTGCCGAACTCGCCGGCTTTTGTCAGGCGACCCAATGGGGTTCCAGCGACCACGCCACGAGCAAGGCCAGCAGCGTGCCCGCCGTCAACCACATGGCAGCCGCCACGCGACTGCCCAGGGCGAGTTCGTCGGGATGGGGCGGAGCGTCGAGCGGTCCGAAGACCATGGCCTCAACCCTCGACCCCCAGGATAATGTAGTCGTAACAGTGCGTGAGGATCCGCCACAACTCGATGATCCAGGGAAGCATCATGGTACACTACCTCTCGCTTCCTCTTCCCCACCGAGCTAACTGGAACCAAACTTCACGTTAACGACCTCCAAAAGGGTTTTCTGACAGAAGTATCGGCCGTTTTGACGCGGCGGCTGTGTTATGCGGCGAGATTTCGACAGGCAGGCAAAACTTGCGCGTCGCCCCCGGGGGGGCCTGCCCGGCCGACTCCAAATATCGTTCCCCGGGCTGCGAATACCCCCGTGCCTGCCGGGCCGCAGGATCCGGCGTGGGCGTGTGGTAGAATCTTTTCGGACCTCGTCTGCGAGGTGCCGTGAGGACGTGTGATGTTTGCCCGCTGGTTTCACGTGCGCATTCGGGCCGCCGAGAAGGCCCTTCAGCAGGGGCGGCTGGACGACGCCCTCGCCATCGCCGCCGAGCTGAACCTGCGGGAGGATTCGCGTGGACAGGCCCTGCTCGACGCCCTGGCCAAGCCACTGGAGGCCCGTGCCCGCCTGCACCGTCAGGCCGGCCGCTATCGCGAGGCCCTCGTCGATCTCGATCGGCTTCTGGCCCTGAACCGCGAAGGACCCGATGCCAAAGCCCTGCGGCAGCAGATCGCGCAGGAGGTCCGCGAGGGGGCCCAGCGGTCGGCTCAGGAGCGGGAGGCGTACCAGCAGGCCGCCGACCACCTGCGGGCCGGCCACCTCGAAACAGGGCGACTCCAACTGGAGAACGTCGAGGACGCGCGCCAACACGAGCAATTGGCCGGGGAGCTTGAGCGCCGCGTGCAGCGCGGCGGCCAGTTGCTGCAGCAGGCCGCCGACGCGCTCGGCCGCGACGACGTGCTGGCGGCGCTGCGGTACTGGCAGGAGGCGGCCCGGCACGGACGCACGGCCGAGACAGATGGGTTTGCGGCGCGCCTGGCGGCGGCGGGCCGGCAGGCGGTTGACCACTGGCACGGGGAGGGTCGGATGGAGGGGCTGCTGGCCGCCCGCGTCGGAATCGGCGCGCTCGCGGCGCACGATCCGGCGCTGGCGGACTGCGCGCGGCTCATCGAGCTGTGTGCGCGGGCCGCGGCGCAGCTTTCTGCGGCCGATTATGCCGGCCTGCGCCAGACGTTGCTCCGCTTGAAGGCGGCCCGTGGCGCAGTTGCGTGGGTGAATGCGGCGCTTGACGCGCTGGCCCGGATTGCGGAAGGCCAGGAACAACTGCTGACCTCGCCACTGGGGCTTTTTGCCACTACAGCGGGGGAGCGGACGACGCCGGATGGCCGTGCCGTGGATGCGGCGACGGCAGCACGCGGCGGGGGGTTGGACGCGCGCGACCCGAATGCGCTGCGTCTCGACCGCCCGTTGCTGATGCTGGTCGATGGCGGCGGCAGCAGCCTGCTTCTGCGGCGCGACCAAGTGCGCATCGGCCACACCGGCTCCTCGGCCGAGATCGACGTGCCCCTGCCTGCGGAGCTGCAGTCGCACCACGCGGACATCATTCGGCGCGGCGGGGACTACTTCCTGACCGCGTTCGGTCCGGCGCGGGTTAACCAGCAGCCGGTCCAACAGCGTTTGCTGCACGACGGCGACCAGATCGCGCTGGGCGAGGCACGGCTGACGTTCCACAAGCCGAGTTCGAAGAGCGAATCGGCGGTGCTGCGGCTATCGCACCGCTGCCGGATGCCGCAGGACGTGAGCGACATCGTGCTGTTTCGCGACACGTGCCTGATCGGACCGGCCGCGACGTGCCACGTCCGCACGCGCGAAGACGACGGGCAGATCGTGTTGTTCGAGCGCGGCGGCGCCCTGTACGCTCGACCGATCCAGGACGCCCGCCTGGGCGGCCCGACGCTTCGCGCTACGCCGGTGGTGGCGGGGCAGACGCTCGAGGTGGCGCGGCTGCGCGTGACGGTAAAGCCGTATACGTAGCGCTCGCTGTGGGAGCGTCCCGCACGAGCGAGCTTGTGCGGGCCGCCCCAAGGAGAGTCAGAGGTGCCGTACACGTACAAACATGGCGATCGCCCGCTGGAGGGCTTCTGCGTGCAGCGGGCCGTCGGGCGCGGCGGGTTTGGCGAGGTGTACTATGCCCTCGCCGACTCCGGCAAGCAGGTCGCGCTCAAGTACCTGCGCGAGAATCCGGAGATCGAGCTGCGTGGCATCGCGCACGTGCTAAACCTCAAGAGCCCACACCTGATCACGATCTACGATGTGAAGCGGAACGCCGCCGGTGATTCGTTCGTCATCATGGAGTACGTCGGCGGCCCGTCGCTGCGCGAGTTGCTGCTGGCCGAGCCGGCGGGCATGAGCCCGCAGAAAGTCGCGTTCCTGCTGCGCGGCATCGTGGCCGGGCTGAGCTACCTGCACGAGCGCGGGATCGTGCACCGCGACATGAAGCCGGCGAACATCTTCTATGACGACGGGTACGTGAAGATCGGCGACTACGGGCTGAGCAAGCACATTTCGGTGTCGAGGCACAGCGGGCAGACCGTCAGCGTCGGCACCGTGCACTACATGGCCCCCGAGATCGGCTCGGGCAGCTACACCAAGGCGATCGACATCTACGCCCTCGGCGTGATCGTGTATGAGATGCTGACCGGCCGGCTGCCGTTCACGGGGGCAAGCATGGGCGAGGTGCTCATGCGGCACCTGAAGGACAACCCAGATCTGTCCGGCGTGCCGGCTCCGTTCGCAGCGGTGATCGCGAAGGCGCTCGCCAAGGACCCCAGTGAGCGCTACCAGGACGCGGAGGAAATGCTGGCCGCGATCCTGGACTCGCCCGAATTCAGTCGCGAGGTGGAGGCCTTCGATGCCAGTGCCCTGACGCAGGTGCCGCG
Source organism: uncultured Phycisphaerales bacterium (assembly GCA_903914415.1). Taxonomy (GTDB): domain Bacteria; phylum Planctomycetota; class Phycisphaerae; order UBA1845; family Fen-1342; genus Fen-1342. The sequence goes on along the minus strand of CAIWOY010000306.1, from coordinate 1,872 downwards.
CGCGCCGGAGGCTCATGATCCGGATCAGACGTTGACCTCGCCGGCGCGGCCGGCGGTGCCGCCGCCGCTGGACGTGCGCGAGGGGCCGATCCCGCAGGTGGGCCAGCCGGATCTGCCGCCGCGACTTCGAGCGAAGCTCGACCGTCTGAATCAGAAGCTGGACGAAAAGTTCGCGAAGGTGGAAGCGAAGGCCGCGCGGATTCAGGAGAAATGGGGCGGCTGGACCGGCCGTGGGCAGCCGCCTTCGCCGGCGGACGGCCCCGTGCTGCGTTTGCATCGGTTACCGCAGTTGTTCGTACTGCTGATTGTCGCGGTGGGCGTGGGCATCGTGCTCAGCATTCTGCATCCGGGCGGCTCGAGGGCAGAAGACCAAGCTGCGGCGATCATCTTCTACATCGTGGGCGGGATCGCCGGACCGCTCCTGGCCCATTTGGTCCTGATGCGCCGCTGGTATTCGCGCAGCGGGCTCGTCGATCGGCTTGTGTACGCCACGGTGGGCGGCTTCTGCATGTTGATCGGCTACGGGATCGCGTCCGACGCGCACCTGCACTCGGTGGAGTGGCTTATTCTCGCGCCGATCGCCGCCATCGGCATTTCCGACTGGCGGCGGCTCATTGAGAATGGTCGCCGCGGACAGGTCAAAGGCGGGGTGATCATCTGGCCGGCGATTGTCGGGTTCGTCACGACTGCGATTGCCAACGAAGGCGACTACATGTGGGTGGCCGCGGGCGTGTGCGCGACGATCGCGCTGCTGACGCAGGCTACGGCGGCGTTGTGGCCGGTCATGCCGGCGCTGCCGACGTTCGAGCGGCCGGCGCCCTTTGGTCGGGGGATGCCCCTGCCGCGGCCGGGAGTCGGCCATGTCGTTCCGACCCCCGGGCCGGCGGCGCCGCCGAACGCGCCGACGATGCCCGCGGGGCCCCCGCCCGAGGCTGCGGTTGTGGTCGATGCGGCGGGGCCGTCGTTCAGCCGGCGTGGCGGCCATGCGGGGTTGTCCTTCCTAGGCAAGCTGCTCTTGCTGGTCGGCTTGGTATCGGCCATCGGTTACGGCGTGCCGCACCGATCCACGACGCGGGTGGAGATGTCGCCGGGGCCAGGAATGCGTCTGGGGCCGATGTCGCATCTGGTCGTGTCGGAACGCGTCAGGGCGGCTTCGCGCACGACGGTGCTGTGCCTGGCGGCGGGCAGCGTATTGCTCGTGCTGGCGCGGCGTGGGGCGGGCGCCGGGCACATGGTACGCGGCGTGGCGGGTTGCGGCCTGTTGATCGCGGGGGCACTGTGCGCCACGACGGTTGCCGACGCGGGCGTGGCAGTGCTGATCAACAGTGGGTGGACACAATTCACGCGAGAAGACCCCACCGTCTGGGGGCCGGTCGCCGTGGTGGCGGCGATGCTCTTCGTGGGGCTGGTGCTGCTCGCGCAGCGCCGCCGCGATCCCAACCGGCCGATCGTGATTTGAGACACGTCGGCGGGCACCGCTCCGCCTACCGGTGGGGTGTATATGCCCCCGCGGCCTTCCGCGTTATCCTGAGCTTCGGTGGCACGTAGCAAAGTGCCAGGCCCAGGGTCCGGAACGCGAGCGATGCCCATCGACGAAACCGAAGCCTACCTGATCGAAGCCGTCCAGCGCGGCGAGCCACATGCGTGGCAAGAGGTCATCGAGCGCTATCAAGGCCGGCTGCTGAGCTTCGCCCGCCGAATGCTCGCCGAGCGCAGCGAGGCCGAGGACCTCGTGCAGGAGACGTTTCTGGGCTTCCTGCGCAGTCTGCCGCGCTACGACGCGAGCCGCTCGCTCGAGACGTACCAGTTTGCGATCCTCCGGAACAAGCTCAGCGATCACGTCCGCCACCGCTACGCCGGACAGCGGCAGAG
>CAIWOY010000305.1 GCA_903914415.1 uncultured Phycisphaerales bacterium | reverse complement strand
GTCTGCCGCTTGCCCTGCGCGTTGAACGGGCTGATGCGGACGAGCCGGTGCACGCCGAGCTCGCACGCGAGATAGCCGTACGCGTACGCCCCCTCGACGCGCAGCGTGACCGACTGGATGCCGGCTTCCTCGCCGTCGCGGCGATCGACCTCCGTCGCCTTGAACCCCGCGTGCTCGAAGTACATCAGGTACATCCGCAGCAGCATCGTGGCGAAATCGCACGCATCGACGCCGCCGGCCCCGGCTTGGATGCTGAAGAAGCAGTTGCGGGCGTCGTTCTCGCCGGAGAGGAGCGTGAGCAGCTCGATGTGGTCGGTCTGGCGGGCGATAACGTCGAGTTCGCGCTGCAGCTCGGTGCGCGACTCGTCGTCGTTCTGCTCCTGGACGAGCTCGATGAGCACGTGCGCATCGTCGGCCCGCCGCAGCAGCTCCTGCATGGGCTCGACCTTGGCGCGGAGGGCTTTGAGCTCGCCGACGACCTTCTGGGCGGTCTCCTGGTGCTCCCAGAACCCCGGCCGCTCCATCTGGCCGTTCAGTTCCCCGAGGCGGGCGACCTTGGCGGGCAAATCAAAGGGAGTCCCGGATCGCGTGGATCCGGGCCGCCAACCCCTGCAACGTCCCGGCTGGATCTTCGAAGGCTACCATCGCACTTTCCCGTACACTTTCACCGCGGAGGCGCGGAGAGCGCTGAGAACGCAGAGGATTCTAAACACGTTCTGTTGCCCCGGCGAGCCACACGCGGACTTCGCGGCGCAGAAGAACTCCTTCGCCTGGCTACGGCCGACACGGGGGTCGGCCGCTACATCGGCTGCGGCGGTTCGCCGTCAGCCGCCGGCGGCCTTCTTCAGCGCCTCGGCCTTGTCCGTCCGCTCCCAGGTGAAGTTCGGCAACTCGCGGCCAAAGTGCCCGTGCCGCGCCGTTTCCTTGTAGATCGGCCGCCGCAGGTTCAGATGCTCGATGATCGCCCGTGGCGTCAACGGAAACACCTCGCGTACGGCGGCGCTGAGCTTGTCGTCGCTGATCTTGCCGGTGCCCTCGGTGCTCACCAGCACGCTGATGGGCTCCGCGACGCCGATCGCGTACGAAATCTGCACTTCGCAGACCTCGGCCAGACCGGCGGCGACGATGTTCTTGGCGATGTAGCGAACCATGTACGACGCCGAGCGATCGACCTTCGTGGGATCCTTGCCGGAAAATGCGCCGCCGCCGTGGCGCCCGCGGCCGCCGTACGTGTCCACGATGATCTTGCGTCCGGTGAGTCCGGTGTCGCCGTGGGGGCCGCCGATCTCGAAGCGGCCGGTGGGGTTGACGAGGACGCGGATTTTGGGGTTCCACCAGTCGCCGAGGACCGGCTTGATGATCTCGGCGGTCACGGCCTTGGCCAGATCGTCCTGGCGGTCGTTCCACATGGGGTGGTGCTGGGTCGAGAGCACGACGGTCTCGACCCGCGTGGGCCGTAGCCCCTCGTACTCGACGGTCACCTGGCTCTTGGCGTCCGGCCGCAGGCCCTTGATGGCTTCGTCCGTACGCGCGCCGACGTGGTGCTCCATCAGCCGGTGGGCCAGCCAGATGGGCAGCGGCATGAGTTGCGGCGTCTCGCGGCAGGCGAAGCCGAACATCATGCCCTGGTCGCCGGCGCCGTCGCGGTCGACGCCCATAGCGATGTCGCGCGATTGCCGCTTGATGGAAGTCAGAACGGCGCACGACTGGTAGTCAAACGCCATGTCGTCGGAGACGTAGCCGATCTCCTTGATGGTCTCGCGGACGACGTCGGGGATCTCGACGTAGGCTTTGGTCGTGACCTCGCCGGCGACGACGGCCATGCCGGTCGAGACGAGGGTCTCGATCGCGACGCGCGAGTATTTGTCCTGCGTGAGCATGGCGTCGAGAATGGCGTCGGAGATCTGGTCGGCGACCTTGTCGGGATGCCCCATGCTGACTGACTCGGACGTGAACAGGTACTTTCGATTGCTCTTATTGCCGTCAACGATCAAGTCCGGCTCCTTTCAGACTGCGGTCGGCGCCCACCGCCCCGCTCGGCGTTGCCCGGGCATGGTAGTCGCTGGGGACCGCACGGACAAGGCAGCCTGGTGCGCGCCGAACACTAGCCGCGCAGCTTGTCCATGACCGCCTCGAATAGCCGGCCATTCGTCGCAACCGCTTCCGGCGCGGTGTGTGTCGGGTTGCCCGCCCAGTCGGTCAGCGTGCCGCCGGCTTCCGTCACCACGGGCAGCAGGGCGGCGGTGTCCCAGAGGGCCATGGCCGGGTCGAGCACGATCTCGGCCCGGCCGGTCGCCAGCAGCGCGTACGCGTAGGCGTCGGACCAGCCGCGGTCGGTGTAGCACGCTGCGCGCAACCGCTCGTACTCCGGGCCCCGGCCGCGCTGATACATCAGCTTCGTGCACGTGACGAGCAGCCGCGCCTGCGCGAGGTCAGAGACCTCGGACACGCGGGCCGAGCGGCCGTTCCACCGGCAGCCAAGGCCGCGGGCCGCACACACGGTTTCGCCGAGCGCGGGCAGGTGGATGACGCCGGCGAGCACCTCGCCGTCCCACTCGAAGCCGATGAGCACGCTGTAGAGCGGCACGCCGCTGATGAACGACATGGTTCCGTCGATCGGGTCGAGGATCCAGCGCGCCGGCACACGCCCCCGCTTCTCGCCCAACTCCTCGCCGACGATGCCGTGGTCTGGGAAAGCGGCTTCGATCCGGCGGCGAAGCAGCTCCTCCGCTTCGCGGTCGGCCACGGTCACCGGCGTGTTATCGGCCTTCATCACATGTGAAACACCGGTGCGGAAGTACCCCAGCGTGACGGCGCCGGCCAACTGCGCGCTCTCGACGGCGAAATCCAGGATTCGCACCAGCTCTTTCTCTTGCAGCACGCCAGCACCTCGCCGATCAACCCCGTGGCTGCCCGCGGCCTTCGAACGATCGCCGGTATTCTTTCGCCGCCGCGGTCAATTGCAAGCCGGCGCGGCCGCCAAGCCGACGCGGACCGGCAAGAAAGGCGAGCCGGGCCGTGACAACCGCGAGTCCGCCTTACGCGACAACGCGACATTTCCGGCGAATCCTGCTGAAACAGCCTTTTTCGACCCGTAAATCGAACAACCGGCTTGATCCCCCCGGGGGGGAGCGCGGTATGATGAGTTTTTCTGCGATGCGACGCGCACTCGGAGACTTGGGAAAGTCGCTCGGGATGTGTCTGCTCGCGGCATGCGAGTCCCCGCCGACAGTGTCCCTCTGCCCGCCGTTCGCGCTCTAGCACGGGCTCTGTGCCGGCCTGTGGCCCGAATATGAAACAGCTTTCACTCGCGTCATCATTCCAAACAAAAGAAGGTTGTTGATGGCAGCGCGCAAGACTTCGTTGCGAATGTGGACCGCGATGGCCGTCGTCCTGGGGCTGACGGCGGGATTGGCCGCGGCGGACACATGGTTACAGGTAGACCAGGCGGGGGCCATCGTCCAGCAAGAGGCCACGGCGGCCAGCGCCCCGACGCTCTCCGTCGAGGCCGCCGACCTCAGCGGACTCCGCGTCACGGCCCACGCCGACGGGCTGATCCTGCACCCGCGGCAGAACAAGCAGGGGCAATCATTCATCGAACTTACGTGGCCCGACGCGCAGCCATACGGCGACATCGGCACGCCGGCATTGCCGGTACTTCGGCGGATCTTCGCGGTGCCTGAAGGCGCCCAGGTGACCTACACCGTTCGTGCCGGCGCGGAAGCCACGATCGACGCTGCGACGCTTGGAATGCCGCTGGTCGCGTGGCCCGTGCAGGCGCCGGTGGAGAAGCTCCCCGGCGCGTTCGAGCGGGCCGTGTTCCAGATGGATGCGCAAAGCTACGCGGAAGACTCCCACCTGTTGGCGGAGCGCGCGAGCGTGCAGGAGCTCGGCATCGTCCGCGGCCAGCACCTCTGGCAGCTCGAAATCTACCCCGTGTCTTATAACCCCGCGAAACAGACGGTGAGCTTCTGTCGGGACATCACGGTGGACATCGCTTTCGACGGGATCGCGATCCCCCGTGGCGACCTGCGCCCGCCGCCCGGCCTTCGCCACGTCGTCTTGAATCCCGAGATCCTCCCCAGCGTCGCAACGCGCACGCAGGGCAACTACCTGATCGTCGTGGCCAGTGCTTACCAGAGCGGGATCGCGTCGTTCGCCACGGCGAAGACGGCCCAGGGCTACACCGTGACCACGCACGCGGTCGCCCCCGGCACGACGAAGGAAACCATCAAGGCCTACATTCAGGGCCTCTATGGCGGCGCGAACTCGCCGGACTACGTCCTGCTGGTCGGCGACACCGACACGATCCCCGCCTGGACCGGCGGCGGCGAGGGCACTCCCGCCACGGACATCCAGTACGTGTGCATGGACGGGGCCTCGGACTGGTACCCCGACATCCCGCTCGGACGTTTCTCGTGCACGACCACGACGCACCTGAGCAACATCATCGCCAAGACCTTGTACTTCGAGGGCGGCGCGTGGGCCGACCCGCAGTACGTCAAGCGGGCCGTGTTCATGGCGTCGGAAGACAACTACGCGGTCAGCGAGGGCACGCACAACTACGTCATCCAGAACTACATGGTGCCCAATGATATCCTGTGCAACAAGCTGTACTGCCACACGTTCGGCGCCGTGCCGGCGCAGACCACCGCCGCCTTCAACAACGGCCGCTTCTACGGCATCTACAGCGGCCACGGCGCCGAGACCTACTGGGCCGACGGGCCGGTCTTCTATCAGAGCGACGTGAACGCGCTGACCAACGCGAACATGTATGCCTATGTGTGCAGCTTCTCCTGCCTGACCGGTACGTACACGGTTGACGAGTGCTTCATGGAGACTTGGGTCCGCGCCGCGAACAAGGGCGCTGCGGTCGCCATGGGCTCGACGGTCACGAGCTACTGGACCGAGGACGACGTGCTCGAGAAACGCCTGTTCGACACGATCTACGACGCGAACCAGCCGGAGGTCGCGAAGCAGGTTGGCCCCGTCCTCCTCGAGACCAAGATGCGGTACCTGGCCGAGATGGGTTCCGGCGCCACGACCCGCCGCTACTTCGAGATGTACAATATCCTGGGCGATCCGTCGCTCGGCTACCCCGGGAACTGTTCCGACGTCGGCACGATCGTGCTCGACAGCGCGAAGTATGCCTGCGAGAGCACGGCGACGATCCGCGTGCTCGACTGCGGGCCGAACACCAATCCGGATGCCGTCGACACGGTCACGGTCACGATCGCGTCCACCTCTGAGCCCGCCGGCGAAAGCGTCCTTTTGACCGAAACCAGCCCGAATTCCGCGCTCTTCGAGGGCTCGATCGCGTTGAGCACCACGAACGCGCCCGGCGTCCTCTGGGTGCACGCCGGGGACACGCTTACGGCGACCTACAACGATGCCGACGACGGCAGCGGCAACCCGGCCGTCGTCACCGCGACGGCGGTGATCGACTGCACGCCGCCGGTCATCTCCAACGTGCACGTCACCGACCTCCAGGCCCACACCGCCAGCGTGACCTTCAACACCAACGAGCCGGCCCGCGGCGTCGTGCACTACGGCCTGGCCTGCGGCGCCCTCAATCAGACCGCCAGCGGCAGCGGCTACAGCACCGCCCCGACCGTCGGCCTCACCGGCCTGACCGACAACGCCACCTACTACTACCGCGTCGAGGCCGCCGACGAGGCCGGCAACAACGCCGCTGACCCCAACTGCTACACTTTCACGACGCCGGAGATCGCGGACTACTTCACCGAGCTGTTCAGCGCCAACGACCTGGACAATCTCGGCCTGTCGTTCCTGCCCAACGGCTCGGTCGATTTCTATCGCGGCTGCGCCGGGCCGATCACGCAGCTCCCGACCGATCCCAACGGCGGCACCACGCTGACCCTCACCGACGACAGCTCCGTCCAGGTCACGCTCAGCGGCGGGGCCACGGTCGCCCTCTACGGCACGACCTACAACCACTTCTGGGTCGGCAGCAACGGCTACCTCACCTTCACCAGCGGCGACAGCACGTACAACGAGGCGCTGGCGGCGCACTTCAACCAACCGCGGGTCTCCGCGCTGTTCGACGACCTCGACCCGGCCCAGGCCGGCACGGTGAGCTGGAAGCAGCTCGGCGACCGCGTGGCGGTGACCTGGTGGCACGTGACGCACCACGGCAGCGCCAACCAGAACACGTTCCAAATCGAGTTGTATTTCAACGGCCAGATCAACATCAGCTTCCTGGCCATCGCCCAGAGCGACGGGCTGGCGGGCCTGTCGCGCGGGCTGGGCACGCCGAGCGACTTCCTGATGTCGGACCTGTCGGCGTTGGGGCCGTGCCAGGCCACGCCGCCCACGGCCCAGAACGTGGCCGCCGGCACGAACCAGGACACGCCGGTGTCGGTCGCGCTAAAGGGCCAGGACGACGGCCTGCCGAACCCGCCGGGGCTGCTCAGCTACATCATCGTGTCGCTGCCGCCGCACGGGACGCTGGCCGATCCGGGCGCCGGCGCGATCCCGAGCGTGCCGTACACGTTGGTGAATGGCGGCAAGAACGTGACCTACACGCCGGGCTATCACTACTTCGGGTCCGACACGTTCAGCTTCAAGGTGAACGACGGCGGGGCGCCCCCGGACGGCGGCGACTCGAACGTGGCGACGGCGACGGTGACGGTGACCGGCGTGCCGGCGGTGGTGTACAACTGGCCGCTGGACACGAGTCCGGGCTGGACGACGGCGGGCGCGTGGGC
>CAIWOY010000304.1 GCA_903914415.1 uncultured Phycisphaerales bacterium | reverse complement strand
GCTGTACACCCCCGAAGAGGTGGCCGATTTCGATGCTCGCCCCATCGTCGAGTCGAAGCCCGCCCCCGCGCAAGCCCCGCGCGTGGTCATCGACACGACGGCAATTGAGGTGCAGCCCGAAGCCACCCCGGCGCCAGCCATCGACGAGAAGGCAAAGGCCGCCAAGGTGCGCGAGCTGGTCATCGCCATCAAGGACGCGGGCGTCGTCGAGTCCGAGCGCAAGCCATGGATGGGCGTCCACCTCGGCCGCGCCGTCGAGTCGTCCAAAGGGCTGTCCCTCGAAGAGATCGACATGCTCATCGGTCAGGCGCACGCGCTGAAAGTGCAGGGTGCCGCGTGATACGGCCCTCGATGCTTTCGCGTGCCGAGGTCTGCGGGCTCGCCCCGGCGCTGGCCGAGCGGTACCCCGAAACCGGCGACGCGGCCGAGCGGGGCACGGCGATACACGCCGAGATCGTGCGCGCGTGGCGTGAGAACGACCAGGCGACGATACCCGAGGCGCAAGCCGCGTGCGACTGGTTGCGCTCGCTGGGGCAGGACGTTTCTCCGAACAGCTTTGAACGCGAGGTCACTCTGTTTGGCGACCTGGAAGAAATCACCGAGGGCACTTTGGATCTTCTCATCGTAGAGGAGAACTTGATCACGGTGGTCGACTGGAAGACGGGAAGGCCCGAGAACGTCGAGGACGTGGACACGAACCTGCAGCTAATCGCGTACGCATTGGCGGCAGATTTCGACAAGCCATTCTGTTGTGTGCTGGTTTTCCTCGATGGCATGCACGCCGATGCTCGCTACTCCCGCATATTCGAGCCAGCGGAACACCCCGCGCTGCTTGCCCGCGTTCGCGCGGCTGCCACGCGCAAGCCCGAAGCGCATCCCGGCGAGTGGTGCGGCAGTTGCTACCAGCGCCGGTTCTGCGAGTCGTACCGCGTGCGGGAGTCGCAAGCTCTGGCGCTCATCGAGAGCGACGTGGAACTTGGCATCACCGATGACAACGCCGGGCTCATCATGGCCCGCGCAAAGGCAGTGCGAGAAGCCGCCGAGACAGCCGAGGCGATGGTCAAGGCACACGTCCGCAACGGTGGCGCGTGTATCGTCGACGGCAAGCGGCTGACGCTCGGATCGTGCAAGGGGCGAGAGTCGGCAGATGTCAAATCGTTGAAAGAAGCTGGGCTCACCCAGTACATCAAGCAAGGCGCGGACTATGAGCGCGCCACGTGGAAGAAGGAAGGAAAGTAGCAATGACGACACAAGAGTTCACATTCACCGGCACAGGCACACTCAAGCGCGTCGATACGTTCGTATCGAAGGCGGGGAAGTCGATGCTGACCCTCATCATCGAAGTCGAGGGGCAATACCCGCAACTCATCCCTTGCAAGATATTTGGCCGTCTCGTCGAGGACTCGGCGGCGTGGACACCGGGCTCTGTGCTGGCCGTGCGCGGTCGACTCGGCGGCCGGGACTGGCAAGGCAAAGTGTACGGCGACATCACAGCGACTCGCGTTGACGTGGTCACCCAGGGCGCAGCACAGTCGCAAGGCGCAGCGCCAGCGATGGAACAAACGGACCCAGGATCGGTTCCATTCTAGGTGCGCACCATGGACATCGAAGCACAGCACGCCGCAACCATGATGGCCGCCGCAGCCCGCGCGGTCGTCGAATCATGGCGACGTGGCACCGACGAAAAAGCATTACTCGCTCACCTCGCCGAAGTCGTGGACGCCGAAAGCGGGAAGCTGTTTTTCACGCACCTGTTCGCGGGGGCGCGCGGGCAAGCATAGGTATCGGCCGTGCCGGAGGCCACAACTGACCCCGCTTTTGTCGTGCGTAAGTGGTGCGGTGACCGGCAGTTTGCACAACAGACCAACAACAACGAAAGGACACAATGAAAAGGAATACGAAGAAGACGGCTGAGAAGAACTGGGTAATCGTAGGTAATGGAGACTGGGGTTTGTATTTCGGGCATATCAAATGCACCGACGAGCAGGCACTCAAAGCCAAGGCGGTACGGCTGTACGAGTGCCGCCACGTTGCCGAGTGGTACGGGAAAACAGGTGGGATCACCAGCCTGGCGGCTTTTGGCCCTTGCGGCCCCAATGTCGCGCAAAGCCTAATCGGAGCCCCCTGTCCGTCCTCGCTGATCTGCGACGTGCGCGCGGTCCACGCATGCACCCCGGAGGCGGTGGCCGCGTTTGGCGCCATCGTAGCCAAGTGATGATCGGCTACGGCTACGGCAGAGGCAGCGGCAGCGGCTACGGCAGAGGCAGCGGCTACGGCTACGGCTACGGCTACGGCTACGGCTACGGCTACGGCTACGGCTACGGCTACGGCAGCGGCTACGGCAGCGGCTACGGCTACGGCAGCGGCTACGGCAGCGGCAGCGGCTACGGCTACGGCTACGGCTACGGCAGAGGCTGATAGATCACGGGCGCCAACTGCCCTCGGAGTTGGAGGCGGCCAAGTCTGTCAACGTCAGCTTGGGTACGCCGCCTGGGTGCAACGGTTCCGGCGATTCTCTCCCAGCCGGCCGCGTTCGATTCGCGGGGCACTTACCAAAGGAAGAAAGGACAGAACATGACCACCGACGAAACCCCGCGCCCCACATTGGCGCAAGCCCAATCAATCAACCGCCTACTCGGGAGGGCGACGCGTGAATCGGAAGCTGAAAGTCAGTGACGTAGTCTGCTTTCGCCCGGATGCGCTCTGCAAGCTTTCCCGCGAGCACAAGCGATGCTGCTATCCGCATGTAGCGATGCACGTCGTGCGTGTGTTTACGTCATTTCACGGCTACAAAGCGCGCCGCTGTTTGGAACTGCGTGATGATTTCTTCGTCTACACCTACGCATGGCCGTCCGAGGTGCGACTCTACGATGGCCAAGCCGAGCGCATGAGCGTGCGCCGGGAAAAGTTCCGCAAGCAAATCGAGAAGGACAAGCAGGACGCGCGGGATTTGCGGGCCAGTCGCGGGAAGAAGACGCGGAATCTTGACAGCTCTGGCGGAACGCGCTTATAGTGCGGGCATCCCAGCCATGACGAAACAAGATTTTCGCACCCCAGAGTCTGCCACCGTCGTTCCCGCCTCGGTCATGGTTGGGAAACTAGTGTCTGCGGTTGAAGCGCCGGTGGTAGACTCGGGTGCGCGAAATTCTTCTTCCTTTGACGACAGCGCCAGCACGGGCGGCGGCCCCGGCCCAACATCGTCGGCCGCCGCCCTGGAGGGATAGAAGCATGAAGCGCCACACATGCACTCAATGCACGTCCGGTTGCGTGCCAGGCGAGCACAAGACGTTTGACCCTAGTTGCCCACGCTGCCTCAAGAAGCTCGCCAGCGGTCAGCGCAGCGGACAGGAGCCGCACCCCAAGGCGGTACACAAGGCAACGTCCAGGGCGCTGTTGACGAATCATGTATGGAGGGCGCGGTAGATGTATCT
>CAIWOY010000303.1 GCA_903914415.1 uncultured Phycisphaerales bacterium | reverse complement strand
GACCTGTCGGGCGGGAATCAGCAGAAGGTTGCTCTGGCGCGGCTCCTGCATCGCGACGTGGACGTGCTGCTGCTGGACGAGCCGACCCGCGGCATCGATGTGGCGAGCAAGGCGCAGATCTACCAGTTGATCGGCGAGCTGGCCGCGCGCGGCAAGGCGATCCTGCTCGTGAGCAGCTACATTCCGGAGCTGCTGGGGATCTGCGATCGAATCGCCGTCATGCACCGCGGGCGACTGGGTGCTTCGCGGCCGGCCGGCGAGTGGACCGAGCACGCTTTGGTAACCCAGGCGGCCAGCGGTAAGGAGCGGGTCGCGTGAGCGCCCTTACCCCCCTACCGCCGCTGCCGAAACCCGGGCTCGGGCGCTCCATGACCGGCGAGCGCGTCGTCGCGGCCGTCGCGCCGCTGCTTGGCCTGGCACTGGTGATCGCGCTGTTCTACGCGATTCCGCCGCACCCGCGCGTGACCATGCTCGATCTACAGACGGTCTTCGTGCACATGGTGATCGTCGGCATCGTCGCGCTGGGCATGACCTTCGTCATCATCAGCGGGGGCATCGACCTGTCGGTGGGCTCGGCGATCGCCCTGGCGAGCGTCGCGACCGCGATCACGCTGGCCGGCGGCTGGCAATTCGCCTTTCTGAACACGTTGCACCTGGGCTGGCTCAATCCCGCCGGGTCCGTCAACGCCCTGGGACGCCTGAGCCCGATCCTGGCGGCGGTCCTTGCGGCGTTGCTGACCGGCGCGCTGTGCGGTTTTTACAACTCGTTGCTCATCACGGTGCTGCGTCTGCCGCCGTTCATCGCGACGCTTGGCACGCTGGGGTTTTACCGTGGCGTCGCGAAGTGGATCTCCAACAGCATGCCAGTGAGCGCCCCGACGCACGGCCTGGAGCATTGGGTGCGGCCGGTGCCGCTTCAGGAGTGGCTGCCGCTGGCGCCGGGCGTGTGGCTCATGCTCGGGCTGGGGCTGTTTCTGGCCGCCGTGCTGCGGCGCACCGTATTAGGCCGCTACACGTTCGCGATCGGGTCGAACGAGGCGACGGCGCGGCTGTGCGGCATTCGCGTCGCGCGGACGAAGATCGCGATCTACGTCCTTGCCGGGTTGCTGACGGGGTTGGCGGGCCTGATGCAGTTCGCCCGGCTAACGCAGGGGGACCCGACGGTCGCCATCGGCGTCGAGCTGGACGTGATCGCCGCGGTCGTCATCGGCGGCGGGTCGCTGGCGGGCGGCCAGGGCTCGATGCTGGGCACGCTGGCCGGTGCGTTCCTGATGGCGTATCTCCGCAATCGCTGCACGGTGCTCGGCTGGTCAAATTTCGTGCAGGAGATGATCGTCGGGCACATCATCATCATCGCCGTCGCGATCGACCAGTGGCGCGTGCGGCGGACGGAGCGGTGAACGTGCGGGCGCCGCGCGCCGGCGCCGTTGCGACACCCGCTTCCGGGCGAGTACGATGCTCACGGCGAGAAGGAGCCACAACATGGCCGTTGAGATCGACGTCGTGTATACGGGCGAGCTGCATTGCGAGGCGACGCATGGACCGTCGGGGAGCAAGTTGACGACCGACGCCCCGGTGGATAACGGCGGCAAGGGCGCGGCTTTCTCGCCCACCGACCTCGTCGGGGTCGCGCTGGGGACCTGCCTCGTGACGATCATGGGCATCATTGCCAAACGCCACGACTGGGACCTGCGCGGGACGCGCGTACACGTCGTCAAGGAGATGGCGGCGAAACCGGCCCGGCGCGTCGGCGTGCTCAAGACGACGATCACGTTGCCCAAAGGTCGGCATTGGTCGCCGGAGGATCGCCAGCGACTCGAACAGGCAGCCCAGACGTGCCCGGTCGGCCAGAGCCTGCACCCGGACGTACAGCAGCAAGTCCAGTTCGTGTATCCCGAATGATGACGCGCTTCGCACCGCTGGCGCTGCTGCTCGTCGGCATGCTGCTCCTCTCCAGCGGGTGTCAGCAGGTGGGGCAGCGCTACGACGTGGTCGTTTACGGGGGGACCGCGGGCGGGGTCGCCGCGGCGGTGCAGGTCGCGCGGATGGGACGGTCCGTCGTGCTGATCGAGCCCGGACGGCACCTGGGCGGGATGAGCGCCGGCGGGCTCGGGGCGACCGACATAGGCAACAAGGCTGCGATCGGCGGGCTGGCGCGCGAGTTCTACCGCCGCACCGGAAAGGCGTACGGCCAGGCGGAAGCGTGGACGTTCGAGCCGCACGTCGCGGAGCAGGTGTTCCGCGATCTGGTGCGCGAGGCGAACGTGCCCGTCGTGTTCGGCGAGCGGCTTGATCTGGCTCGCGGGGTGCACAAGCGCGGCGGGCGCATTAGCGAAATCGTCGCCGAATCTGGACGCGCATTCCGTGGCGGCGTGTTCATCGACGCCACGTACGAGGGCGACGTGATGGCCAAGGCGGGCGTGAGGTATCACGTCGGCCGCGAGGACTGCGCGACGTACGGCGAGACGCTCGACGGCGTGCAGACACAGAACGCCGTGCATCACCAGTTCGAGAAGCCCGTCGATCCGTACGTCGTCGCGGGCGATTCGAACAGCGGTTTGCTGCAGGGCATCGATCCGAACGGGCCGGGGCGCGAGGGCGGCGGCGACGAGCGGGTGCAGGCGTACAACTTCCGCATCTGCACGACGGACGTGCCGGAGAACCGCCGGCCGTGGGCGAAGCCGGGCGACTACGACCCAGTGCAGTACGAGCTATTGCTGCGGAACTTCGAGGCCGGCGATGACCGCATCCCGTGGCATCGCGTCGACATGCCGCAGCGCAAGACCGACACGAACAACAACCACGCCGTATCGACCGACTTCATCGGGATGAACTACGCGTATCCCGACGGCGACTATGCGACGCGGGCGCGGATCGTTCGAGCGCACGAGGCGTACCAGAAGGGGCTGTTGTGGACGCTGGCCAACAGCCCGCGTGTCCCGGAGGCCGTCCGGCGGGAATTCCAGACGTGGGGGCTGGCGCGGGACGAGTTCACGGACAACGACAACTGGCCGCACCAGTTGTACATCCGCGAGGCGCGGCGGATGATCGGGGCGTACGTCATGACGCAGCACAACTGCCAGGGCGAGGCAGTCGCGAACGATCCGGTCGGGCTGGCGGCATACACGATGGACTCGCACAACGTGCAGCGGTACGTCGATGCGGAGGGGCACGTGCGGAACGAGGGCGACGTGCAGGTCGGGGGCTTTCCGCCATACCCGATTTCGTATCGGGCGATCGTGCCGCGGCGGGAGGAGTGCACGAACCTGCTGGTGCCGGTGTGCCTGTCGGCGTCGCACATCGCGTACGGGTCGATCCGCATGGAGCCGGTGTTCATGGTCCTCGGGCAATCGGCGGGGACTGCGGCGGTGCAGGCGGTCGAGAGCGGCGTCGATGTGCAGGAGGTTGGGTACGACGGGCTGGCGGAGCGGTTGCGGGCGGATGGGCAGGTTCTGCACTGGCCGCCGTAGGACGAGCGGGTGATAAGGTGAGAAAGTGATAAGGTGATAAGGGGCGCGCCGATCGTGCGCGGGCACGGTTGGGGGAAGAGTGCCAAATCGTGTCTCGACCGGGCGATAAAATTGGCCCTGCGAGCGTCCAAAGTCAAGGATGCCAACAATATCATGTTTTCACGGGGCGCAAATGGCAATCTTGCCGGGATTGCGCGTGCGGTGACCAGACCCAGGCGGCACCGTCCTTGAACGAGTTGACGGCGAGAATGCGTTTGGCGCGGAAGAGCGTCCGGTTCGTTATGCCGGCGGCGCGGGCAGCCGCGAGGACCTCGCTGGAGGGGCGCGGGCCGGCGGAGAGGAGATCGGTGAGCCAGTCGCAGGCTTCGGAGAGGGCGGAGGAGGATTCGGGCGAAAGGTCGAGCCCGCCGGTGGCCAGACGCCAGTCGGAGCGGGCGGGGTCGGACCACTCCAAGAAAGGCGCGGAGGGACGAAGGCACGCAGGCACGGAGGGAGGGGCGGGCGCGGGCGGCGGTGACCCTCCCCCGACCCCTCCCTGGGAGGGAGGGGGGTAAGCGGATGGCGCGGGCGGCGGGGTGGAGACGATGCGGAAGGCGAGCGGGGGAGCCGGGGGGCCGTAGGCGTTCTTGATCTGGGTCAGGATGCGGCGGTCAGGGCAGTCGGGGTCGGAGGTGAGCAAGAGGATCGAGCGCGCGGCGGCGGTGAGGCTGAGGGAGCCGCGGATGCGGTAGAAGACGCGGCGCGCGGGGGCCTTGGTAAAATGGCCGACGGCGAGGATCGCGACGTCGCGGCAGTGGGCGATGGCGGCAAGGCGGGCGAGGAAACCGGCCTGGCGATCGGCGCTGGAGAAGACGCCGTCCTCGAGGAGGGCGTGGATGGGATCGAGTACGACGAGGCGGGGCTGGCGGTGGGCGCGGATGGTCTCCTCGAGCTGGTCGGCGTGGCCGGGAAGGCGGAGCGGGAGGATGTCCTTAGAAAAAGGCGGACGGACGCCGTCGATTACGGAGATGTACTCCGGGTCGGCGCCGGCCGCGACGAGGCGGTCGTAAAGGGCGGAGCCGTCCTCGGGGGCGGCGAAGATGGCGCCCGCGGGCGGGATTTCGCGGCAGGGGTAGCCGCGGATGGGCGGGAAGGAGCGGTAGAAGTCCTCCTCGGTGGGCTCGCGCGGGAGGGGCGGCAGGGAGGCGGGGTCGGGGCGTTCAGCCGCGGGGTCGTCGGGCCAGGGGCGCGGGACGGTGAGGCAGGCGGCGAGGTCGGCGGTGAGGAGGGATTTGCCGACGGCGGGGTCGCCGATGAGGAGGGTGAGGGAGCCGATGGGGAGGCGCTGGGGCCAGAGCCAGCGGAGGCGAGCGGCGGGGGCGGGGCGGGCGGTGAGGAAGCGGAAGGCGGGGCTGGGAGGGCCGGCGGGGTCGTCGTAGAAGGGGCGGGACATACTAGATATTATAGCACGGCTAGGAGTCGCGGGGGCGGGAATTGAGAATTAAGAAACGGGGTGGCCGGGTTGGCGGAGATAGGCGGAAACTGGCGGAGGTAGGCGGGGGCGGCGCGGTTTTGTACGTTTTTGGCGGCTGCGGCGTGGCAACGTAGGAAGGCCGAGAAGTCGGAGGGCCGGGGCTGGGCCGCGCCGGAGGGCTGCAAACGCGCCCGGCCGCGCCGTTTGTCCTGATTGCACCCGACCCGCCGAGTTGGTATAGTCCAATCAGACGCGGGGGCCTCCCCGTCGAGGCCCGTCGTCCGCATCTCTGCCAGGACCGACAGGAGGACCGACGTGCCCGACCGTGGACGCTCGCCCGGCGGCGGCCCATCCACGTCGCGCCCGGCTACGCCATCGCAGCCGCAGCTGCTGGGGCGCCTGGAAGTTCGCAGTCCGGCCGATGCGCTTTGCCGGGCAGATTCTTATGCCGATCCGCATAGCATGGCGTCATAAACCGCTGGACGGGCAGCAAGCAACTGGATACAAAGAGGTCAATGCGCCTTCGGCAAGAAACCCCGCGGCGTGTTATACGAACAGGATACCAAAACTCTGCATCTTATGCGGATCGGCCTAATTGTTGTTTGGCGAAGGAGGAAGACCATGCCAGCGGTGGCCGCAGAGAAAACCCGCGCCCAAGCGTGTTGCTATTTTTCCACGCCGGAACACGTCCGCACGTTCGTGGGTCGGTTCATCTGGATCTACCGCGCAAAAGGCAGCCTCACCTTGAACACAGAGGCACTGGTCTGTGAGGTGAGTAACTTGGCGTGCGACATTCCGCTCCGATCGATTCAGAGAATCGAGGTAGGCCATTACTCTCGGTGGGCCAAGCCGATCAAGCTGAAGTACATCGCTCTGACCTACACGAGCCACAGGCAGGAGAAGACGGTCTTGCTGACCCCTACGGAGTCTTGGACAACGGCGGTTCCGAAGACGAGTGCGCTAGTGGAGAGTTGGGCTGCCTGGCTCCGGGAAGCTGTTGAACGGATGGCGTAGTCGCCCGGTGCAGCGCCGACCTAGCACCCCGTCGCGCGCGTGGACACGAGCGGGTCATGTCTTGAACCCAGGAGGCAAGGCGATGAAAAGCATCGTTCCCATGATAACGATCGTTGTGTTGGCGATCTCGGGCGGCTGCGGCAGTTCGGTCGAAAAGGAGGCAGTGAAACGTGCGAAGGAATGCTGGAAACTAACACAGATCGGCGGATCGACTTATCTTTGCGAGATTACCGTGGAAACCCATCCCTCGGGCTTCGGGGCTGTAGGGACGGGGGCGTCGAAGACAGTCTTTGAACTACGGGGCATCAAACTGGAGGTTTCCGCCAGCACGCTCAGCGAAGCGGACAAACTGAACGGAGTGGAATGGGCCGGATCGGTTCGCCTCTACAGTTCATTTCGCCGTTATGCCCCACAGCCCTATTCTGGAGCAGCGGCAGACAAGACTTGGTCTGACTGGCGTTCTGCTGAACCAACAGCGACATCCTCAGTGGCGGACTCGTATATTGACGGTATGAGGGTTACGAAGATGAAAGGGAAATGGGAAGTGGTGCCAGCTCCGGAAAACTACACACGACGGTTCTTTGGTCCACGCGATGTTACCTTCAAGCAAGTTGAGCCATCCGACCTACCGAAGTAGTCCGCTGATGAGCACTTTGGGACCTCAAGGCACGGTCGGGGACCGTAGAATAGGGGCGAACAACCGGCTGCCGGTTAGGGCTCGCGAGCTGGCCGAACCGGAGCCGGGGCGTTCGCAGAAGGGACTAGAACTATGGCCGGCGAGATTAGAGTCGCGCGCGACGACGATCCTGTTTCCCAGCAGGTGATCTACACTGCTCACGGCGTTGATAAGCATGGTGGATACCATGACTATAGCGCCACAACCGAGGAAGAGGCCGTGCAGGGCTGCCTTGACGAGATTGCCGAAGCAGACGCAGAAGGCGGCGGATAAATTCCCAGTATTCCTGCTGCATTGGCGATCGCAAATCTCGGATCGCAGGTTTCAGAGGGGTGGGCTACCTCACCGATGGCGGGGCGGATTACGGAGTGCGGTTGGACTCCGGGGCGCGCTTGCTTGCGCTGCGCGTTCGGATCACGCGGGGGCACGGAGCACGCACCAGAATGGTGGGCAGTGCCCACCCTACGTGTCTGCGCGTTCGGATCACGCGGCGGCACGGAGCACGCACCAGAATGGTGGGCAGTGCCCACCCTACGTGTCTGCGCGTTCGGATCACGCGGCGGCACGGAGCACGCAGCAGAATGGTGGGCAGTGCCCACCCTACGCCTGCTGGAGCGGAAGGCCCACGCCCTTGCGGGCGGGGTTCGGACGGCGGGCGCGGTGCGGATCGGAGGCGCGGGAGGCTACAATCGCCGGTGGTGAAAACGCGCGGCGAGCGGGCCGCCACGTTCCAGCGACGAGGAGCGAGCCACATGCCCAGCATTGTGCACGATACGACGCTGGTTACGCCGGCCGGGCGGGAAGTGCGTGCGCTGGCGAACCACAGCCTGGTTTTCGAGGACGGGCGCGTGACGGCGCTCGCGCCCGCGGCGGAGTTGCAGGACCGCGTCGACCGCCGCGAATTCGACACGGTCATCCCGGGGGCCGCGTGCATCACCATTGCCGGGCTCGTCAACACGCATCACCACCTGTACCAGAGTCTGACGCGGTGTCTGCGGGATGTGCAGGATGAGCGGCTGTTCGGCTGGCTGCTGAAGCTGTACGAGCGCTGGCGGCACCTGGATTACCGCGCCGTCAACCTGGCCGCGAAAGTGAGCATCGCCGAGCTGCTGCTGCACGGGGCCACGACGACGAGCGATCATTTCTACATGCTTCCGCCGCACACGGACGTGCGGATGGAGGCGGTGCTCGACGCGGCCGCCGCGCTGGGCATCCGCCTGCACCTGTGCCGGGGCAGCATGAGCCTCGGGCAAAGCGGCGGCGGGCTGCCGCCGGACGATTGCGTGGAGCGGGACGCGGACATCCTCGCGGACTGCGTGCGAGTGCTCGACGCGTACCACGACCCGAAGCCGTACGCCCTGCGCCGGATCGACCTGGCGCCGTGCTCGCCGTTCGCCGTCTCGCGCGAGTTGCTGCGGGACACGCGGCAGTTGGCGCGGGAGCGCGGCGTGCTGCTGCACACGCACGTGGCGGAAACGCGCGAGGAAGAGGCGTTCTGCGTCGAGAAATTCGGGCGGCGGCCGGTGCAGTTCCTGGCCGAGCTCGACTGGCTCGGCGCGGATGTCTACCTGGCGCACTGCGTGTATGCGAACGACGAGGAGATCGGGCTGCTGGCGCGCACGCGGACCGGCGTCAGCCTATGCCCGACGTCGAACATGCGGCTGGGCAGCGGGCTGTCGCCGATCGGCCGGATGCTGGCGGCGGGCGTGCGCGCGGGCCTGGGGCTGGACGGATCGAGCAGCAACGACGGCGGCAATGTGCTGGCCGAGGCGCGGCAGGCGCTACTTGTCGCGCGGGCAACTACGGCGTGCGAGAATAGCGGCGCCCCCCTGCTGCCGGTCGTCGAAGCGTTCAAGCTGGCCACAAGCGGCGGGGCGACGTGCCTCAATCGGCCGGAGCTGGGACACCTGAACGTCGGCGCCGCGGCGGATTTCGCAATGTTTCGCCGGGACGACGTCGCGCTGGCCGGTGCGGCGGCGCAAGACCCGCTGGCGGCGCTGGTGCTGTGCGATCCGCCGCGAGCCGAGCGGGTGTTCGTCGCGGGGCGGGAGGTGGTGCGCGACGGGCGCATCGTGGCACTGGACGAGACGGCGCTGGGGGCGGAGTTTAACGACTTGGTCGCAGCTCGGTTTCGGTAGCGCGAGGCGCGCCGGCGAACGAGGGCCGCGCGCGGGTGACAGCCGGCCGGCGCTACAACGCGCGGACGATGAGCGTGTCGTTCTGGCCGCCGAAGCCGAAGCTGTTGCTGAGGCAGGTGCGGACGGTGGCTTTGCGCGACTGGTTGGGTACGTAGTCGAGATCGCAGTTGGGGTCGGGCTCGCGGTAGTTGATCGTCGGCGGGATGAGCCCGTCGCGGATCGCCAGCAGGCACGTAATCAACTCGACGGCGCCGGCGCCGGCGATCAGGTGCCCGAACATGCTCTTGACGCTGCTGATCGGGACCTTCCGGGCGTGGTCGCCGAAGACCGACTTGATCGCCACCGTTTCGACCTTGTCGTTCTCCTCGGTGCTCGTGCCGTGGGCGGAGATATAGTCGATCTCGTCCGGCCGGACGCGGGCGTCGGCGAGGGCCCCGCGCATCGCGGCGATCGCCCCGCGGCCGTCCTCATGCATGTCGGTGACGCGGAAGGCGTCCGCAGTCGAGCCGTAGCCGATGATCTCGGCGAGGATGCGGGCGCCGCGGCGGCTGGCGGACTCGAACTCTTCGAGGATGAGGATGCCGGCGCCTTCGCCGAGGACGAAGCCGTCGCGCGTGCGGTCGAACGGACGCGACGCGGTGATGCAAGTGTCGTTGCGCGTCGAGAGGGCCGTCAGGCGGTTGAAGCCGGTGACGCCGAGCGGGTGGATCATGCTGTGGGCGCCGCCGGAGATCATGACGTCGGCGTCGCCACGGCGGATCAGGAAAGCGGCCTCGCCGAGGGCCTGCGTGCTGGCGGCGCAGGCGGTGAGCGTGTTGAAATTCGGCCCCTGGGCGTTGAAGCGGCAGGCGATGTGGCCCGCGGCACAGTTCGGGTCCTGCTCAAACTCCTTGACCGCAGTGAGACGCTCGGCCGCGACCTGCGCCCAGCGAATCGAATCAAGCTCGCGTTTCTCGGGGTCCCAGCCGGCGATGGCCGCCGCGACGAAGTTGTCGAAGTCGATCGGGCCTTCGCCGCCGCCGAGGTACACGCCGACCATTTCCGGATTGTGGGTTGGGGCGCCGTTGAGGCCGGCGTCACGCCAGGCCATCTCGGCGGCCGCGAGCGCGAAGCCGGCGTTGCGGCTGCACAGCTTGTGCGGCTCATAGTGGGGGCCGAGGAAGCGCTTGAGATCGAAGCCCTTGACCTCGGCCGCGAACTGGGTGGGGAAGGTGCGGGCGTCGAAGATCGTGGTCGGGGCGATGCCACTTTCGCCAGCCAAGAGGCGCTTCCACACGCCCTCGATATCGAGGCCGAGGGGGGTGATCCAACCCATGCCGGTGATGACGACGCGACGGTTCATCATGAAGCTCTCAGTCGGTCCGCACAGCGGACGCTACTCTTTGAAGCGCTTGAGCACGAGGGCGGCGTTCTGGCCGCCGCCGAGGGCGTAGGCGGTCGAGACGGCGTAGCCCACGCGGGCATCGACCGGCCCGTCCGCGATCACTTTCAAGCCGCACGCGGGGTCCATCGGCGTACTGTTGAACGCCGGCGGGATCGTGCCGTAGTGCACCGCGAGCACGGCGGCGATGAAGTCGATGGCGCCGCTGCCGGCGCCGTTGTTGCCGATTCCGGCCTTCACATTCATCACGGGGACGGCCGCCGCCCGGTCGCCCAGCACGCCGCGGATCGCCGCCGCTTCGGAGCGGTCATGCTCGACCAGTCCGGCGGCGAACGACGCCACCAGGTCCACCTGGGACGGCGCGATGCCGGCGTCCTTCAGGGCTTTGCGCATGGCGACCGCGCAACCCCGACCCGCGGGGTGCGGCACGCTCGGTTGGGCTGGCGTGTACGCGTCGTGTCCGGCCCCGAACCCCACGAGCTCAGCGTAAATGCGCACGCCGCGTTTCTGCGCATGCTCCAAGGCTTCGAGAATCACCAGGCCGCCGCCTTCGGAAACGACGGTGCCGTCGCGGTCGGCGGCGAAGGGACGGCAAGCCTGCTCCGGCGTGTCGTTGCGGCGGCTGAGGCGCCGGCCCAGCCCCTGCCGCAGCAGGGCCATCGGATTGGCCTTGCTTTCCGCGCCGCCGCAGATGCACACGTCGGCCGCGCCGCGCGTGATGGTGCGAAACGCCTCGCCGATCGCGAGGTGGCTGCTGGCTTCGCCGCAGGTGATCGTGTTACTGGGGCCCTCGGCGTCGTGGACGATCGTGACGTGGCAGGCGAGCATGTTGGGGAGGAACTTGAGCAGCCAGAGCGGCGTGAGGTTGTTCATGCCCTCGGTCCCCCAGCGCGCGAAGCTGAACTGCCCGCCCGCGCTCGCACTGTGCAGCCCCTCGGCCAACTCCGGCAGGTCGGCACAAATGAGGCCCGCGCCGATGTTCGCCCCGAAGCGCGTGATGTCGAGATTCGGCCCGCCCTGGACCTCGCCGCGCTCGAGCAGGCACTTGGTCTGCAATTTCGCGTCGGTGACGGCCTGGTGGGCGGCGGCGACGGCCAGGACGATGTCGCGGGCCATGATCTTGGCGGCCTTGCGGTAGCTCTTGGGCACATAGTCGCCGACGCTGAGGCCGTCGATCTCGCCGCCGATCTGCGACTGGAACTGACTGGGATCGAAGGCCCGCACGCGGCGGATGCCCGAGCGTTTCTCCAGCAGGGCGCTCCAGAACGCGCTCGCGCCGATGCCGATCGGGGTGATGGGTCCGAGGCCGGTGATGACCACGCGGCGGG
Organism: uncultured Phycisphaerales bacterium; assembly: GCA_903914415.1. Classification (GTDB taxonomy): domain Bacteria; phylum Planctomycetota; class Phycisphaerae; order UBA1845; family Fen-1342; genus Fen-1342. Next base: position 3,458 of record CAIWOY010000303.1, on the reverse strand, counting down.
CGGGGAGCACGGGCGTCGCGCCGGTAGCGGTGTTCACAGCGTGATCCTCTCCGTGTCGCGTTGGGTGTAGGTCTTGAGCAGGGCCATGAACTCCTCGGTGAACACGAAGTTCTCCGCGGGGAATTCCAGCCCGCTGATGTTCTGGTCAATGTGCGAGAAGACGAGGTCCACTTCGCCGACGAGCCGGCCGTCGCAGCGAATCTCGCCGTGAGTCGTGGCCGCGGCGTTGGTGAGGTGCTCGATACGGGCGTCGTAACGGACCTGGTCGCCGGGGCGGACGAGCTCGTGGAAGACGGCCTGCTTGATCTTGGCCAAGATGACTTTCTCGGCGAAGTTGCGGGCGTGGCCGACGAGGATGCCCGCGGTCTGGGCCATGCCCTCGATCATCAGGCTGGCGGGCATGACCGGGAACGCCGGGAAGTAGTCGTGGAGGTGGTCTTCGGCGAGCGTGACGTTCTTGACGGCCACGGCCCGCTCGCCCGGCACGAACTCCTCAAACCGGTCGAACCAGATCCAGCGCACCGGCTACCTCATTTGGCCGCGGCCAGCTTGGCCTCGACGAAGTTCACGATCGTGCCGACGGTGAAGACGTCGAGAATCTTGTCGATGTCGGGGTCTTGCGCAAACTTCGTGAAGTCGGCGTGCTTGACCCGCTCTTTGAGGGCCGCGAGGCCGGCGGGGTTGAGCTTGCGGTTGCTGACGTAATCGGGGTTGCTGAGGATGTCGCGCGGCGTCAACTCCTCCTGCGAAATCTTGATGTTGAACACCTTCTCAAGACGGAAGACGATGTCGAGGATGTCGATCGACTCGGCCTGGAGGTCGCCGGTGAGGGTGGCGTCCTCGCGGACCTCATCCTCCTCGACGCTGAGGGCGTCGACCAGCGCCTGCTGAACCTTCTTGAAGATCTCTGGCCGGGACGGTGTAGCCATGAACGGCTCCTTCCACTCGATAGCGCCTACTTGTCCAGCGACATACCCGCCGCGTGACCGGCCGGGCAGCCCTTCCAAAGCAAACCAAACAACTCGCGCTGTCGGGCGCGCAGCTTCGCGTCCGTCTCGGCCCAGTCCGCCCCGCGGGCGGCCAGGCTCAGATGCCGGAGCGTTAAACGACCCTTTACAATCTCGCGCCCGTCCAGGTGCCCGCGGGCCGCGAACGTGCTCTGCGGCTCCGTTAGCTCCTGGCAGACGGCCTCGACGGTCAAGACCTGCCCGGGCGTTACGAAGCTCTTATAGGTAACGTTGCGCGCCTCTTTGAGCAACACCAGGCTGGGGGCAAAATCCAGCTTCTCACGGACGAGCCAGGCGGCGGCCTGGACCAGGGCCTCGAGCATGAGCACGCCGGGCAGCACGGGGAAGCGCGGAAAATGGTCCGCCAGGTACTCCTCGGCCAGCGACAGGGCCTTCTGGGCGACGATTCGCCGCCCGGACTCCAACTCGATGATGCGGTCGATCAGGACAAACTTCACACGTCGGCCCCTGCTCGCTCGGGATAGAAGACACACTCGCCGGCGACACGTTGGGCGCCGCCGCCACCAGCGAATTGGGTGGGATTCTAAATCACCGTGCGCAATGCCGCAACAGAGCCGGGCTGTCCTCAGCCCGCCGAACCGGCGTGAGGACACGCCGGCTCGGCTCGGCGCCGCGGTTTCGCGCACGGTGATTTAGCGGGAGGCCCCGCAGACCGCCAGCCCCGGCCGCTCCCCCACCGCGCCCCTCGCACGGCGTTGACACCTCGGCGCGACGCTGGACAATGCTATTGGCAAAAACCGATCACGCTCCGGGAGCACCGGTCACAACCCGCGGCGACATCCCACGCAGCAGCAGAATACCGGGATGAGAGGCGCTGATGCCAACAGTGGCCCGAGTCGGTCCGTACCGCTTTTTCTTCTATGCGGGCGATCATGATGAACCGCCGCACGTCCACATTGAGCACGCGGGCAAAGTCGCCAAGTTCTGGCTGGACCCGATCCGGCTGGAACGGAGCGACGGCTTCGCGCGGCGGGATATCGCCCGCATTCAGAAGCTCCTGCGCGCGCACCACACGCGCCTCTTGGAGGCCTGGAATGACTATTTCTGCGGCTGAGATCACGATTCCAACGGCCGAGAGCGTGGGCATCGACGACGACACCCTGAGCGTCGAGCTGAGCGACGGACGCACGATCTCGGTGCCGCTCGCATGGTTTCCCCGGCTGTCCTACGCGACGCGCGCGGAGCGGAAGCACTGGCGCCTGATCGGGCGGGGCCAAGGCATTCACTGGGAGGACATCGACGAAGACATCAGCGTCGAGAACCTGCTGGCGGGACGACCGTCCGGCGAGAGCCAAGCGTCCTTCAAGAAGTGGCTCGCGGCGCGGTCAGCACGCCGGACGACGCGCGGCAGGCAGCGGCGCCGGCCGGCTTAGCGTCATTCCATTAACAGCAGCCAGACCCCCACGGCGAAGATCAGCACGCCGGCGATGCGGCGCAGGATGTCCGTGCCGCGCGTCCAGCCTTTGGAATCGGCGAGCTTCTGAACCAGGCCGATCGACGTGCCGGCGACCAGCACCAGGCCGCAGTGACCCAGGCTGTACGCGACCAGGAGCATGATCCCGAAGGCCAGCCCGTAGAGCGGCGTGACCACGATCAGGGCCGCGAGCACGGGGCCGGCGCAAGGCATGGAGATGAGCCCAAACAGCAGACCGAGCAGCAGGGCGCCGAGGAAGCCCTTCTGCTTCGGCTGCAACCCCGACGGCGCCGGAATGCGAAAACGCAGCACGCCGAGCAGGTGCAGACCCATGAGCAGGCAGACGACCACGGCGACGTACTTCCACCAAGCCGTCGGCAACAGGGTGCTCGCCGACCAGACGCCGAACCAGATCAGCCCGAACATGAGCGTCAGGCCGACGGCGAAAGTCAGGGAGAGGAGAAATGACCGCCCCAGCGTGCGCTTCTCCTGACCGGCAACGTAGCCGACCATCAGGGGGGCGGCGGCCAGGACGCAGGGGTTGGCGGCGGTCAGCAGGCCGCCGACGAGGGCGGCGAGGGGGGCCAGCCAGATGTTGGTCCGCATGATCTCGGCCAAGCTCTGCGCCCACTGCTCGAACATCTACTTCACCCCCAGCTCGGCGAACTTCGCGACGAAGTCCTCCTTGGGCAGGAAGCCCTCGTGCCGCCAGACTTCTTTGCCGTCGCGGTCGTAGAAGATCTGGGTGGGGATGACGCGGATTTTGTAGGGATCGCCCGCTCTCGGGTTCTTCCACACGTCGATGAAGTCGATCGTGACGCGGCCGTCGTATTCCTTCTTGAGCTCCTCGAGAATCGGCGCCAGCTTCTTGCACGGGATGCACTTGTCGGCGCCCAGGTCCACCATGCGCGGCAGCTTCCTGGCCGTCGCGGGTGCACTGGCCGGCGTGGTCGTCGGCTTGTCGCCCACCTTGGCCGTCGGGGGCGGGTCGGGGCAGAGTTCACCCTTTTGAGGTG
>CAIWOY010000302.1 GCA_903914415.1 uncultured Phycisphaerales bacterium | reverse complement strand
TGGCCTGGTGGCGCGTCTGCGACGTTGGACGGCCATTCCCGCGATCATGGACTGGCCGACGTTCGTTGGTCATGATCGCCGCGTCGCCGCGTGAAACCCGCTGGAAATCAAGTTCTGCGGCGGACTGTTAAGGCTGCCATGGACGGTCTCCGCCGAGCCGGTCACCAGGACTACATCCCCCGCGGCCTCCTCTCGCGTGCCTGGCTCCGCGTCCTCGATGGCGACCCCGCCGGCGCCCAGGCCGACCTCGACGAAGCCTGGCAGATCGCCGCCCGCGGCCCCATGAAGCTGTTCATGGCCGACATCCTCCTCCACCGCGCCCGCCTCTTCGGCCCCCGCCAGCCCTACCCCTGGCCCACCGGCCCCCACGCCGACCTCGCCGAAGCCCGCCAGTTAATCGAAACCTGCGGCTACCACCGCCGGGACGAAGAGCTCGCCGACGCCGAACAAGCCGCCCAATCCTGGCCCGCCGCCCCCTGACCCGTGTGCCACTGCTCTCAAGCAGTGTTCCCGCCAGCGCATGTGCCTGTGCTCTCGCGCCGTGTTTCCCCGCCCCGGTTCTGCGTCAATCTGTGCAATCTGCGGACCGCCTCTGACAAACGGGTCTGTCCTTCGCGTCCTCGGCGTCCTTCGCGGTGAATCCCCGCCGCCTGCCGCCAATCTCACGCAAAACCCGCCCAAACCCGCCACCCCGCCGCCGTGCCTTGACGCGCGGCCCGCCCTGTGCTAGTAATCCTAGTATGCCGCCTCCGCCCCTCCAGCCCTGGGCCCCTCGGTCCCTCGGCCCCGTGGCCCCTGCGCCCGTTTTCAAGAGTCTCATTTACGACCCCTACAAACACGAGCATCTTGAGAACCTTACGTTCCAACGCCCAAAAACGCGATATTATCGCCCCTCCAAGATGCTCGTTGAGCACCTTCCCGCCCCTGCGCCCCTTCGGCCCTCCGCTCCTGCGCCCTCGTTCAAGAGTGCCATTTGCGCCCCCTACAAACTTGATACTCTTGGCACCCTTCGATCCACACGCTCCAAACCGTGTTCTTATCGCGCCATCCGAACACCCGTTGGCACCCTTGGCGACCCAACGCGTCATCTCGTACCATGTAACCCTGAGTAGCGCGCCTGCCCGAGGCGACCGAGGAGCGAGACCGATGCCGCCCAGCACACGCACACGCGGCCACACGCAGACGACCCCGCGGAGTGGTCGCGTGGGCGGCCGGTCAGCCGCGGCGCTCGCGCTCACGGTCGCTATGATTAGCTTGCTGGTGGCGGGTTGTACGCAGGGCCGCCCGGCCGCCAGTGCCACACAAGTACGCGAGAAGAACATGCGCCCGGTCATCGGCATCACGTGCAGCTTCGGACCAAGCCAGTCGGACCCAAACCGCTTGCAGCTCAGCCTGAATGCGACCTACATGGACGCCATCTTCGCGGCCGGCGGGCTGCCGTGCCCGTTGCCGTTGCCGCCGGAGGCTGACCCGGCGGTTCTGGATCAATTGCTCCAGCGCTGCGACGGCGTGCTGTTTACGGGCGGGTCGGACATCGTCCCGGAGCACTACGGGGCGCCGGCGGATCCGGAGACGCACGTGATGAACCCCCGGCGCGACGCATTCGAGCTGGAGTTGTTCCGGCGGGCCGACGAGAAGCGGCTGCCGATCCTCACGATCTGCCTCGGCTTCCAAGTGGCGCACGTCGGGCGCGGCGGGCAGTTGGTTCAGCACCTCCCGGACTTCAAACGCCCCGAGCCGCTGACACACTACACAAAGGACCCGAACGCACATCCCGTGCGAATCACGCCGGGCTCGCGGCTCGCACAGATCGTCGGCGCGACGGAGATCGAGACCAACAGCCGCCATCACCAGGCCGTCGACGTCGCGCATCAGGGTCGCGGCCTGCAGCCAGTCGGGTTCACGTCGGACGGCATTCTGGAGGCGTCGGAAGACATGGACGGCCGGTTCCTGCTGGCCGTGCAGTGGCATCCCGAGGATCTGACCGACCGGCCGGAGCACCGGCGGTTGTTCGAGGCGCTGGTCGAAGCGGCTCGTCGCCGGTAGCCGTTCCATTCGTCGCCGCACGCGCGGAACGCTTCCGGGGGCCATACCGCAACGCTACGATGGGCCGCGATGGCGACCGCGGGACGAGCATCGACGCGCGGACGGACGCAAGAGCCGGTGCGGGAGGATGTCGACGGCCCCCGCTCCCCCCCGCCGGTGCGCGTCGCCGCCGGGGCCCTCGCCCTGACCGCCGCGAGCGGATTCGTGTACCTCCTCATCGCGGGGGACTTCTACTTCGACTTCCGCCAGTCAGACAACCCGCATCACATCTTCATGGCCGACGCGTTGCTGCACGGCCAACTGCCCGTGCGCCGCGAAGCCCTGCAATGGAAGATGGACCGTCTGCGTCCAGCGCGGGAAGCCAGCGTGGAGCGGCGCATGAGGGCGGCCGGGACGACGCTCACGCCGGAGGACCGCGAAGCGCTCGTCGACAAGGAGTTGCGGCAGATCGTGTATCACGACTACGCGCTGTTGGACGGCAAAGTCTACGGCTACTGGGGTCCGCTGACCCCGGTGCTGATGATGCCGTTCGTCGCGCTCTTCGGCCTGGGCGTCAGTGACCTGTGGATCAGCGCGCTGTTCGGCGCGGCCAACATCGGCCTGTTCTACTGGCTGCTGTGCCGAGCGAATCGCGTTGGGTTGTGTTCGACGTCGGGCGCGTGTCGCGTTGCGCTGACCCTGCTACTGGCGTTCGGCACGTCGCACTTCTGGCTCGCGTGCGCGGGCCAGATCTGGTTCGCGGTTCAGATTGTCACGCTCGGCGCCTTGCTGCTGGCGCTGGTTGCCGCCGTTTCTCCGGCGAACCGGACGCGCGACTGGCTGCTGTGTGGCGCGTTCTTCGGGACGGCGATCCTCGGGCGAAGCGTGGTGGCCGCCTTGGGGCTGTTCTTCCTCGCGCTGATCTGGATTCGCGTGCGCGGCTCGAACCACGAACCCGTCCGGGCGCGCATCGCCCCGGCCCTGCGGCGAGCGATCGCCTTTTGCGTCCCCGCGGCCCTCGCGGTGGGCGTACAGGGCCTTTACAACTACGGCCGGTTCGGCAGTTTGTCCGAAAGCGGGATGGGCATCCAGATTCGCACGCGCGGCAACCCGCGCTTTCTCGAGTCGTACGAGAAGTACGGCACGTTCTCGCTGCATTATGTCCCCGAGAACTTCAAGTACTATTTCTGGAACTGCAACTTCCCCACCGACACCCACGGGCGGCTGTCCTACGACCCCAGCGGCAACAGCGTTTTCCTGATGACGCCGCCGCTGGTCTACATCTTCTTGATCTGGCGGCGCTGGTCGGCGTTCCCCGCGGCGGTATTGCTGGGCGTGGCACCCCTGCTGGCCGCGCTGCTGTGTTTCAACGGGAGCGGGTGGGTGCAGTTCGGCCCGCGCTACCTGCTCGACGCGACGCCGCTGCTTCTGCTGCTCGTCGCGCTGGGCATGCGCGGGCGGATCACGTACGTGAGCTATGTGCTGACCGTGCTGGCTGTCGCGGTGCAGGTATTCGGGGCGTCGCGGATGCTGCGGCTCCAATTTGCCACGCTGGCGGACTGGATCACGGTGTGGTCGCTGCTCGCGGCGGTCATCGTCATGCTGACAGGGGGCGGCGTACTGGCAGGACTCGCATACCTGCGACGGCGCAGCCGCAGAGCAGTTCCTGTCTCATGAGCGGGGTCGCGCTGGACGCGGTCTCGCGCCGTGCGCCGCTCACAGCCGGCCGTGCCGGATGATCGACACCAGCAGCAGGAACCCGAACCCCCCGGCGGCGAGGAAGCCAACCAGGCCGATGACCGGAATGTCGTGCCAGGTGGGCGGGATGCGCGACTGCACGATCAGCGACGATCCGACGATCAACGCCCCCACCACGATCGCGAACGAGACGCGGTTCGAGATGCGTTCGTGCACGTCGAGCATGTGCTCCAGCCCGCGGTGCTCGAATCCGATCTTCATCTCGCCGCGCTTCGTCAGCCGCAGCAGGTCGCGTACCGCGCCGGGGATCTCGTGGGCCAATTGCAGCAGCTCGCCGCCGGAGTCCATGGCCTCCCGCCACAGCCGCTGCGGCCGCACGCGGGCCAGCTTGAGGCGGCGGACGTAGGGCTCGGCCTCGGCGATCACGTTCAGCTCGGGGTCCAGCCGGGCGACGAGTTGCTCGGCAGTCGCCGCGGCCTTCATCATCGTGACCAGGTCGGGCGGGATGGACAGGTGGTGGCGGCTGACGAGGTTGAGCAACTCGCGCACGAGCTTGCCGAAGCTGAGGTCACGGAGCGTGGCCGGGATGTTGACGTCGATGAACTCGGCCACGTCGCGCTCGAGGCGCGCCGGGTCGGGCTCGACCTCGTCGTGCTCGGTGAGCTGCAAAAGCGCCCGGGTGACCGCGGTCTCGTCGCGTGTGGCGACCGCGTACAGCAGGTCGGCAAAACGCTCGCGCCCGCGCCGGTCCAGCCGCCCCATCATTCCGTAGTCGAGCAGGCAGATCACGTTGTTCGGCAGGGCGAACACGTTGCCGGGATGCGGGTCCGCGTGGAAGAAGCCGTGCACGAAGATCTGCTTCAGCGTCAGCTCCGTCCCGCGGTGGGCGAGCACGCGCGGATCCAGGCCGGCGGCCTGCAACGCCGCAGCGTCCGTCATCGGGATCACGTCCACGTATTCCAGCGTCAGCACGTGCCGCGTGGTCATGTCGCGGAAGACCTTCGGCACGTAGATCGTGTCGTCACCGGCAAACTGGCGGGCGAACCGCTCCAGGTGGGCGGCTTCGGTCGCGAAATCCAGCTCGCGCTCGATCACGCGGCTGAACTCCTCGACGACCCGGCTGGGACGGTACATACGCCAGCCTTCGACGTGTCGCTCGATCAGCGTGGCCAGATGCAGCAGGATTTCGAGATCGACGTCGATCATCGCCTGGATGTTCGGCCGCTGCACCTTCACGACCACGTCCTCGCCGTCGAAGCGGGTCGCCCGATGGACCTGCCCGATGGAGGCCGCCGCGATCGGCGCGGGGTCAAAGTGGCTGAACAGGGCGGCGAGCGGGCGCTTCAGGTCGGCCTCGACGATCTCGCGCGCCTGCTCGAACGGGAACGGCGGCACGTGCTGCTGCAATTCGGTCAGCTCGTCGATCAGCTCGGCCGGCACCACGTCCGGGCGTGTCGAGAGCACCTGCCCGAGCTTGATGAACGTCGGCCCCAGCTCCTCCAGCGCCATCCGCACGCGCTCCGCCGTGCTCAGGGCGGCGATGTGCTCGCGCCGCTCGCGCACGATGAGCTGGAGACCAACTTCGAGGTACTGACTGATGCGGAGCCGGTCGACGAGGTCCCCGAAGCCGTACTTGATGAGCACGGTGAGGACCTGCCGGTATCGGTTCACATGCCGGTAGGTGCGCGAGACAATGCCGATGCGGCGGATGGTCATGGTCGTCGGCCGCCACGCCCGCACGCGCAGGCCGTGCGGCATGACAAGGGGCCCGCTACCCAGACCGCGCGGCGAGCGTCTGCTCGAGCTGCTCGATCCGGGCGGTGAGACGGGCGAGGTCGTCGCGTGTCGGCAGGTTGGTCTTCTTGAGCGTCTCGCTGACGACGCGCTGCACGGCGGCCTCCAGGTCCTCGCGGCCCTTCTGGGCCCGGGCCACTGCTTCCTTCACGAACTCCTCGCCCTTCTCTTTCGACATCTGCGCGCTCTTGGTCATCTCGCGGGCCATCTCCTCGACCTTGTCCTTGGTCATCAGCGTCAGCCCCACGCCGGCCAGCAACGTCTTCTTCATCAGCTCGATCATCGCACGGTCTCCTCGACAGGACTCCCGGCCAAACCGGTTGGATTGTACTGAGGACGGTACGAGCCCGACAGCACCCGGTTCGTCCCGCCCTGTCGCGGTTGCGGAACTACGTGGGCGCGTGGACGAGCACGATCCGGTATGCCGAAAACCGGGCCCAGGGCTGGGACATCGGCAGCGGGTCGACCGAATCGCTGTGCAAGACCATGGCGCGGCGGGTCAAAGCCCCGGGCATGCGCTGGGACCCGGCCGGGGCCGAAACGCGCCTCCAACTCACCGCGCTGCAGGACTCCAACGCCTGGCAAGACTACTGGAAACTCACGGCCCAACAGAATTAGTCACACCCGACCTGCCCTCCATGCGGCGTGGCCCTCTCAAGCGTCGCTCTTTGGTGGTAGCGGCCCATCCTCAGGCACTAGACGACGACGCGATGCGCCCCAGGCCACGAACCCGCCCACCGCAGTGGAGTAGATCACCACGAAACATGACGGCACCAAGTCGCGTCCGGCGTCCGGAAAGTAGCCGGTGACCAGACCTTCTGCGAGGAGAAACAAGAGCGTACCCAGCGCACATGCGGATGCCCCTCGGAAAACCGGCCGCGCGCCGCTCTTGCTCGCGATCAAGCCCGCGAGGACCGGCGCGAGAAACATCGTCACGGCGGCACCCGGCGGCCCCAGCAATTGGAACGCCAGCGGGGCCGGCACCGCGACGATCAGCACTGCCGCGACAAACGTCCCAGGCCTGAAAGCCGCCTTGCCAAGCTCCCCATGCTCACCTGCGCCATCGGTTGCCATTACACCAGTGTACCCTCATCCAGCGTCGCCGCCTGCGCCCGCCGGCGCGCCGCCAACCCGGGCCGTCGCCCGACCATCGCCGCCGATTCCCGCCAACCGTGTCTTCCTTCGCGTCCTTCCATCCTTCGCGGTGAGGAGCCCGCCCGCCCACTTCTGACTTCTTCCGTCTAACTTCTGACTTTCTCCGCCAGAATCCGCCTATCTCCACCAACCTTCCTTTCGCTCTTTGCCTTCCGTCTCTTTGTGGGGAATACTTGAGATGCTCACGCAGTGCCAGAGCCTGCCTTGACGGCCCGCTCGGCGGTGTGGCACCGGCCCCCAGCCGGTGAACTGTG
>CAIWOY010000301.1 GCA_903914415.1 uncultured Phycisphaerales bacterium | reverse complement strand
GTCGGGGGCCGGGCGCGTGGGGCGGACCGCACGCCGAGCGCGGCTTCGGCCGCGAACATCCGTTGCACCTCGACCGGCTGGCGGGCGAGTTGGGGCTAAGCAACGACCAAGCCGCCGGCGCCAAGAGTATTCTCGATGACCCGCACACGAACGTGACGACGTTGCATGACCAGGCGCGCGAGCAGATTCGCGGCCTGCTAACGGAGGAGCAGAAGGCGAAGTTCGACAGTCTGCCGCAGGCTTCCGGCAAGGATGCGTCCGCGGGCGGAACGTGTGGAAAAGCGTTCGGCCGCCACGCGGGTTGGGACGGGATGCAGCCCGGTGGCGCGGCAGGTCGGCTATCGCCCGACGAGCGCCAGCAGCGTCTCGTGCAGCATCTGACCGACAGGCTCGGGCTGGACGACACCCAGCGTGCCAGCATCGCGACGATCCTGGAGAATCAGCGGCCGACGATCAAGGCGCGGTGGGAAGCCGCCCGCACGCAATTCCGCGCCCTGCCGACTCCCGAGCAGGCGGCGACCCTGGACCAGATGAAGGCCCAGAAGGCCCCGCGTACCCCGGCATAGGGTGTTCAGTTGCGAAATGCACGGGACAGGAACGGTCAAAGCCCCCGGACCGCGCCGCGGCGTTCAGCCAGGCCCGGTCCGGGGTGTTGGTTGCGCGCCAAATGGCCACTGCGAGCACCCGCAAGACATAAGTTGCCTACAGGCCAATATCACGGCAATGTAAAGAAATGTCAGCGGGGCTTTGCGCAACTTTACGCGCCGGTGACTGCACGATGACGCAATACCGGCGATAATATCCCCGTGGTACAGCCGCACGGGCCGCCGGAGCATTGGACGGCGGCCGCGGCGGCGACATGTGAGAGGAGCAGGGTCCCGCGTGGTTTGGAAACGGGCCTTTACGCTAATTGAGTTGCTGGTGGTCGTGGCGATCATCGGGCTGCTGGTCTCGATCGCCGTCCCCAGCCTGGGGCGGGCGCGCGCCAGCGGCAAACGGGCGGCGTGTGCGTCGAATCTGCGGCAGATTGGGATCGCCCTGCGGACCTATTTGGGACCCGCGAATGACCGGTTGCCGTACGCGTCGTACATGCCCTCGGTCAGTCCGGCGCCGCTGGACGGCCCGGACCCGATCTACATCGCGGACGTGCTGGCCAACGACACGGGGCACCAGGAGAAGGTGTTTCGGTGCCCGAATGACATCTCGAGCTACAGCGACGACCCGAACAATGAACGGCTGGCGCCCAATGTGAATAAGACCTACTTCGAGACGGAGCGTTCGAGCTACGAGTACCGGAACCGGCTTGCTGGACAGACGCTCGAAGAGTACGTGGCGCGGATCCGGGACCGTACAGGACAAGTCATCGCGCCGAGTTCGGTTTGGATCTTTCGCGATTTCAATAACTTCCATGCGCCGGCCGGAGCGCTCGGTTCGCGGCGCTACGTGTACATCGACGGACATGTGACCGACTTCGAAAACTAGGAGTGGCACGCCATGTTGACTTGGATAAGCTCGCGACGCGTCTGGCTGGTGGCTGGCAGCGGCCTGCTCGTCGCCGCCGCCGCCGGAGCGTGGGGGTGGTCGAGCCGCCGTGGGCCTGCGCCAGACCCGACGGGGCTGCCGGCAGAGCTGTCCAGAGACAACCTGAAAGCGCAGTCGGCGGACCCGGAGAAGCTGCGAGACACGATGCGCGAGACCATGCAGCGGACGGACCTCACCGAGGAGCAGCGGCGTGAAGTCATGCGGCGGATGCGGGAGATTCGGGAGGCGGAGCTCGACAAGCACATCAAGGAGTACATGGACGCCCCGGCCGATCAGAAGAACGCCATCCTCGACAAGCACCTGGCCGAGATGCAGAAGCGGATGAAAGAGGAACAGGCCCGGCGCCAGCAGGAACGCGCGCAGCGCCCGCCGACGACCCAGCCGAATCAGCACCGGCCGGACTTCGCTTCCATGTCGCAGCAGGAGCGCAAGACCCGCGCCGAGTCACGGAACCCCGACCAGACAGCCCAGCACATGGCCTACTTCTCGGCCCTCCGGGCGCGGGCTACCGCACGCGGCATCCAAATGCCCTTTGGCGGCGGACCCGGCGACGGCGGCCCCGGCCGCGGCGGACGGCAGCGACCGTAGCGGCGACGCTGAGCGACACGGACTTTCGCGGCGGGCGCGCTCGCCGCGGGGCCGCAGAGGCGGGTGGGGCTAAAAACTCTGCGTATCGTCATCCGAGGTCACGCACACCTCCGGCGGCGCCTCGGACGCAGTCGGCCGCGGCGTCGCGCGCTGTGCGCACGTGGCCTGCAAGCGGGGCGTGACCCGGGGCGTTGCGGGGGCGGGCTCGGCGCCGGGGGATGGCTCCGCCGCAGCAGACTGCCGCCCGGCACCGCCGACCAGGTTTGCGAGCTTTGCGACCGTCCCCTTGACGGCCTGGGCTTCCTGGCTCACGCGGCCAGCGGAGGCGGACGACTCGGCCGCACCCGCCGCATTCTGCTGCGTCAGCTTGTCCATCTGCGCGACGGCAGTATTGACCTGCTCGGCCCCCTGGGCCTGCTCCTGGGACGCCTTCGTGATCGTGCTGATCAGTTCCGAGACGCGCGTCGACTGGCCGGCGATCCCGCTCAGCACGTCGGCCACTTCGCAGGCAACCTCGGATCCGTCGCGCGCCCGGCCAATCGCGTTCTCGATGAGCCCGGTCGTCTGCTGGGCCGCTTCGGCGGCGCGGCGGGCAAGGTTACGAACCTCCTGGGCGACGACGGCGAAGCCCTTGCCCTGCTCACCGGCCCGGGCCGCCTCGACCGCGGCATTCAGGGCCAGCAGGTTAGTCTGGAAGGCGATTCCCTCAATGACCTTGATGATCTTGCCGATCTGGCCGGCCGACTCGTTGATGGCCGTCATCGCCTGCGTGAGCCGGCCCATCGTTTGCGTGCCGCCATCGGCGGCGTGCTGGGCGTCAGCGGCGAGCCCGTTGGCTTGCTTGGCGTGCTCGGCGTTCGCCCGGGTCATCGCGGCCATCTCTTCGAGGGCGCTGCTGGTCTCCTCCAACGACGAGGCCTGCTCGGAAGCCGAGCTGGCGAGGTCCTCGCTGGCCTGGGCGAGCTGTTGGGAGACGCCGGCGAGGGCGTCCGATTGCCCGGTCAGGTTCGCGATAATGTCGTTCAGCGCCCGCACGAGCGGTCGCACGACGACCGGCAAGAGCGTCGCTGCCATAACCAGCAAGGCGGCCACGCCCAGGCCCACCGAGAGCCCGAGGGCCGAGCGCACGCTGTGCTGGAACCGTCCGCGGGCCGCGCCCACCATCGCATTCAGTTGGTCCTTGCTGAAGCGCAAGTGCAGCAGGCCGTACAGGTTGTTGACCTCCATGCTCGGCTGCAGGCGATGCATGTCGGCGTCCACGCGCAGCGGGTAGTACAGCGAGTAGAAGGCGTCGTTCTCGACCAGAACGATGTCGTTTGCATCCTGCGCCTTCTTCCAGAGCTCCGGCTCGACCGCCTGGCCGACCCGGTCGGGCGGCGACGACAATTGCACCTTCGCGTCGCTGCCGACAAACGAGAGTTCGTCCATGGCGATGTGCTTGCGCTGCTGCTCGGCGAACTCCTGGAACTGTTTGTACTCGCCGGTCTGCAGCATGCGCTCGGTGGCCAGACGCACGCTGTGCATGAGGCCCTCGGCCGCGGCCCGGTTCATGTCGAGCGTGCCGCCTTGGACGGCCGTGAGCGTCTTCTCGAAGCTGTTGACGTACAGCTTGTGTTGCACAGTCAGGACAGCGGCGATGGAGAACACGAACAGGCCGAGCGTGGGCAGGAAGATCCGTTTGGCCAGGCTGGCGCGGCGCAGCATCATGACTTATCCCCTTTGCGGTCCTTTTCCTGGTACGCGACGGCGTGGTACGCCTCGCCCTTGCGATAGAAGGGGAAGGCGCGCCGCCTGACGAAGTCCGGGCTGGTGCAGGCGATGCACGGGGCGCCGGCGCGGATGCACCAGTTCACGCCGCCGTTCCATTGGCGCTGCGGGCAATTCGTGTGGCTCAGCGACCCGAGGCAGCCGAGCTTGAACAGGCAGCCCTCGTCGCCGAACTGCTCGGCGAAGGCGTTCTTCTGCCAGTAATGGAAACGTGGGCAGTCGTCGTGCACGGAGTGCTTGTACATCATGTCCGGCGTGAGCAGCTCGGGGTTGACGCTGGGGTAGCCCTTGCCGGCCAAGTAGGCGAGCGTGCCGACGAGCGAGTCCGGATGCACGGGGCAGCCGGGGCAGTTGAGCAGCCGTTTCTCGGTCGGGATGTTCTTGGAGCGCATGAACTCGGCCAGGCCGACGGCGCCGGTCGCGTTGCCCTCGCCGGCGGGGATCCCGCCGAACGCGGCGCAGGAGCCGGCGGCAACCACCGCGTCGGCGCGCCGCAGGACATCCACCAGCAGGTCGTTGAGGGGTCGGCCGCCGAGCATGCACGCCTCGGGCATGCCGGGGGCCACGGCACCTTCGAAGACCAAGTAGTAGCCGCCCTCGGCCACGAGCTTCTGGATCGTCTCGATCGCCTGTGCCCCCTGCGTCGCAGAGACGTTCGGGTGGAACACCAGGGAGATCATGCGCGTCAGGATGTCCAGGGGCGCGGGCTCGTTGCAGTTCAGGAAGGAGATTGAGCAGCCGGTGCAGGAGAGCCCCTGCAGCCACAACACGCGTTTCTGCCCCTCAAACAGGCGTTGCAGACCCTGGGCAAAGGCCGACGCGACGCCCCGGCTCAGGCCGAGGCCGGCCGCCAACAGCGTACCCGCTCGCAGGAATTCTCGTCGTGAACACGGGATCATGGGTGTATCTCCCGTTCGCAGATCAGTGAAGTTGTCCGTCTGGCCGCGCACCTAGTGCACGGCGCAGGCGATGCACGGGTCGAACGAACGCACCACGCGGCCGATCTCGATCGGCTGGGTGGTATCCTTGATTTCGAGGCCCTCCAGGGCCGCCTCCACCGGGCCCGGCCGGCCACGGCTGTCGCGCGGCGAACAGTTCCACGTCGTGGGGACCACACACTGGTAACTGCTGATGCGGTAATCGTCGATCGAGAGCCAGTGGCCGAGCGCACCGCGCGGCGCCTCGGTCAGCCCGTGGCCGCTGCCCGTCTTCGGCAGCTCAAAGGGCGCCGTGGCGGGAGCGTCGATCTCGATCTCGTCGAGCCACTTCTGGGCCGCGCGCGCGACCCACCGCGCCTCGAGGGCCCGGGCCGCGTGGCGACCCAACACGGAGAAGAGCTTCTCGACCGGCAGGTTCAGCGGCTGGAGGAAGGCGTCCACCTCGCGCTTGATCCAGGATTCGCCGGGTTTGAAATAACCGGCGACGACCCGCGCGAGCGGCCCCACCTCCATCGGGTTGTTCTTGTAGCGCGGCGCCTTGAGCCAGCTATACGCCCCGCTGCGCTGCGGCTCGGGCTTGGTCTCGCCCTGCTTGGGATGCCGGGGCGCCCCGCCGGCGTAGCGCGAGCAAGCGACGTCCTCCGCGATCTGCTCGGGATCCAGGGCCTCCCACTTGCCGTCGATGACGACGCCGGGCGGGATGAACTTCTCGCCGCCGTCGTTCGTCTCGAACACGCCGTAGCAGAGGAAGTTGCCGCCGGCGCGGCCGATGTCGAAGTAGCTGGGGAAGGCCTGGGCGACCGTGACCACGTCGGGGATGTAGACCTCGTTGATGAAGCTCTGCACCCGCTGCAACCGGCCGACGTAGCTCAACACGCGCTCGGCGGTCGGCACCTGCGTGACACCGCCGGGAATCAGGGCGGTGCTGTGCGGCAGCCGCGCGCCGAAAATGGCGCCCATCTCGTCGCAGATTTTCCGCAACTCGAGAGCTTCGGCGTAGTGGGCGATGACGGCGATGTTGGTGTCCACGTCGGTCAGGTACTCGCCCTCGTAGCGCGGCAGCAGAGGCGCCGCCGCGAAGAGGTCCTTGCGGTTCAGCGCGTCCTGCACCCAGGACTTGACGGCTTTCAGCGCCCGGTCGGCCCCGGAGTATTTCAGGACGGCGGTGACGTCGACGAAGTCGAGCCCGGCCAAGTGGTAGAAGTGCAGGATATGCGAGTGCAGGTAGTTCGCCGCCAGGATCAGGTTCTGCAGCAGCCGGCCGTTGCGGTTCGGGCGGATGCCGTAGGCCATCTCCTGGGCCCGGACCGACGCGATGCCGTGCGAAACCGGGCACACGCCGCAGATCCGCTGGGTGATCTGCTGGGCGTCCATAGGGTCGCGGCCGCGCAGGATCTGCTCGAAGCCGCGATACATCTCGCCCTCGCAGCGTGCGCTCTTGACGCGGTGCCGCTCGGTGCCACCGGACTGGACCGGCTCCGTTTCGGTGTGCACGGCGAGGTGTCCTTCGATTCGCGTCAGCGGACTAACGGTCACCGTCTGGCTCATGAGCCGTCTCCTGGTCGGGCTGTCCCGACGTAGCGCATAGCCGCGAGCTGCGCGCTGGCCGCACTCTTCTGCGGCCTGGTTTCTGTTAACAGGCGATGAACTTGGTTACGCCGTCCCCATCAACCGGGCCAAAGTCGCGTGCGCGGGCGCCGGCCTCCGACCAGCGAAACGCGGCACGGGTCGACCCAGAAGCCGCCCCTCACCACTAGCAGCTCAGTGCCATGCCGAGCGACCAAGTCATCTCCTGGCGTATCGGTGTTTTGAGGGGGCAATTGAGCAGAAAGGTGTGGCCGACGCACACAACGGGAGGGGGAATTGGCGACAGCGCAACGGCGATGGCCCATAAGTCCTTCGCTGCGCGGCGCTTATGTCTGACGCCAGGATTGGCGCCGATCCGGCGCGAGTTGGCGCGAGTTGGCGCCGTGTGCTTGGCGCAGCAATTGCTTACGGCGTTTCGCTGGGCAGCGTGACGGTCGTCGTCGTATTCATATCCGCCAGCGGGGCGGCGCGGACGCCGTCTGAGGTTATGGCGTACGCCGTTTGGCCAATGAATGCCGCCCGGCGCCACTGCACGTAGGTCATTCCGTACGCATCCGTATACACGACGGATGAGACGCGCCCCTTGGCTTCGAATCCGGCCGGGCTGACCTGGTATACAAGCGCGCCGTCGAAACTGGGCCCGACGTAAACCGAGTTGATGTACGGGTCGTAGTCCGTCGGATACAGGACGGCGGGAATCGCGAGCAAGCCCTGGTCCGGCAGGAACGTGAAGGCCTTGTGCGTCACGCTGACGTCGGATTCGCTGTTGTAGCCGCCGAGATCGAGCTGCTCGATCAGCGTCGGGTTAGTCCAGTCGCTCACGTCGAAGAGCGAGAGCTGCAGGCCGCTGCGCACGACGCCGCCCCAGGGCGACGTTTCCGTCGAGCGACCGACGCCGATCAGGAGGTTATCGCCGTAGGGGTGCAGGTAGTCGCTGTAGCCGGGGATCTTCAGCTCGCCGACGCTCTGCGGGTTATTCGGGTCGGTCAGGTCGAGGACGAAGAGCGGGTCGATCTGGCGGAACGTAACGAGGAACGCGTGCTTGTCGAGGAACCGGGCCGCGTAGAGCTGCTCGCCGGGCGCGATGTTCTCAAGGCGTCCGATGACGTTGAGCTTGTCGGCATTCGGCGCGACGACGTACACGGCGTTGTACGGTCCGGTGGGGACACCCGCGGCCGTCTGGGCGGCCTGCGTCGTGGTGGTGGCGTCGCTGCTCGACGTGCCCGCGTCGGCGACCGCGACTCCGATCGCCCCGTCGCCGAGCAGAATCGGACCGCCGAAGAACCGCACGTCGTCGACGTGCGTGGCGACGCGCAGGTTGCCCTCGAACTCGCTGAGCGAGAACTGGTTCAGTAGGCGCCCGGGGACCGTGCCGCTGGCCACGTACTCCGCGACCCCTTCCTCGTTGTACCGCAGCTTGTGGATGGCGGTGCTCTCGCGGAAGCTGTCGTTCTCGTCGTAGGTCGTGTCCGTCAGATACAGGGCGTCCGTCGAGGAGTAGATCGTCCCCGCGCCGGCCATCACCGCCGTCGAGCCGACCACCGTTTTCACGTCGGCCGCGTCCAGCGTGACGACCATGGTCGCGAAATAGCCGTCCGGCGAAAGCGGGCGGTACCAATCCCCGGGCGGGACCAGCACTTCGGCCCCCTGGCCGGTGTCCATCTTCGGCAGCACGTCGTTCAGCGCCATGCCGGCGATGGCCAGCGGCGTTTGCACCGCGGGCAGCGGCGGCTCGTACGTCAGCACGAGGACCAGGTGCCCATTCGTCAGCCGCGACGACACCAGCACGCCGTCCAAGTCGTTTCGCGCCGCGACGGCCGGATTGGCCGGATCGCTCACGTCGACTGCGGCGACGCTCACCGTGGCGCGCACGTCGTACGGCGGCCACATCATCGGCGTCGACGTATCCTCGGCGCCGCCGCCCCGGATCGTCGGCGCGACACCCGTCATGAGGACGAAGTTGTTCTTTTCAAGCAAGACGATGACCTTGCCGCCGAACAGGTAAAGCGAGTGGATGGGGTCGTCGAATTTCAGTTGGCCCAGCTCGCGCATCTCGGACGTGGGCGTCGCCCGCAGGATCCGCAGAGTATCGTTCTGGGCGATGTAGAAATTCGTGCCATCGGACTTGAACACGTCGCTCTCGTCGACGCCGGTCTCCTGCACATTGGTGGTGGAGAACGAAGTCGTCTGTTCGCCGCCGGTGTCGGCCGTCTCGACCGCCCCATTCGAGGCGCCGCCGGCCGCGGGGACGAGCAGATCGAAGAAGCTGCCGGTGGCACGGCGCGTACTGGCGGTGACCTGCTGCTTGAAGTAGTTGAGCAGTTCGTCACCGGATGTGATGCGTTGCAGGCTGGCGTCCCCGGTGGTCGTTGGGCGCGCCGGCTGGTAGAACGGCCATCCGGGACAGCCGCCGATGATCGCCACCGCCAGAGTGCAGAAAACCAACCCGATTGTCGCCGCGCGCAGGCTCGCCTTCATGGGAAGCTCTCCTCACGGTTTCCGGAAACCTGATTGCCCGGGGTCCTGGTGTCGTCGCCTGGCCCTGTTTTCGTGTTTGGCCACGAAGACCGCAGTGGCCCGCGGCCCTGTCGAACAAAGTCTGGGCCGCATACGCTATCGGTTCAGAGGGAGTGTAGGCCGGTGGCGAGTGTCCCGGAAAGGGCAGGCGTGGCCATAGTCCCATAATAATACGTTTTGGGCGCCACCTGTTGAGTTTTAGGATTTCGTTCGGTCCGACTTGGCGCGGGCCGGAAGTCGATGTAGAATTCTCATTGGTGGTGCTTGCCAAGGGCGGGAGAGTTGCTATGATGCGTGGCCCCGCGTGGAGCGGGGTTTGATCTGTAACAAGTTAACAGTGGACGAAGCCGAGAGAGTGTGACGGCGCGGCGTCTCCTGCGATATGGGGCGGCGCGTCGAAACCAACCAAGTCCGCCGGGCAGGCCGGTGTGCCGGTCCGGACGGGCTGGTTCAGCACTCTCGTACGCAGCGAAGTGTTGAGCTCACTTTAAGGAAGATCACAGCCTTCGGGCTGAGATCGTCAGATTTCCTTGAAGAGTTTGATCCTGGCTCAGAACGAACGCTGGCGGCATGGCTAAGACATGCAAGTCGTACGGACCAGAGTAGCAATATTCTGGTTAGTGGCGGAAGGGTGAGTAATGCATGGGTAACGTACCTTGAACTCGGGAATAACAGCGGGCCGCAAGGCCCTTTGCGAAAGTGCTGCTAATACCCGATGAAATCGCGGGACCGCATGGTTCTGCGCTCAAAGCCGGGGACCGCAAGGCCTGGCGGTTTGGGAGCGGCCCATGTCCTATCAGCTTGTTGGTGAGGTAACGGCTCACCAAGGCTGCGACGGGTAGCCGGACTGAGAGGTCGGCCGGCCACATCGGGACTGAGACACTGCCCGGACACCTACGGGTGGCTGCAGTAACGAATCTTGGGCAATGGGCGCAAGCCTGACCCAGCAATGCCGCGTGCAGGAGGAAGTCCTTCGGGATGTAAACTGCTGTCAGGGGTTCGCAAGCAAAGGGTGTTAACAGCGCCCGGCGTTGAGCAGCCCCAAAGGAAGCCTCGACTAACTCTGTGCCAGCAGTCGCGGTAAGACAGAGGAGGCAAGCGTTGTTCGGAATCACTGGGCTTAAAGCGCGTGTAGGCGGCTTGGAAAGTGTCGTGTGAAATCCCGCGGCTCAACCGCGGAACTGCACGGCAAACTACCTGGCTTGAGGTCGGTAGAGGTGCCTGGAACTCTAGGTGGAGCGGTGAAATGCGTAGATATCTAGAGGAACGCCGGAGGCGAAAGCGGGGCACTGGGCCGAATCTGACGCTGAGACGCGAAAGCGTGGGGAGCAAACAGGATTAGATACCCTGGTAGTCCACGCCGTAAACAATGCACACTAGACGTCGGTACCTCTGACGGTTCCGGCGTTGCCGTAAAAACATTAAGTGTGCCGCCTGGGGAGTACGGCCGCAAGGCTAAAACTCAAAGGAATTGACGGGGGCTCACACAAGCGGTGGAGCATGTGGCTTAATTCGAAGCAACGCGAAGAACCTTACCCAGGTTTGACATGCACGGATGCAAACCGGTTACGCGGGGCGCTACCCTTCGGGGTGAAACGTGCACAGGTGTTGCATGGCTGTCGTCAGCTCGTGCTGTGAAGTGTCGGGTTAAGTCCCTTAACGAGCGAAACCCCTGTCGCTAGTTGCCAGCGGGTAATGCCGGGGACTCTAGCGAGACTGCCGGCGTTAAGCCGGAGGAAGGTGGGGACGACGTCAAGTCATCATG
>CAIWOY010000300.1 GCA_903914415.1 uncultured Phycisphaerales bacterium | reverse complement strand
GCCTCGAAGTCGTCCCGGACCTGGTGCTCAGCACGCCGTTCGAGATGCGGCTGCCGCTGCGGTGGATCGCGATCCTGCACGGGCACGTGCAGGCGAGCCTAGCGGCGACGACGGGGGTCTCGACGGGCCGCGACGTGGTCAAGCTGCTGATGGCCGGGGCGGACGTGACGCAGATGTGCTCGGTGCTGCTGCGCAAGGGCGCCCGCGAGTTGGCGACGATCCTCCATGACCTGGAGACGTGGATGGAGGAGAACGAGTACACGTCGGTCGAGCAGATGAAGGGCAGCATGAGCCAACGGACCTGCCCCGACCCGGCGGCGTTCGAACGCGCGAACTACATGAAGACCCTCAACAGCTACGTCTAGACGGCGACTTTCCACGGGGGCGGACTGCCCCGTCCTTTGCCGGCGACGACCGACAGGGGACGGGGCATTCGCTTGAATTCGCACGGGCGCCCGACCAACGGCGGCTACCCCCGGGCTGCGGCGCGGCTGTATACTGGTCCATGAGGTGTTCTATGCGTCCCAAGCCGACGGGCACGACGTCTGATACCGCGAAGATCGTCGAACGGCAAATGCGAAACTGGGAGTTCGCCCGCGCCCAGCAGCTCGAGTCGGAGGCCGAGTCGCGGCGGCCCGAGGTCCTCGACTTCATCGCGATCTCGCGCACCGCGGGCTCCGGCGGGCACGAGGTTGCAACGCTCCTGGGCGAGCGGCTGAACTGGCCCGTGTTCGACCACGAGATCCTCCACGCGATGGCCGGCGACGACCAGGTCCGCGCCCAGCTCTACCAAAAGTTGGACGAGCGCGACGTGAGCTGGCTCGAAGGCACGCTGCGGGCCTTGATCCGCGGCGAGTTCCGCAAGGAGGACTACTTCCATCGTCTCACCGAGACGATCCTCGCCCTCGCGCGGCGCGGCTACTCCATCTTCCTCGGGCGCGGGGCCGATCTCATTCTGCCGCGCGACCGCGGGCTGCGAATTCGAATCACGGCGTCGCCGGAACGCCGGGCGGAGCGGTTCGCCCTGCGGAGCAACATCACCGGCGCACTGGCCCTCGCGGAGGTCGAACGGATGGACCGTGAACGGGCCGAGTTTCGGCGGCGCCACTTCGGCCCGCACGCCAACGCGGCCACGTGCTACGACCTGACCGTCAACGTCGATCGCATTCGCGTGGACGAGGCGGTTGAGTTGATCCTGCTCGCGCTGCGAATCCGGGGGATTGCCGGCTAAGGGCATGGACTGCCGCGGGTGGCGGGATCGCGCGCGCTCCGGGGAGTCTCAGCGCTCGTTTCCGGGCGGTTCCTCGACCGACGGCGCTTCGGAGACGCGCGGCGCCTCCCGCATATCGGCTGTCCTGGCCGCGTCCCCGTTGGGCAGCTTGCTGGCCGGCGGCTCCGCTGGCGGCCGCAGGCGGTGCTGCGGGGGCTCCGGCGGCGGCGGCTCCTTGTCCAGCTCGTCCTTAACCTCGTGGAGGCCCTTCTTGAATTCCGCAATCCCACGACCGAATGAGCGCCCCACTTCCGGCAGGCGCTTGCCGAACAGCAGCACGGCCACGACGCCCACGATGATCAGCGTCCACGGGTCGGTAATCCACGCTAGCGGCTCTAACCCGATCATGGTCCTGTGTCCTCCGCGCGTCCTTGCGCGTCCTGATTATCGGCACACAACCCCATGCCACAGGGTTCTTTATTCTTACCGCCCCACCCGCCGGTGTCAAAAGGGCCCAGACACCCGCCTCAGCGGAGCCCCGAGCGCGAGCGAGGGGTGGCCGGAAGGACGTGCGCGGAGTGGGAAACCCGTCGCTGGCGCTAGTGCCCCTGACACCCGCCTCATCGGAGCCCCGAGCGCGAGCGAGGGGTTGCCGGAAGGCCGTGCGCGGAGTGGGAAACCCGTCGCTCGCGCTCTGGGCTCTGACAACCCGCCTCGCGATCGCCGCGCGGAGCGGGTATCATTGCGCGTTTGACAGACGGACATGCAGCGCGTTTTTGACTTCCTCCGGTTTGACGACCTCCCGTTCATGGCGCGGCGGAACTACGCCGCGGAGTTAGGTCATACTCTGCCCTGGGGCGTCGTGACGGGGGCCGTCGACGGCAGCATCGCCGGAATCGTCGCATCGAAGACGTTTGCGGCCTCCGAGACGATCACGACGGTCGTCTGGGCGCTGCCCGCCATCACCTGCATCCTCAACGTGCTGTGGAGCGTGCTGGTTCGCGGCCGGCGGCGGCTACGGCTGTACGTCGCGCTGGTCGTCGGGGCGCTGCTCGGCATCGCGTCGATCGGCCTGACCCCGGCGGCGTGGTCCCATTCCGCCTGGGCTTTCACGGCCCAGGTGGGGCTGATCCACCTGTTTCTCTCCGGTCTGATTACCGTACGGACGACGATCTGGCAGGCCAACTACCCGCACACGCACCGGGCGCGGATTACCGGACGCCTGACCGCCGTGCGTATGCTCCTGGCCCTGCTCACGGGCGCGATCCTCAGCTCGCTATTCGACTGGAATGCCGCCGCCTACCGCCTCCTCTACCCGCTGGTGGGCGCTGTCGGCGTGCTCGCGCTCCCGCCCCTGCGTCGCATGCGCGTCCGTGGCGAGGCGCTTCAGAACCGGCGCTTCGCGGAGTACGTGGCGTCCGCGGACGGTCAGCGGCCGCACGCCCTGGCCGCGCTCTGGACCGGCTTGCGCGAATCCGCGCGCATCCTGCACGACGACCCGGCCTTTCGCGAATACATGGTGGGGATGTTCGTGCTCGGCATGGCCAATTTCTTCGTCGAGCCCCTGCTGCTGAACATCCTCACCAAGCGGTTCGCCCTGAGCTACCTGCAGTCGGCGATCCTCATGAGCGCGGTCCCCACGGTCGTCATGCTGATCGGGATCCGCTACTGGGCGCCGCTGTTCGACCGCGTCGGCGTGCTGCATTTCCGCGTGTACAACAGCGTCGTCTGGCTCATCGCGCACCTCGGCGTGCTGGCGGCCATGCTCGTCGCGGCAGCCCCCGGCCGGTTCGCGTTTCCGGCGGCGATGGTCGTGCTCGTGCTCGCCCGCATCGTCAACGGGCTGGGCAACGCCGGCGGCACGCTCGCCTGGAACCTCGGCCACCTGCACTTCGCCCGGGAGCACCAAACGGAGCTGTACATGGGCATCCACGTGGCCCTCACCGGCGTCCGCGCCCTCGTCACCCCCTTTCTGGCGCTGCTGTGTTGGCGCAGCATCGGAAACGGCGCCTTCGGCGTGGCCGCCGCGCTGGCGTTCGCCTCGTACCTGCTCTTCCGCCGCATGAAGGTTACGGACCCCGGATCGCGCGAGCGTCGGGCCCCGGCGCCGGGCGAGCACGGGGAGCTCGCGCCAGGCGAGGGCAGCGTAGTGGTCGAGCGCGCCGCGCCGGACCGGTAGCGCAGCCCACCGCGGCGATTTCCTTCGAAGCCGGATTCCCGCTGGGGCTGCGTAGGGTGCGATAACTCACTGGGGAAGCGTAGGTTACAGAGGCGGGCCACGCCGTCGTCGCTGGGCTGCGGGTATCGTTCCGCCGGCCGCGGCGCAGAAACTTCGTGCCCATTTTAGCGGAAATAAGGCTTGGCGCCGGCCCCGGGAGCGGTATACTAGCGGTTGGAGTTGGAGTATCGGAGCAGGAGGTGGAGTAGCGCTCGCCCGCACATTGCTGTTCACAGCACCCGTGCCTGCGGAACGTGCGTCCACCGCGTGGAGATCGGCATAACGGTTTTTTAGTTCCAAGGTCTGTCAGGAGGAGTTGAAATGAGGAAACTAGTTTGTGTCTTGGGAGTTGCACTACTAGCCGTCGCGGCACAAGCGACCGGCATCACACCGGGCAATCTTGTGGTCGAGCGCATCGGGACCGGCAGCGCGCCGCTAGCAACCAGCACTGCCACAGCCGTCTTCCTCGATGAGTACACGCCGGCGGGCTTCCTCGTACAGAGCATCCCCATGCCGACAGCCCCGTCCGGCAACAACAAGATTCTGACGAATTCCGGTACATCGTCCGCGGAGTGCTTTGTGAAGCTCTCGGTCGATCGCCAGTACCTGACTCTGATGGGGTATAACGCGACCCCCGGCACGACGGGCGTCGCCACTTCGACCAGTGCAGCCGTCAATCGCACGGTTGCCAAGGTCAGTGTTGCCACGGGCGCCGTGGACACGAGCACCGCTTTCACGGACGTTGCCAGTGGCAGCAGCCCGCGCACGGCGATCACGACGAACGGAACCGACCTGTGGCTCAATGGCGGAGCCGGCGGCGTTCGCTACTCGACGTTTGGATCGACGACCTCGAGTCAGTTGAATACGGCGAACCCGGTAAACACTCGGCTCCTGAACATCTACAATGGGCAACTCTACGTTTCGTCCGGCAGTACTTGGTGGGGCGTCGGCACGGTTGGCACCGGGCTACCGACGGCCCCCACCGTGACGCTCACCGAGTTGCCGGGGTTCCCCACGGTCACCGGGCCGAGCCCGTATGACTTCTATTTCGCGAACTCCAGCACGCTGTACGTCGCAGATGACCGCACACAGGTCAACGGCGGCGGCATTCAGAAGTGGACGTTCAACAGCGGCACGTCGCAGTGGCAGTTGGCTTATACCCTGAGTCTCGGCACTGTTGGGGCGCGCGGCCTGATTGGGACCACCAACGGCCTCGGTCAGACGGTGCTGTATGCCACCAGCACGACTACCGCGCTGGTGGGCATCACCGACACCGGCTCTGGGGCTGTCTACTCGACAATTGCGACCGCGCCGCTCAACACGGCGTTCCGCAGCGTCACCTTTTTCCCGGAGCCTTGCAGCCTCTTGCTGCTCGGCTTGGGCGCCCTGATTCGCCGGCGCTAAGCGCTAAACAAGCTACGGACGAGAAAGCTCGTGGGCGAGCGTCCCCCAAGGACGCTCGCCCTGTCTTTTGGGGCCCGCCAGCGCATGCACGGCGGGTGCGTCAGCCAATTGGGTAATCGCCGCCGGGCGCCGGCTGGGGGCTGGGCGAGGGGCGATAAGTCTCGTACAGACCTGAGTTTGCAGTTACAGCCCCCGCCGGCGTCAGCGACGGGCGGGTATCGCTCCGTCGGCGACGGCGGAAGAACTTTGCGCGCTTTTTGATGGAAATAGCCCTTGGCATTTGGCCCGGGAGCGGTATATTAGAGCTTGGAGATAAGGAGGTGGAGTCGAGCAACCGCGTCGCCTCTTGGAGGAGGCTGCTTCCGACGCGGTCACGTCGCATCCACCTGCTAGGCGAATTGCAGGTTCAAGAAACCCTACAGGAGGAGAGTGAGATGAAGAGACTCGCATGTGTGTTGGTGCTCGCGGCTCTTGTCGCCACGGCCAACGCCGGTCCCATTACCCCAGGAGACCTCGTCATCTGCCGCTTTGGCGACGGGTCGGCGGCGCTCGGAACAGCCGCAACGAAGGTCTTCCTGGACGAGTACACCACGAGTGGCTCGCTTGTACAGTCCATCGCCGTCAGTTCGGCGGGCAGTTCCGCACTCACGGCGGTCGGCAACGCCACTACCGAAGGCGTCATCAGCCGCTCCCAGGACGGCACCAGGCTGGTCTTCGCAGGCTACCGAAAGGACGCCGGCGGAACCAGCCCGAGCAGCGACACGCCGGCCACGACGAATCGCGTGATCGGCTGGGTCGGCGACAGCGGCGTTGTCGACACATCGATTGGGCTCACCGATCCCACTGGGAGCTTCCGCAGCGCAACCACGGTCGACGGCGCACACTATTACATCAGCGCCGCTAGCAATTACCTGCGCTACGTTGCGACCCCGGGACCAGCGTCAACGTCGGTACAGATCGACGCGCGAAACAGCCGACAGGTGAATCTCCTCAACAACGAACTCTTCGCCTCCAACGGCTCGACCGCGATCACGCCGAAGGTCCAGTCCTACGGCATACTGCCCACCACAGCGACCGTGCCCACGCCGATCGTCACGCTAGCCCTGACCGACGCCGTCCACGGCTTCGTTGTTCTAGACCTGGACCCGAACATTGCAGGTGCGGATACGGTTTACGGCCTGAGCACCGTGCTGTCGCAGCTCGTGAAGTGGAGCTATAACGGCACGTCCTGGAGCCAGACCGGGTTCATATCCAGCTCGGCGTCAAACCTCGCCGGTGTCGTCACCGGCAGCAACGTTACTCTGTACCTTACCAGCCCAACGACGCTGTCAACGCTCACGGACACGAGCGGTCAAGGTGGGACGCTCAACGGCACGCTCACGTCGCTCGCAACCGCGGGCACGTACACCGCGTTTCGCGGGATTGGCATCCTGCCGGAGCCTGCCAGCCTGCTGTTGCTGGGCTTGGGCGTCGCCCTGATTCGCCGGCGCTAAGCGCCAAACAAGCTACGGAGGAGAAAGCTCGTGGGCGAGCGTCCCCCCAAGGGGCGCTCGCCCTGTGTTTTGGGGCCAGCCAGCGCATGCACGGCGGGTGCGTTCGCCGATTAGGCCTTCGCTGCCGGGGACCGGCGCCGGCCGCGCCGCGGGACTGCTTCGCCTTGCAGCCGGTGATCAGCAAGCAATCGACGTTGCGGCCGCTTTCTGGCACGGCGCGCCGCGGTAGAGTACTTTTCGCTTATGCCAAGCCTAGCGTCCCGGCAGGCGCGTGCCCCCGTTCTGTGGCCGGTCCCGTATCGGGTCGCCACCGTGGCGCTGATCGCGATCGCCACGATCGTCGCCTGCGCGCCCGCGGTGCGCGGCGGGTTCCTCTGGGACGACGACGCCCACGTGACGAAGCCGGAACTCCGCTCCGTGCACGGGTTGTACCGGATCTGGTGCGACGTGGGAGCGACGCAGCAGTACTACCCGCTGGTGCACTCGGCCTTCTGGGTCCAGCACAAGCTCTGGGGCGATTCGCCGCCCGGATACCACGCCGTCAACGTCGCGCTGCACGCCGGCGCCGCCGTGCTAGTCCTGCTGATCGTGCGCCGGCTGCTGGCGGAGCGCGGGGTTGCGTGGGCGGAGGCGGGCGCGTTTCTGACTGCGGCCGTGTTTGCCCTCCATCCCGTGCACGTCGAGTCGGTGGCCTGGATCACTGAGCTGAAGAACACGCTGTCCGCCGTTTTCTACCTCGCGGCGCTGCTCACGTACCTGCGCTTCGACCGGACGCGCCGTCCGGGCCTGTACTGGCTCGCCGCAGCGCTGTTCGTGCTCGGCCTGCTGAGCAAGACGGTGACCGCGACACTCCCCGCGGCGCTGCTGGTGATCTTCTGGTGGCAGCGCGGGCAGCTGGCGTGGAAACGGGACGTGGCGCCCTTGCTGCCGTGGTTCGTGCTGGGAGCCGTGAGCGGCCTGTTCACGGCGTGGGTGGAGCACAACCTGATCGGCGCCAAGGGGCAGGCCTTCGAGCTGTCGGCCGTGCAGCGGCTGATGCTGGCCTGGCGTGCGGCAGCAGTTGGAGCTGGCCCAGGCGGCGACGCAGACGCCGGAGCGGGCAATCGCGGCGTATGAGCAAGTGCTCCGCTTGCAGCCGGACGACGTCCAGGCACATTTTGCGCTCGCGGTGGCCCTGGCCCAGATTGGTCGGGTCGGGGAAGCGGTCGAGCATTACCAACAAGTGGTGCAGATCCAGCCCGGGCACTTCGAAGCGCACAGCAACCTGGCCGCCTTGCTCGCGCGCGCGGGCCAACTCGACGAGGCTATTCGACACTTCGAGCAGGCGGTGCGGCTGCGGCCCGACCGCGTCGAAATGCACATGAACCTGGCGGTTGCGTATTCGTCCGCAGGCCGGTTTCCCGATGCGCTCGCCGCCGCCCAGCACGCACGCGATCTCGCCCGCTCCTCCGGTCAGACCGCACTGGTCGAGCAGATCGACGCCTGGATCGCGTCCTGGCGCGCCCGCGTCGGCACAGGCACCCCGAGCCCGTAGCGCAGCCGATCTCCACGTGCACGACGTGCCGGGCGAGGGTCGCCGCCGCCGGGCGGCAACGTCGGGACCAGCGCGACGGCGGCGTTTCGTGCCGGAAAAGTCCGATTTCCGAGCCAGTCAGATCGCTTGCTATTCGGCGTGGTTGTGGTAAACTCAACATGTCATCGTAAGAGCTTGGTTCGTCTATCTCGCCCGGAGGGCGACAGGAAGGAAGCGGGCGGGCGCGAATACCCAGCGCCCGCCCTTTCCTTTTCTTGCCACCGCCCCGCTCCGCCAGCCCACGCCCGCGCGTGTGGCACACCGCTATAATCTCGGTTAGTCCCCGCCACGGGGAACTCTCTAACGCCGCTTTGGCCGAAAAGCGAATCTGGACTGCGCGCAATGCACGACCCGGCGTCAATCCCCAACAGTCACAACCTGCCCTTCGTCGAGCAACTGTACGCGGACTACCTGCGGAACCCCGCCGCCGTCCCACCCGAATGGCGGGCCTACTTCGGTGAAGTCGCGGCGACCGACCGGTTCGGCGCCCAAACACGCTTGGGCCCGTCCTTTCGGCCGGCGAGCATCTTCAACCCGCCGCCGCGGGACGGCGACGAGCGGGTGCCACTCCCCGCCGTCGCGATCAGGCAGGACCGCGTCGACCAGCTCGTCCGCGCCTACCGGGTCCGCGGCCACATCATCGCTCAGATCGACCCGCTGCATCACCCGCGACCGCTGTGCCCCGAGCTGAAGCCAGGCCACTACGGCTTCACGCGGGCCGACCTCGACCGCCCCTTTTCGAGCCGGACCATCCGCGGCGCCGCCGTCCGCACGCTGCGCGAAATCCTCTTTCTCCTGCGCAACACCTATTGCCGCTCGATCGGCGTGCAGTTCATGCACATCGACTCGCTCGACGCGCGGCACTGGCTTCAGGAACGCATGGAGGGCACGCAGAACCGGCTCGCCCTGACGCGCGCCGAGCAGCTCCGCATCCTGACGTGCCTGACCGACGCGGTCATCTTCGAAGAGTTCATCCAGAAGAAGTACGTCGGCGCCAAACGCTTCTCGCTCGAAGGCGGCGAGAGCCTCATCCCGCTGCTCGACCTCGCCATCGAGCACGCCGGCGAGCAGGGCGTCGAAGAGATCGTCATCGGCATGGCCCACCGCGGCCGCCTCAACGTCCTGGCCAACATCATGGGCAAGAGCCCCCGCGCGATCTTCCGCCAATTCGAGGACATCGACGCCGAGCTGTTTGTCGGCCGCGGCGACGTGAAATACCACCAGGGCTACCACGGCGACCGCGTGACCGAAAGCGGCCGCCGCGTCCACCTCGCGCTCTGCTTCAACCCCAGCCACCTCGAATTCGTCAACCCCGTCGTGCTCGGTCGCACGCGCGCCAAGCAGGACCGCCTCGCCGACACACGCCACGAGCGCAGCCTCGCGTTGCTCATCCACGGCGACGCCGCCTTCGCCGGCGAGGGCATCGTGCAGGAGACGCTCAACCTCAGCGAGCTGGCCGGCTACG
>CAIWOY010000299.1 GCA_903914415.1 uncultured Phycisphaerales bacterium | reverse complement strand
GGCTGTGCTGGGAATCGGTTTTGAAAGAGTCGCCGGGACATGCGCGTGTCGCAAAACTCCCGAGACGATTACGCCTCACGCTGCTGGAGCACTTGAGTCGGGCCGCGTGAAGGCCCACAAAATGGCAAAAGTCGAGCTGAGCAACGGTCCCGATAACCAAGATGCTCAATTAGCTACACACAAAACAACGCACTTCAGCACCTTCGGCGGACAGCTTCAAAAACGCGATTCCGGCCGGCGCTCAGGGCCCCGTGCGAAATGAAAGGACGGAGTAAGGCGCGGTTTCAGGCTTCGATGTCGAGCCCGCCGACGGGCACGCCCGGGGTTGCGGTGTTGTCGTTCTGCTGGTCTTCCGTGGCCCCCTCCTCGGCCGGCCGGCCCTGGCTGCCGGTACCCTCGGCGTCGGAATACACCTGGCTGTCGCGGTCGCTGGACTCGATCACGTCCTGCAGCCGCTCGGCGAACACTCCCGGTCCGGTCCGTTCGGTCTCGGCGGCGCTTTCCTTCGCCTTGCGTTCGGCGGCGTGCGTCTGGGCCCCCTGCGTCTGAATGATCGAACCCAGCCAGATGGGCGGAATGCCAGCCACGGCCGATCCTCCGCGCATGTTCTGCCCCGAAGGCACGACGCGCCTTTTCCAACAGCAGTTCGGACGTACCGTCCGACAGAAGTGGCCGGAGTCCTGCTCGGGGAGCTTGAAAAGTCAAGCGCCTCGCGAGGCGATTCTCTCGGCGTTGAACGTCCTATAATGTTCACACCCTCCCCACGAATAACCGTTGGAACTTCGCGTTTCCAAAGTGTGACGCTGCCGCGCAGCGGAGGGTGTGACTAATTCCACTGGGCTCCTGGAGGGTGCCAGTCGGCGTCCCACGCGCGGGAGTCGTGCAGCGCCGTGCGGGCCCGCAGGGCTTCGGCGTGGCGCGGGTCCCCACGCAGGCCCGAACCCTTCCGGCGCGCCGGCCTGGTCTGGCACAGACTCACGCTCGGGCTGCGGCCAAGGTCCCCGCCTGTGGCGCGGCAGGCCGCGCAATCCAGCAGACCCACCCGCGCGCCCACGCTGAGGCGCGCCGCACCGCCCTTGAGCCACTCAGCGCCGGGCACGCAGCGCCCGTGTCCGGCCGGCCACCCCAGCCGACGCGGCACGGTCACGGGCCCCACCGCCGTCCGGCGCGGCACCGGCGGCGGCCCTTTGTGCTCCCACGCCCCGCGGCCCGCCGGGGGAAAAAGCGTCCTGCCCGGCCGGGACCCGCAGCGGCCAGCGCTTCTGCAAGGCCCGGCGGCGAAAGCGTTCCCCCGCCGCCCGCAGCACCTGTGCCGGATCTTCGCTCCAGGGTCCCGGCCGCGCCGCGTTCAGCGCCCGCACAGTCTCTGCCCGGAACGCCGGCCCCGCGGCGTCCAGCGCCGCTTTCCCGACCGTCCTCGGCACGTCGTCCGCGGCCGGCGCGCTCCTCGTTTGGCCTCTGTGCCCAAAACAACCCGGGTAACCCAACCCACCCGTTTCCAGCACGCACTTGACCCGCCCCAGGAAAGAGGGACACACCCGGCGGCAGGGTGTGACTAATTCCACTGGATACCTTGGCCGTGCCAGTAGGCGGACCACTCGTCGGAATCCGCCAGGGCGCTGAGGGCCAACAGGGCCTCGGCGTTGGGCGGGTCCCAACGCATGCCCGAACCCTTCAGCCGCGCCGTCATCGTTTTGCACTGCGCTTCGGTCGGGCCGCTCCCAAGGTCCCAGCCGTTCGCGCGGCAGGCCGGATAGTCCATCAGCGCCACCCGCTCCCCGACGTACGCCCGCAGACGCCGCCAGGCTTCGCGCTTCGCCGGCGCGCGGGCCTGCTGCCGCTGCCGGGTGATCTCATCCAGCACTTCGTCCGGCCCCGCGTGCAACGCCGCGCGCCGCACGTGTTCCCGCCAGACCTCGGCCGCCGCGCTCCCCTCCCCGAAGCAAACTTTCGCCGCCGCCGCCACGTGCTCGGTGAAGTGATAGAAGTCCAAGCCGATCCGAGCGCAGCTCCGCCAGCGTTGCAACTGCGCCCGAATCCACGGGGCCCCGTCCACGATCGCCAGCACCTCGTCCGTCCGCTCCACGCCCAGCCGCCGGCCCGTACGCCGCAACTCACGCCCCACCGCCTCCGGACCGCCGCCCGTCGCCGCCGCCGGCCGGTGTTGTTTGTCCTGATCGTAGAACACCGTCAGCTTGAACTCCTTGTAGCGTTCGCGATACCCCCGGCCCAAACGCCGCCGACGGGAACCCCGGCCCGCCCGGCGCCCGCGG
>CAIWOY010000298.1 GCA_903914415.1 uncultured Phycisphaerales bacterium | reverse complement strand
TTGATGAGCGTCTACCGCACGCTGCGCCTCCGCGGCCACGACCCCCTGCTGACCATCGCCAACGCCCTGCGCACCTACCTGCAAACCGGCCAACTCCCGCCGCTACCCGCCGCAAGTACTGCAAACGGCTGAACTCTTACAAATCCGATAGCCCGGCACGTTCGGGTCATCAGACAAAGCCATGCTCGCCGCCACCTGCGGCGCGCAAACGCGCACAAGCTGGCTGTTCGGATCCTCGCTTGCTCGCTCGACTGTCACGTCGCTCCGCTTCACGTCGTAGCGCAGCCGTCCAACGGCCGCCGGGTCGTCGTTCGGGTCGTTGGCGCGAATCTCCAGCGCCCCCGCCGATTCGCCCTCCGCCGCCGTTCCAAGCGGGAAACGTATCACGATCGAGTCCGGGCCGCTCTGATTCTCACTCGTGGAATCGCCCTGCGGGCGATCGCACGATGGACATGGGCCGTCCGGCGGATACACGCACACCGTGAACTGGTACCAAACGGGACCCTCGTGAACGTAGATGTTCGCGTCATTAACCTCTACCCGCACCAGATAGCAGCCGGTTGACTGTGGTTGCCAGCCGTCCCACGGTGTCTCACCTCGCGTTGTGGCAAATCTCGTCGGCCGCCCACACGGATCAATGACGATGACCTCTTCGATATACGCTTCGCCGTCGACCAGTCCCTCCGGACCTGCGTCGCAACCGCCACAGATGTCCTGGTCGAACGCGCCGCCGAGCACAACGCCACCTCCGAGCGGTATGCTCGCGGGCGGCGGCGTCAGCGACGGCGCTGGTCCAGCGCAGGCCGTCATCGGGCAAGCTCCCCCGTCGATACCGTGTCCCTGGCACCACTCCAGGCACGGGTTGTCGGCCGATGCGCTATCCAGTCCCGCCAGCGTCATAACAACCGTGAACCCCACGATCAATCCGGTCGATCCCAGCTTCCGCATGGCCCTACTCCTCTCACAGAGCTGCCCTTGCGGCCCCCGCGCCCCGAAGACCACCCTCGGCGCGCTGCCGCGCTTTCTCTCTCACCGAGCCAACCGCCCGCTAGTATGCGGGCTAACGCCGCCCCTTGACAGGGCCCCGCGCCAAAACTCAACAAATCCGCGCCGGAGCCGCTGCGGGCTGGGGCAGCGCAGTCGGCGCGGCGATCGGGGGCCGCTCATTCGCGTTGGATGGCGGGTGCGTCCCTTTGCGCTTCTGGTTCTTCTTCGCTGCCATGGCGAGCTTCCCAGCAATGGGCACGGGGGGCAGCTTTCGTGCCGTGTGGCGCATCGGCGCCGGCGCACAGGCGCACCCGCGCGCAGCCCGCGTACGCCCAACCGCTTGCTCGCGCATGCATGGTACTACTTGCCTGCGAAAGTGCAACGATTACTGGGACTGCGCACGCCTTTCGGGCACGCGAGACGTTGCGCGGACCTGGCACGGTCTGGCTACGCTGTACTTCGCCAGACCGTGCCATCCACGGCTGGAACGAATGCGGTTGACTCCGGCCGCGGGCCCCACAAGAATCCGTAGTGACCATCGCCCCGCGGGCCGAGCGGATTCCAGGAGGCTGCAGAATGGCGACCGCAACCGTACCTTCAACCAAGGTCAAGATCGGGCCGACTCGGTTGCTGATCGACGGCGAATGGCGGGAAGCCGCCAGCGGAAAGCGGTTTGAGATCGTCAACCCGGCTACGGAGCAGGTGATCGCCCGAGTGGCCGAAGCGGATCAGCCGGACGTGGACCGGGCGGTGGCGGTGGATTCGCGGGCGATCATCGAGGCGCTGCGGAACGTGTACGACGCCGGCAGGCTGGGGCGCGAGATCACGGGGCGGTGAGGCGGGTGAGCGGCGCGAGGCCGGTTCTTGGGGTCGCCACGCGAAGGTGCTCAAGCGCACTGTTTTGTGTGTAGCCTAATTGAGCATCTTGGTTATCGGGACCCACCGAGAGGCAACCGCTCAGACGCCGAGAGCGCCAAGCAGTCCGCCGCAGAACTTGATTTCAGCCGGCTTTCACGCGGCGACGCGGCGATCGTGACCAACGGCCGTCGGCCAGTCCAGGACCGCGGGGAATTTGGCCGGAACAGAGCGGGGTTTCTGCGTTATAATGGACACTGCGTGGAGATGCGGCCCAATTGGAGCAGCACCGCCTTCGTCGTACGGCGGTTGCGGGCTCGAACCCCATTGGTTTCCAGTCCCGGACAACCGGGCCGACGGCCAAACGGTCCGTGGGCCGCCCGAACTCCGCTTGTGCGCGAGGGAGAAGGAAATGCGTCCGACTGTGCCATCTGTACCGGGTTGCCGCGCGGCGTGCGGACCGTCCACGCTGGTCGTCGTCCTGCTCGGGCTGGTCGCGGCGGTTTCCGCGACCGCCGACGTGATCACGCCCCTCGCGAGCTACGAGCCCGCGGAGACCGACCTCACCGTGACGGCCAATCCCGGCGACACGGGGCTGGCGGTGGCCATCGTGCCCGGCGGCGTCAGCGGCGCCCCGCCGGCGACGGACGGAGCGTACGTCCTCCGTGTCACAATCACCAACGAAATGGATCGTAAGGTCGAGTTCCGGCACTTCTGGTCCGCGCACACCTATGACCTTGCGGGCGAGCAGCAGTTGCTGGCGGACGTCTACGTCGCCACTTCCGGCGCCAAGCCGGGGCTGATCGGCATTTGGGACTCAAACTGGTATCCGCCGGACACGTGGCAGCCGGCGGCAGGCATCCCGACGTCGACGGGCGTATGGACCACGATCTCGTTCGACGTGTCGAGCCGTTCGCAAGTCGGGCTGAGCCGGATCTGGGCCTTCGTGCTCGAGAATCTGGCCGGCACCAGCGGCGTGGTCTACGTGGACAACCTGCGTTTCCGCCGCAGCGGCGGGACGCCGAGCGTGCAGGGCGTGGCCGCCAACGCGTACGCCGACCACGTGTCGCTGGTCTGGCGGCCGCTAGCGCTCGTCGGCTTGACCGGTTACAACGTCTA
Organism: uncultured Phycisphaerales bacterium; assembly: GCA_903914415.1. Classification (GTDB taxonomy): domain Bacteria; phylum Planctomycetota; class Phycisphaerae; order UBA1845; family Fen-1342; genus Fen-1342. Next base: position 5,229 of record CAIWOY010000298.1, on the reverse strand, counting down.
CCGGGCGGCAGCGCAGGCGGGGCCGTACACGAAGATCAACGCGGCGCTGGTCGCGCAGGCGGGTTATCGCGACGAGGTGAACGGCGGCAGTCCGCGCTATTACTACTACGTGACCGCGGTCGTGAACGGGTTGGAGACGCCGCCGTCGGCGGTCGTCTCCGCGCTGTACGACGGCCTGACGGATGACGCGTTGCTCGACGTCATCCAGCAGGCGACGTTGCACTACTTCTGGGACGATGCGCACCCCAATTGCGGCATGGCGCGCGAAGGCATGAACATGGGTCATCCGCTCGACACCGTGGCGACGGGCGGAACGGGCATGGGACTCATGACGATCGTAGTCGGAGCGGAGCGCGGCTTCGTGACGCGGGCCCAGGCCGCAGCGCGCATCCGCACAATCCTGGCCTTCATGCAAGACCTTACGCCGCGTTACCACGGCGCGTGGTCGCACCACTACAACGGCGTCACGGGCGCGACGATTCCATTCGCGGGCGCCCAGGACGACGGCGGCGACCTGGTTGAGACCGCGTTTCTCATCGAGGGCATCCTCACCGCGCGGCAGTATTTCGACAATCCCGCCGACCCGATCGAGACGGAGATCCGCACGCGGGCCACGCAGATGTGGGAATCTGTCGAGTGGAGCTGGTACCGCCGCTATACGGGCGGCGACGTGCTGTACTGGCACTGGTCGCCGAACTACGGCTGGGCGTTGAATCTCCCGATTCGCGGCTTCGACGAGGCGATGATCGTGTACCTGCTGGCGGTCGCGTCGCCAACCTACCCGATGCCGCCATCGAGCTACCACAACGGCTGGGCCGGCTCGGGCTACACGAACGGGCAGAGCTACTACGGGCACACCATCTGGGTGGGTCCGGCCTACGGCGGTCCGTTGTTCTTCACGCACTACTCGAATCTGGGCTTCGACCCGCGGTACAAGCGGGACGCCTACGCGAACTACTTCGACAACGCGCGGAACATCTCGCTGGTGCATCACGACTACTGCATCGACAATCCGCAGTCGTTTGCGGGGTACAGCGCCTACGTATGGGGCCTGACAGCCAGCTTCAACCCGTGGGGCTACGCCGCGCACTGCCCGACCGATGACAACGGCACGATTACGCCGACCGCGGCGGCCAGCGCGATGCCGTACACGCCGGCGGAGTCCCTGGCCGCGGTGCGGCAGTACTACGACGTTTATGGCGCCGACCTGTGGGGTCCGTCCGGCTTTGTCGACGCGTTCAATCCGCAGGTTGACTGGTTCGCGCCAGGCTACATCGCGATCGACGAAGGGACGATCGTCCCGATGATCGAGAATTACCGGACCGGGCTGTGCTGGGACTTGTTCATGGCCAACCCGGAAATCCGGCCGATGATGCAGGCGCTCGGCATGTTCTACGAGGTCGATTTCGACACGGACGGCGCTGTCGCCGCGGACGACTTCGCCGTGTTCGCGAATTGCCTGGGCGGCCCCGGAAATGCCTGTCCGGGCGGTTGCACCGGCAGCCGCTTCGCGGATTCAGACCTCGACCGCGACGGCGACGCGGATCTGGCCGACGCGGCCATCTTCCAACGCATCTTCACCGGCCCCTGATGCTCCGATGGCGGCCGCGCTGCGGATGTTCACGGGCCACGCGTGATCACGACGTGCCCGTCGGCGGTTTTCAGTACGACCTCTCGCTCGGTGAACGTCTCCATCCTGCGTCCATCGACCGCGACGGAGCGAATCGGCTCCGGGTACGGGTTGCGGAAGACCAGCCTGCCGGGCGGCAACTCACCGTCGAAGTGGAGCGTCAGAACCGTCTCTTTGTCGCGGGACGACAGGTCGTAGGAGAGCCGGCCGTATTCGGTCGGCCAGTTCGCGATCGACACGCCGCCCGGGGCGTCCAGCCACTCCGGCCGCACGCCGGCCGCCAGCACCAGCGCCTCATCGCGTTCGCGTTCGTACACGAACAGGCTGCGCAGGGCGCAGACGAACTCGGCGCCGACCCACGTGTGCGGCATGTCGCCGATGTACTTCGGCGTGAGCGGATCGCGCCAGACGACCTCGGCCCACTGGTTCCATGCCTGGGGACGCTGGTCAGCCAGAAAGAAGTCCAACAGCTCGTGCGCGCGCTGCGGCTGGTCCAGGTACACAAATGTGCTGACCAGCCGAATCTCGTAGGGCGTGTAATTGTCCCACGCGAGCTGACCGTCCCGCCGCTGACGGAAGAAGTCGTAGTACCGGTCGAAAGTGTGCGTCCGGGCGGGCTCGGGGAGCGCGTCGGCCTCGCCGCACGGGTAAACGGCGGTCGCGGTGGACGTGGCGTCGAAGTCCCCCAACTCGACGCAGCCGGGGATGTAGTCAACCTGCTTGTTCTGCATCGCCAGGCTCATCGAGGCGTACAACGTCGTGCGAAACTCGTCCCGCAAGGTGCGGAACCGCGCCTCCAGTTCCGGCTTTCCGAGGAGCTGCGCGATGGTCGTCGCGTCCTTGAGCCCGCGCAGCACCCAGAAGTCGTCCCAGTAGGAGTGCATCGGCTTGGCCGAGTACCCCTCGTGACTGATGGACTCCGGCACAAGCCCATAACACGCCCGCTGCTCGGGCGAACCGGCGCGGTACGTGTCGGTCAAACGCTGGTTCCGCAACTCCTCGATGTAGTCCACGCCCTTGATGACCTGCGGCAGGTGCTCCTCCAGAAACCCGCGGTCCTGCGTGAACTGGTAGTACTTAAGGAGCGCGTAAATGAGCTCGCCCGTGCTGTCGTGCTCGGGCACCGGGTCGGCGCCGCGCCGATCGACCACACACGGGACCTTGCCGCTCGGGTACTGATACTGGCCATACCAGTCCAGGAACGCTCGCACGCGCTCGGGGTGCCCGGTGTAGAGCAGAGCCGTGGAAGTGAGCGCACCGTCGCGAATCCAGCTTCGCTCGTACGTCCGCGACCCAGGCTGGATCGCCGGCCCGTCCGCATTGATCAGCATGTACGCCTGCGTCGCCTGGAACGTGTCCGTCAGTCTGACCGCCTGCGGCGGAAGCAGAAAACGCACCCGGGTCACTTCTTCTTCCCACGCCCGGCACGCCTGCTGCAGGCGCTGCTCAAAAAGTGCCGGCGGTGCCTCGGCTGAGTCATCGAGGGGGCTTGCTGTGCCCTTTCCGTGGAACGGCACGGTGACGACAGCCGTCTGGCTGGCTCCGGCCGCCAGGTCGAAGTCGTAACGCAGGGCGGCGGAAGCAAGCCCCGTCGGGTCGTTTACGGATTCGCTCGTGGGTAGTTGGCCGCTGGCGAGGTACTTGCAGATATCGCCCTGCATGAAGGGCGCCGCGCCGAACGCGGCGGGTCTGGTCCACGGCCGGACAGTCTTTTGCCCGTTCACGAGCACGCACCGCTGGTCCCACTGGATCGTGTCGATCCTGGACACGCCGCCGGTGATGTTGACCTCTTGCCACGGCGGCAGCACTTGGAACGGTCGCAGGGCAAGCACCAGCGCGGCACGCCGGGGCGCGGCGCCCGTGTTGCGCACGACGTAGCGCGCGCTCACGGCCGATTCGGCGGCGGGGCCGTCGGCGAGGGCGGTGATCTCCAGTTCCAGGTCGCCGCCCTGCCACGTGACGGACGGGATCGGCAGGTGATCTTTGGCGAGGGACTGGCGCGTCGTCACGTCGGCCCAGGTGATCAGACGGCCGTCGACGAGCAGAAATGGCTCGATGCGAAAACCGAGCTTATCGACCTCGAGCGCGCCGGCCGCGTCGAGCAGGGCCTCCTTGTCATCAACCGGAACGCCGACCACGGTCCACGGTTGCTGCTCGCCGAGGAAGTAGCTCGGGAACCAGCCGCGCGGGGCGTCCCGCGCGATCTGTGCGTACAGGCTGTTCGGCGACTCGGCGACCTCCGGCCCCAAGGCGCGCACCGCCCGCACCTGCACGCCCCGCCCCCGGTTGGTGCCGCGAACGTCAACACGCAGATAACGGGTGTCCGCGTCGCGCAAGAGCACGTAGTCGCGCCCACCGGTTCCGCCCGCGACGGTGCTCGCTGGGGTCCACGCACGCCCGTCCTGCGAGAGCGAGAGCGTGTAGGCCGTCGCGTAGTCCGCGGCGCCCCATTCGATCGCAACGCCGCCCAGCTCGCGTTCCGCGCGCCAGTCGATCTGGAGCCACGGCTGCGCGTCATGCGCGGCGCTCGTCCAGTTCACGATGCCCGACTCGCTCGGCGTGACTTGCTGCGGCGCCCCCGGCTCGGCGGTGCTCGAAAAGCTCACACTCGGCGGCGGCAGGACGGCGGGCAAGTCCGGCAGCGCCTCGAACGTCAACCGGTCGAAAAGGAGATAGCCCTTGCCGCCGCTCGACGCCGCGACCGCCAGCTCCAGCGCGCCGACCGCGTCCAGCGGCTTGCCGCCCGACGGCCCCCAGGCGAAGTGGAACTGCCGCGCCTTGTAGCTCAGCGTTCGCCAGTCGGTCGGAAACTCGAACGCCCGGCGATTGACCCACCAGACGTTGTCGCCGGACGGGTCCAGGAGCTTGAACTCCAGATTGTTCGGCGGGGCCGCGCCGCGCAGGGCCAGCGTGAAGCGGTAGTTCTGCGGCAGGCGGAGCGGAAGATCCCGATGGAGGACGCAGAAGCCGGCGCCACGTTCGAAGTCGAAGTCGAGCCGCAGCGCCCGGCCGTGAATCCCGTCGGCGGCGCTGATCCGCGCCTGCACGCCGTCGGATGCGCTGACGCGCCAGCCTTCGAGCGTTTCGAAGTCGTCGAGTACCACGGGCTCCGCGTGACCCGTTTCCCGCATCGGCTGCGCGCCGGCCGAACCCGGCGCGGATGGGCCCGGGCGGGCGCAGCCGCCGAGTACGCTTGCGCCCGCCAGCGACAGTGCCATCACCCCCGCCCACACGATTCCCGCGTGCCTCATCGCTCGCTCACTCCGTCATGTCGCTCTCAACCGCGCCCCAGCCGGCGCGACGTACCGGCCGGACAAGAACATGCCCCGCCGGGTACTTCCCGACGGGGCATGAATGTTGCATATCGCGATTCCGCGGCCTTCGCAGGCCACGCCGCGTCGGACGGGGTTACTGCGGCCCGGTCATCCGCGGCGCGAAGTGCGCGAAGTCCGCGCTGTTGATCAAGCCGTCGTCATTGTAGTCGAACACCGTACCATTCCACGGCAGGGGACCGGCGGCGCCCGTGAAGTGGAGCTGGAACTGCGCTGCGTCGATCAGGTCCTCGTCGTCATCATTGTCGTAGTCGGACCCATTGAAGT
>CAIWOY010000297.1 GCA_903914415.1 uncultured Phycisphaerales bacterium | reverse complement strand
GCCCTTGCCGCGATACAGCACTTCGCCGCGCTTGTAGCCGAAGTCCGGCGGGAAGAGGTGCGGGTTCTCGGGCACCCACTCCTCCTTGCACCACTTGCAAACGGTCCGCACCAGACGTTGGGCGAGCACGCCCTCCAGCGAGCTGGCGACCAGGAACGGCTCGACGCCCATGTCGAGCAGACGCGTCGTCGCGGTGACGGCGTCGTTCGTATGCAGCGTGCTGAACACCAGGTGGCCGGTGAGCGACGCATTGATCGCGACCTCGGCGGTCTCCTTGTCGCGAATCTCGCCCACGAGAATCACGTCCGGGTCGTGCCGCAGGAAGCTCCGCAGCGCGCGGGCGAAAGTCAGGCCGATCTTGGGGATGACGTGGGTCTGGTTCACGCCGTCGAGGTAGTACTCGACCGGGTCCTCGATCGTGAGGATCTTCAACTCCGCGCTGACGATGGACAGCAACGCCGCGTAGAGCGTGGTCGTCTTGCCTGAGCCCGTCGGCCCGGTGACGAGCATGATCCCGTGCGGCCGGGTGATGAGATCGTGGAACGTGTCATACGTCGGCCCCTCCATGCCGAGCAGGTGCAGATCGAGCTTGACCGACGTGCGGTCCAGGATACGCAGGACGATCCCCTCGCCGAACGCCATCGGGATGACGCTGACGCGCAAGTCGATCTCGCGCCCGTGGGCCTTGATCTTGAATCCGCCGTCCTGCGGCAGGCGGCGTTCCGCGATGTTGAGGTTCGAGAGGATCTTGATGCGGCTGATGATGGCATTCTGGAAACGGCGGATTTCGGGCGGGACGTTGGCGACTTCGAGCACGCCGTCGATGCGGTAGCGGACGCGGAAGTCGTTCTCGAACGGCTCGTAGTGGATGTCGCTGGCCCGCTGGCTGATCGCCTCGCTGAGGATCTCGTTGACGAGCTTGATGACCGAGGCTTCCTGGGCGAGCTGAACGTCAAGGTCTTCGGACTCGACCTTCTTCTCGTCGATGATCTCGAGGTCGCCCTTCTCGTCGACCATCTCCTGGAGCACTTCGCCGCCGACGCCGTAGAACGCGCGGATGAGTTTCTGGATCTCGGTGCGTGGGGCGAGGATGGGCTCGACGGGCATGTTGATGCAGGTGCGGACCTCGTCGAGCGCGTACATGTTGTAGGGGTCGGACGTGGCGACACGGACGCCCTTGCCGTTCCTGGTGATCGGCATGAGCCCGTAGCGGTGCACCAGCCGGCTCGGAATCAGCTTGAGCAGTTCGCGGTCGATGTCGGCCTCTTTGAGTTCGACCACCGGAATGCGAAGCTGCTCGCTGAAGACTTCGAGCACCCCCCGCTCGGTGACGTAGCCCTCACGGATCAGGACCTGGTCGATTCGCTCGCTGGGCGAGGTGCGCTTCGCGGTCGCCTCGGCGAGCTGGTCCGCCGTGATGAGGCCCTTGGCAACGAGTTCTTCCCCGATCGGCATGGCTATCCCTAACCTCTTCCGGGGTAGTAAGTTACGGGCGCACCTTCCGCAGGCAACCTGCCCGAGCGGCAGATATTATACCGCCGGGGCGCGGGCGGGATGCGGCTCCTATGGCAATCATCGGCACGAATTTGCGCCTCCTGTTCCAAGCCGGGCCCGCTGTCGGCTGCAACCCCGGGTCGTCGTGGTCAAGGGGACAAGGGTATAATGGCGATCAAGTGGCGCAAGATTGCGCAGCGCGCGAGCTGGTGCCCGCGGCGCCGATCTTCTCTGGCCTCTACAGGTGAGTCCATGGCACACGCAGATCTAAGGGTAGCGGTGCGGCCGACGGTTCGGCCGGCCCGCGGTTTCACGCTGATCGAGCTGCTCACGGTCATCGCGATCATCGCCTTGCTCATCGCGATCCTGATGCCCTCGCTGTCGAAAGCACGCGATGCGGCCAAGAACGTCCGCACGCGCGGCACGATGAAGAGCATCAGCGACGGCCTGGAGCTGTTCGTGGGCGAGAACGAGGACGAATGCCACGGCAACAACTACCCGTCTTCCCGGGCCGGCGACGATCCGACGGAGCAGGACGCGGGTGTCGACACGAGCACGCTGGGCAACGAGCAGATCTTCGGCGCGCAGTGGCTGGTGCGCTACCTGATGGGCAAGAATCTCGACGGGTACGTGCCCAAGCGGAGCGTGCCTAAGATCTGGGATGAAACCGTGGGCGGCCCCGCCGGCTGGGGACAGAAGCTGTGGTACGGCAAGCCGGGCGACGATGGCTGGCCCACCCAACTCACCGAGCCCCTGGCACGGAGCGGCCCCTACATGGGCCAGGCGACCGTTCGCCCGCCGCGCGATCTGGCGGGCTCGCCCGTGGACGATTCGACCGGCGGGGCCCCGAAATGGGTGAACTGGGTGTTCGTGGACGCCTACAACCTGCCGATCCTCTACTACGCCGCCAACTCCCGTTACGCGGATCGGCCGAACGCGACGCTCACGACGTGGGACAGCGACCCGAACTCCGGCTGCCCGCCCGGCATTTACTCGTGGCGCGACAACTCGCTCTTCACGGGCATGACCGCCGAGGGCACGAGCGCTGATAAGAGTGACCTGCCCCCCTGGGACTTCGGCGGCGGCCCGCACAAGCTGACCTTCGGACCGACGGGGTGGAAGTCGGGCGCGACTGCCCCGACCTCGCAGCATGACGAGATCAAGAGCCACACGCAGTCTTTCGCCTACTGGATCATGAACAAGCAGGTCTTCGAAACGACCTATGGCCTCAACGGCGCCTCCAAGGCCAATGTCGTGCCGGCACGGCGCGACAGCTTCCTGCTCTGGAGCCCCGGCAAGGACGGTCTGTTCGGCACCGGCGACGACATCACGAACTTCTAGGGCGGTTTCAATAAGGGTGCGTCGCCTTGGGAGGGC
>CAIWOY010000296.1 GCA_903914415.1 uncultured Phycisphaerales bacterium | reverse complement strand
TGCTCAGGCTCTGGTGCCCGAGCATCTCCTGGACGCTGCGCAGATCGGCCCCGCGTTGCAGCATGTGCGTCGCGAAGCTGTGCCGGAGCGTGTGCGGACTGACCGACAGGTCGAGTCCGGCCTCGAGCAGGTACTTGTCGAGCTTGCGGCGGACGCTGCGCGTGCTCAGCCGCTGGCCGTGCTTGTTGATGAACAGCGCCTCGGGGTCGAAGTTCGCGCTGCGGGTGCTGCCGCGGCGCAGGTCCAGGAAGTGCACGATCGTCTGCACGGCCCCCGGCCCGAGCGGGACGACCCGCCGCTTCTTGCCTTTCCCGGCGATCCGGACGACGCTGGCGTTCAGGTCGACGTCGATGATGTTGAGAGCGATCAACTCGCTGACGCGCATCCCGGTCGAATACAGCGTTTCCAGCATGGCCCGGTCGCGCGCCCCCAAGAGCGTCGTCGTGTCCGGGTTCGCCAGCAGTTTCTCAATCTGCTCCACTTCCAGGTACTTCGGAAGGCGCTTGTCCTGCTTGGGCGTGCGGATGGGCGCGACGGGGTTGCTGGTCAGATACGCGCGGCGGACGAGGAACTTGTAGAAGCTCCGCAGCGTGGCCAGCTTGCGGGCCACGGTGCTTTTGCAGTAATTGTGATCGCGCAGCACCGACATGAACGCGCGGACGTCCTCGGTGTCCACGACGAGCAGACGGCGGTTTAGCTCCTCGCCGGAGATTTCCGGCGGTGGGGCCAGCTTCGCCAGTTCCAGTCCCTGGCCGTTGTTGCCGTTGCTCTTGCTCCCCGGCGTGCTGCCCTGGTAGCGCGGGCTGAGGACGCACAGGTAGCCGCAGAACTGCTGGAGGTCCGCAGCATAGCACTTGGCGGTGTGCGGCGAGAAATGCCGCTCCGCGCTAAGGTAGTTGATGAACTGTTGGACGAGGCTAGCCTGATCGCTCATACGTCTTTCATCCACATCGGCGATGGTTGTCGATCCGCGGCTCCCGCTGGTCCTCGGCATATCCCACAGGGCCACTCGGCGTTACTCCGACTGCGCAACGCAATCCAACTCGCGCGAAAACTGCTGACCCATCTGGTACGACAGGACCGCCGCGTCGAGCCAGTCGAACTCACTGCCGGGATCACCGGCCAGGGCCACGAGGCTGGCGAGCAGGTCCGACTCGCGGCCTTCCGCATAGCGGAAGACGAAGCGGTGTCGCCCTTTTACCATGCTCAGACAACGTTGCGCGGCACTCATGACCCGGCCTCATACGGCTGCGCCGACTCCCGGCGGTCCGCTTCCAGTCCATTAATCGTCTCGATCAGGGCGGCACTGCAGAAACGGACGTACAGTTCCTGGGACTTGATCCAACGCCGCCAGCCGTACGGGCTGCTGTGCGCATCGCGCCGTCCGGCAAACTTCTGGATCTCCTTGATAACCCGGCCGTCGGACGCATCGAACACGCGTTGAATTTGCCAGCGCGGCGTCTTGCCGTCCGTGGCCGATAACTCCGCCGCGCTGCCCGGCTCCGGCGCGACCGTGTCACTACCAGCCGTGGCCGGACCGTCGTCGGCGGCATACCACTGCATGATCAGCCCGACGACCGGGGGGTCGTAGGGGTCGTATTCGGTGACGGCCACCACGACCGCCGCGTCGGCGTGAAACACGCGCGCCAGCGCTACAGCCTCCGCTGAACTCTCCACCGCTCCCTTGCCGTGGCTCGCCAGCTCGGCCAACACGCGGTTGACGGGGATGACAGAGACATGTCCCGCGGAAGAGAACTCCGACGCCACCAGATCGGTGACTACGAGCGGGTCAAAGCCGCGGCTGCCGCTGAGATTGAGCACAGGGGCAACGACGACGACGCGGGGCCTGGAAAGATGCCCACTCGGCGTGCGGACTTGCTCGGTGCACCCGAGCATGGGCGCGAAAATCCAGGCTAGGCAGAATACCAGCGGTCGCGGACTTCCGAACGAGCACGCTAGTGTGGCCATCCCAGCACCGATGCCCGCAGTCTTTCGAGCTCGCCGATTCATTATAGCGGGTAAACCAATGGCCGATAAAAGAATTTCTCGGCGAACACAGGACGCCGCGCGAGCGGGTTGGGCACTGCGGTTGGGGCGACCGTGGTGAGAGGCCTGGGGCGTTTCGTGCGCGTTCCCGGACTCGTGGTGGATTCGCCCGCCAGCGGGGCGTTTCAAGCGCTGCGAACTGGGAGCTGTGGGCGGAGCGATTGACATACGTTGTCCTCGGCCGGGACGGCATGGCGCGCACGATGCCAGAGCGGTTCCCAACGCGGACAAAGTCCGCCCCAGGCCGGTCACCATCGTTATCGGAAGTGCCGGACCAAAACCTTTATGCGCGGAGCCCGCTGCGCCGGAAGTGCCGGGTGACCGGCCTGCCCGGCTACGGCGACTCTGGCTTCGCCTTGCTCAACGCATCGCTGACAATGCCGGGCGTCAGCAAGACGGGCAGTTGGAGCGGCGCGTCGGGGCGGCCGGCGGGAAAGACGAGATCGAGAGGAACGCTGTTGTGGCCGTACTTGAGCAGCTCCGCACGCATGGTCGGATCCTGCTTCGTGTAGTCGCCTTTCAGCGGGATGACGCCGAGGTCGCGCAGCTTGGCGCGCGTGGACTCGGTCTCGACGGAGGTTGCCTTGTTGGTCTGGCAGGTGACGCACCAGGTGGCGGTGAAATCCACGAAGACCGGGTGGCCGCGCTGGGCCAACTCCTCCGGCAAACCTGGTTGCCAAGGCTGCCACGGAATGTGCGTGCTCCAGTCGGCTGTCGCGCAGGCATTAAGAACAGCGTCGGCCGCCGCGGACACGTCCGCAGGCCGGGTGGCCGGCGTTTCCGGCGCGGCGCCGCCCGGCTGCATCGCCGCACGCAGGTCGTACATCTTGATGAAGCAGAACCAGAAGCCGAGCAGCCCGACCGCGACTGCGCAGAGCCACGTCAGTACGCGCGTGTGAGTCTCCCAGTTGAGTTGGATCTTACCGATGAGCCACGTACTGAGCCCGAGGAAGCCGAGGAACGCCACCGTCCACACGACGCCGCCGGCGTTGAGCAGGTCGCCGACGATCAACAGCAGCCAGACCGCCGTAGCCAGCAGCACGAACCCCATCGCCTGTTTGAATGTCACGAGCCACCGGCCGGGTTTCGGCAGGCGCTTGAGCCACGCGGGGTACGCCGCCAGCAGCACGTAGGGCAGCGACATCCCCACACCGGCCGCCGTGAACACGAGGAACCCGACCAGCGGCGGCTGCGTGGAGGCGTAGGCCGCGGCCCCGGCGAAGGCCGGCGCCGTGCAGGCGGTGCCCAGCAGGGTGGCCAGTAGCCCTTTGAGGAACGCGCCGGAGTAGCCTTCGCGCGTGGCGGCCTGGCCGAGCTTCTCCGTCGCCGCGCCGGGCAGCACGATCTCGTACACGCCGAAGAGGTTGAGGGCCAGGACGAAGAACAGGGCGGTCAGGCCGATGGCGACGGGGGGGTGCTGGAGTGGAACTTGTCCCTTCCCGCTGAGGTAGCCGAAGACCCAGAACCACACCATGATCCCGGCGGCAAACGCGAGTCCCAGGCGCAGCACGCGTCCGCGGTCCTCGCCGGCCTGCTTGATGAACCCGATGACCTTGATCGAAATCACGGGGAAGACGCAGGGCATCACGTTCAGGAGCAGGCCGCCGAGGAAGCCGAGAATGATGTTCATCAGCAGCTCGCTGACCCCGGACACGCTGAGAGAAGCGCTGGTCGCGGCGCCGGCGACCGTCACTCTTGGGAGCAGGGTGCCGCGGTCCGCGGCGTCGGTCAACGCCGACCCCGGCGTGTCCGCAGTGAAACGCACGACGCCGTCCGCCGTCTCGGGCGGAAAGCACACACCGGCGTCGGAGCAGACTTGGTACGTGAACAACACGCGCAGCGCCACGGGCCCGCTGGCAAACTCGCGGTCGATGATCGCGAACGGAACGCGGATCTGAAACTCCCCACCCAGCTCGCGGACGCGGCCCATGACGGGTACCTGGCGAACCTTCGCTTCGGGCCACTGCTGCTCGTCGAAACGCAGGCCATCGAGCGGCTCGACGAAGAGCTGCGAGGGGATCAGGGTCTCGTTGCCGGGGTCACGGTCCAGAACATGGTGGCCCTTCTCGACCCGCACGGACAAAACGACCTCGGCCGGCTCCTCGAAGCCGAGCTTCTCCTTCGAGACGGCCACCGCGCTGCCTTTGAGGTGTGGGGCGTCCGCCAACGGCGTCGGCAGCGCGTCGCGGGCCTTCTTGAACAGCGCTTCGTTCGCGGGCGCCGGCGTGCGGTCAGAGACTTTGAGCGTCAACGTGGCGCTCCTGTCCGCCGGCACACACAGCTCCTTGCAGACGAGCGCCGACACGTCGACCTTGATCGGGGCCGTGCCGGCGTGATAGTCCGCGGCGAGCTTCAGCGTGGTGAGGATGTAGAATTGGCCGTCGAGGGCGAGGTACTTCAAGTCTCCGTCCTGGCCGAGGCGCGGCACCGGGAAGCGCAGCTCGCCGAACGTCACGCCGGGCGGGACCGCGAAGCTGATGGTGGTGGGGGCGCCGGAGTCGAGGATGATGGGGTGATAGACGTGCCAGCCCTTCTCGACGTTGATCTCGATGGCCAAGTCCGTCTGGCCGCCGGGCTGGAGCGACTGCTGGGCGGCGTAAAGGCGTACGTTGATTCTGGGCGGCGCCGTGGCGGTCGGCTGGAGGAGGGCGAGGATGGGCAACACGAGGCTGACGATGTGCATGTAGGCGATCCCTGGATCAGTAAAAGTCGTCCATGCTCCACGGTACGGGAGCGGGCGCGGCTAAGCCCTGTATTGTACAACCGGCGGGCCTGGGGGGTATTCCCGTATGCCGCGTGGCTCACGCGTGGGTGTACCGCCGGATGTTGGCGGGTGGTGGGGATCAGAGCCCAGAGCGCCAGCGACGGGTTCCCGGCCAACGCGCGCCAACCGGAAACGCAACGCCCTCCGGCAACCCCGCGCTGGCGCTTGGGGCTCGGCTGGCCGGGTCACACCCCGTACTGCGGGGCGGCGCGCCGACCACAACAGTTCTGTGGTACACCGCTCAGGCGTGAAGTGCCCGGCCGTCGACCGCGAGCGCGGCTTCCTTCAGCGCCTCGGCCAGCGTCGGGTGCGCGTGCGAGCAGCGCGCGAGGTCCTCGCTGCTGGCGCCGAACTCGATCGCGACCGCGGCCTCGGCGATCAGGTCGCCGGCCCGCGGGCCGATGATGTGCACGCCGAGAATGCGGTCGGTCTGCGCGTCGGCGAGGATCTTGACCTTGCCGTCGATGTGACCGAGGGCGCGGGCCCGGCCGTTGCCGCGGAAGTGGAAGACGCCAGTGCGATATGTGCGGCCCTCCGCTTTGAGCTGCTCCTCGGTGCGGCCGACGCCGGCGATTCCGGGTTCGGTGTAGCACACGCCGGGGATCGCGTCGTAGTTCACGTGGCCGTAGCCGGTGACGATGTGCTCGACGCAGGCGATGCCTTCGTCCTCCGCTTTGTGGGCGAGCATGGGGCCGCGAATCACGTCGCCGATGGCGAAGACGCCGGGAGCGGTCGTAGCGAAATGATCATCGACGCGGATGCGGCCCTTCTCGTCGAGCTTGATGCCGACCGCTTCGAGGCCGAGATCGTCGGTGTTCGGTACGCGGCCGACGGCGAGCAGGACGCGATCGCAGCCGATCGGCTCGACGCCCTCCAATTCCACGATGCAGCCCAAGCCGTTTTTTCGTGCTCCCGTCACGCGCGCCCCGAGCCGGAATTCCAGGCCTTGCCGTTTGAACAGCTTCAGGGCCTCGGCGGCGATGTCGGCGTCGGTGCCGGGGAGGATGCGGTCGAGGTATTCGAGCACGGTGACCTGGGCCCCGAGCCGCCGCCAGACGGAGCCGAGTTCGAGGCCGATGTACCCGGCGCCGATGACGACGAGGTGTTTCGGCACCTCGGGATACGCGAGGGCCTCCGTGCTCGTGCCGAGGCGGTCGTAATCCAGCTCGACGCCCTTGAGCGGGGCCGACTTGCTGCCGGTGGCGAGGATGATGTGCTTGCCCTGTAGCTCGGTTGGGCCGGCTCCTTTCGCAGCTTCAATTACATCCACACGCCCGGGCCCCGCCAGCCGCCCATGCCCAAGATACCGCGTAATCTTGTTCTTCTGGAACAGGGCCTCGATGCCCTTCGTGTTCAGGCCGACGACTTGGTCCTTGCGTTTGAGCATGGTCGCGAGGTCCAACCCGATGTCGCCGGCGACCACGCCGTGGTTCTTGAGCTCGGCCCGCGCCTCGGCGAAGCGCTCGCTGGATTCGAGCAGGGCCTTGCTGGGGATGCAGCCGACGCGGAGGCAGGTGCCGCCGAGGGCTGACTCCTGCTCGACGCAGGCGACGTTCAAGCCAAGTTGCGCCGCCCGGATGGCAGCGACGTAGCCGCCCGGGCCGGCGCCGATGACGATCAGGTCGTGTTGATTCATCACTCACTCCCGATTACCGCAGAGGCGCGGAGAGCGCGGAGAACGCAGAGAGCTAACAATGGTCGGGCAAGCGCAACCGATCGGTACTCTTGACCTTCTCAGCGTACTCTGCGCTCTCGGCGTCTCCGCGGTTGCATTCAGCGGCGTCACACCTCGACCAGCATCCGCGGCGGGTCTTCAACGCATTCCTTGACGCGCTTCAGGAACGACACCGACTCGCGGCCGTCGATGATGCGGTGGTCGTACGTCAGTGCGACGTACATCATCGGGCGGATTACCACCTGCCCGTCGCGGGCCACCGGCCGGTCCTGGATCACGTGCAGCCCGAGGATCGCGCTCTGCGGCGGATTGATAATCGGCGTCGCGAGCAGCGAGCCGAACACGCCGCCGTTGGTGATTGTGAACGTCCCGCCCTGCAGCTCCTCGATGGCGATCTTGCGGTCGCGGGCGCGGGCCGCGAGGTCGGCGATCGCCAGCTCGATCTCGGCGAAGCTCAGCCGCTCGGCGTCACGGATGACCGGCACGACGAGGCCGTGCTCGGTGCTGACCGCGACGCCGATGTCGTAGTAGTTCTTGTAGACGATGTCGCTGCCGCGGATCTCGGCGTTGACCGCGGGCCAGAGCTTGAGGGCGTTGATCGCGGCCTTGACGAAGAACGACATGATGCCGAGCTTGACGTTGTAGCGTCTCTGGAATTCCTCGCCGCGCTCGGCCCGCAGCCGCACGACGGTGGACAGGTCGACCTCGTTGAAGGTAGTGAGCATCGCCATCGTCTGGCTGGCCTCGACGAGGCGTTGGGCGATGCGGCGGCGGAGCATGG
>CAIWOY010000295.1 GCA_903914415.1 uncultured Phycisphaerales bacterium | reverse complement strand
TCGCGGGCGTTGTTTGCGGCGCTCGCAGAGCTGTGTCAGCGGACGAAGCTCACGGTCGTGATCATCGAGCACAAGCTCACGCAGCTCTTGCCGCACAAGCCGCGGCTGATCTGCCTGGAGGGCGGTCGTGTGCTTGTCGACGTACCCGCCGGCGTGGCCAAATCGGCCTCCCGCGCTTCGAGCGCCGCGGCGAGTCACGCGGGATCTCACCTACCGCCGACGGCGGTCTCGCAGGAGCCGCTGGCCGAGCTGTCCGACGTGACGGTTCGCGTGGACGGCAGCACCATCCTGGACCGCGTGGCCCTGCGCGTGCACCCCGGCGAGGTCGTGGCCGTGCTGGGGCCCAACGGCGGCGGCAAGACCACGCTCTTGCACTGCCTGATGGGGCTCGTGAAACCGGCCGCCGGGGTGATCCGCGTGCGCGGCGAGGCGGTGTCGTCCAGGGCGATCTCGCGACTCGCGCGGCACGTCGGGCTGGTGTTCCAGAACGCCGACCACCAGCTTGTGGCCGACACGGTATGGCGCGAGGCGCTGTTCGCGGTTCATTACCTGAAGCTGGACGGGGCGGCGGCGGAGCGGGAAGCCGCGGACCTGCTGGAGGCGGCGGGCATCGACGCGCGCAGGGAAGATCATCCGTACCGGTTGAGTTGGGGCGAGAAACGCCGGCTCAACCTGATTTCCGCGGTGCTCCATCGGCCGGCGCTACTGCTGCTCGACGAGCCGTTCGCCGGGCAGGATTGGGAGAACGTGACCTTCCTGCTGGACGCCATCCAGGGCGTGCTCGACGGAGCGGCGGACGAGCTGGCGACCCCGACGGCCGCAACCACAAGCCCGCGGAGTCGCGGGGCATGTCTGATGGTGACGCACGACCCGCGGATTGTGCAGCGGAGTTGCACGCGGGTGCTGTTCATCGAGAGCGGGCGCATCGTCGTGGATGCGCCCACGCCGCTGGCTTTTCAACGCTTGCGCGAGCTGGGGCACGATGCGTATGTGCCGGAAACAGCGGGCGACGCCGGTTCAGCATAGGAAACGCGGATGACGTTCGAGCCCGGTCAATCGCTGGTGCATCGTCTGCACCCGGCGGTCAAGCTCGCCTGGCTGCTGTGGGCGACCGTCGCTGTATTCGTCTTCAGTTCGCCGGCGCTGCCGCTGGCGGTCGCGGCGGCCGCGCTGGGGCTGTTGTGGTACTCGGGGGCCGCACCGCAACGGTTGCCCGGAATCCGGTTCTGGCTGCCGCTGGGGCTGGCGATCCTCGTCACGCAGGCGGCGGTCGTCCGCGACGGTCCGCCGGTGCTCGGGCCGATCACGACGGGCGGGCTGAGCGCGGGGGTGCGCGCGTTGGGACGGCTGCTGGCAGTCATTCTCGCGAGCACGTTGTTCGTAACCACGACCGAGCCCGTCATGCTCACGTGCGGGCTGATGCGCATCGGGCTGCCCAGCCGCTGGGGGTTCGCACTGGCGACCGCTCTGCGCCTGGCGCCGGTGTTCCGCGTCGAGGCCCACCACGTGTACCGCGCGCAACTGGCCCGTGGCGTCGCGTACGACGCGCGCGGCCCCCGGCGTTGGTGGCTGCTGCTGCGGCACCTGTCGCTGCCGCTGTTGACCTCCGCGCTGCGCACGGCGCACGCGCTGGCGCTGTCGATGGAGGGCCGCGCCTTTGGCCTGCACCCGCAGCGCACCTTTTCGCGCGAAGTCACTTTCGGTCGGTGGGATGTCGCAGCACTTGCGCTCCTGCCGGCGTCGATCGTCGTGGCGGCGTGGCTCTTGTAGTCGCCGTGCGCGGTTCGCGGGCTGGAAATCGAAGGTGCTCAAGATGCTCATGTGGGGGTGACCGCTAAATGAGCACCTTCGGAGCGTTGGCTGGGAGCGGGGGTCTTATTGGAGCGTGCTCCGAAGCAGGGTTCAGGGTGCGGGGTTCAGGGTTCAGCACGCGGTCACCAGGTCTCAGCTATCAGGCGTCGGCCGTTAGCTCTCACGCGGCGTGCGCGGTTCGCGGACTGGAAACTGAAGAGTCTCAAGAGTCTCATGTTTGTGTGGGGCGGAAATGAGACTCTTCGGGCCGCGGGGCGGTAACGGGTGTTATATCGGGCGTCGTTCTCACGGGGCAGCTCTCAGCGATCAGCTCTCGGCCAGAGAGACGCGGGCGGGGAACGTCCCCGGCGCGGACAGGTGAAGTATTCATCGGAAAGGGGCGGAAAGAGAGGCGGGGCGGGCGGTCTGCGCGAGATTGACGGCGGGTGGCGGAGATAGGCGGATTCTGGCGGAGAAAGGCAACCGCAGAGGCGCAGAGCAGCAGAGAAAACGCAGAGCTACTCCTGGTATTCCGGGCAAAAAGGGCCGAATCGAGAGCGCAGAAGCCAACGGCAAACGAAAGGCGGCCAGAGAAACGGCACGGACGGAGGCAGGGATTAAGGGATCGAGGAACCAAGGGATTGAGGGATTGAGGGGCGGGGGCGGGCGGGGCGAAGGGCGGTCGCGGAGGTCGGGCGGCGATTCGGCGCGGGCAGCGGGTGAACGCGGGGCGGGCGCGGAACACTCGGCGAGCCCCGCGGACGGTTCCCGGAGTCCCGCACGCGGCTCGCGGGGGCCCGGCGGCCCTCGGCGGACGCCGGCGGGCCGGCCGGCGGTGCGGTATTGCTCTCAGGGTTCGGGGGCCGGGCACGTGATTGGAGGGCGATACTGGAAAGCAGCGGCATGGCGGCGATTTCAGGTGGGGCGCGGCTGCCAGTTGCCGGTCTTGTCGTAGTTGAAGCTGTGTCGAAATCCGCAAGCGTTCGAGACCGCGTCGAAGATTGGTTTCATCACCTGGGGTACGTCCACGTCAAAGCTATCGATAACCACGTCCGGCAGGATCACCGCGTCGCGGTCGATTGAGTACAAGACCTGATGTTGGCACCAGCTACCCGCCCACATGCAATACCCTTTGCAGCCCAGCAGGGATAGCGCGACCACGACGGGCGGAGCGACGCCGATCTCCTGGTAGCCTCTCAGGTATCGTTTGAGTGCGTCAACCACGTGGGGTTCGTAGGCAGGGTAGATTGCGTTCCGGCCATCCTCTGTTCGTCCCCCGAGCACGGAGCCAGCGCGGACCGCCTCCACCGCGCCGTGCGAGAACACCTGGCAGTAGCTAATCCCATGTGTCAGTTCCGTTGGTGGAATCCAGGTCAGGAAGCCGTCCAGATTGGGGCGATAGTCGAAGCCGTTCCCAACCATGATCGGACGAAACCTGCTGGATAGAATGGTCTCGTTGGTCAGGTCCAACCGTTCGTTGTTCAGGAAGGAGGCGACGGGGATCAGGTGGAGAACGAGGCGGAGAGGGGATTCAAGCGTGACCGGCGTCTCGTCCGCTACGATCCTGCCGAGGCGATCCTCCCGGAAGCGCTTGAGGCGCTCGGCCTGCGACTCGGTTGCGAGGAACGCAGCCCGAATCTCGCCGACGTCGAGTTGGAACTTGCCTGCCGAGTTGCGCGAGAAGAACCGTGAGGTGCCCTTGAACGTGACCATGTGCGGCGAGGCGAAGCTCTGGGGGATGCGCAGCAAGATGACGAAGCGGCGGCCATCGTCGCCCCAGCCGAGGACTTCTTTGATGTGCACGCGCGGTCGGGGACTGATGCCGTTGCGGATCATTTCTTCGAGGCGCAGCCTCGCAGCATCAGGCGTGGTCTCGGTGATCGGCTCGACAGCTTCGGGAGCGCCAGTCTTCTTGCCCTGGGCATCGACGGCAGCCGTGACGCCATAGATGATGTCGCCCCCGGAGGCGTTAGCGAAGGACGATACGTCGGCCAGAAACTCCTTCTTGTCGGCTTCGGACGTGCCGGGCAGTTTCCGCTTGTACTCCAGGGTTTTGAATTCACTGACGGCATTGGCGATCAGTGCGTCGATATCGGCCTTGGCGATGGCGTCAAATGGTCTCTGAATCATGTCCGGGGTCCTTCGTGCCCAACCGCGACATCGTCCGTCAGCCTTGTATCGCGCTCACGCCAACTTCTTGGCCAACTGCTCGTCCAGAATCTCGCGCACCGTCAGCCCGACGATGACCTTCCCGCTCTTGCGGAAGAAGGCGTCGATTTCACGCAGGGCGTCGTCGGAATAGTCGAAGGCGACGAAGAAGCCCTTGGTGCGGTCTTCGCGGGTCATAACCGCCTCGAACGAGTCGATGTCGGGGCGGCCGACCTTCTCCTTCTGCTTCACCTGGATCGGGTACCAGATATCCATGAAATCGAGGTCGGCCTGGTCGCCCGGGCGGGCGGGGACGCCCACCCCACCCCGGCGCTTGG
>CAIWOY010000294.1 GCA_903914415.1 uncultured Phycisphaerales bacterium | reverse complement strand
GGCGCTGGGGACGGGGATGAGCAGCGACGTGGACGCCCTAACCGTCTTCAACGGCGAGCTGATCGCGGGGGGCACCTTCACCACCGCCGGTGGCGTCAGCGCGAACGGCATCGCTCGCTGGAACGGCACGAGCTGGCAGCCGCTGGGGACTGGGATGGGCGGTTTCTACTCCTACGTTTTCGCCCTGACGGTCTACAATGGCGAGCTGATCGCGGGGGGCATCTTCACCACCGCCGGCGGCGTCAGCGCGAACAACATCGCCCGCTGGGACGGCACGAGCTGGCAGCCGCTGGGGACGGGGATGAGCTACACGTACGGTCCGTCCGTTTCCGCCCTGACGGTCTACAACGGCGAGTTGATCGCGGGGGGCTACTTCGACACCGCGGGCGGCAACGTCTCGGCGTGCTGGGCGCGCTGGGGCTGCGCGGCGCCCGACATCTGCGCCGGCGACATGAACTGCGACGGGCGGGTGACGTTCGCGGACATCGACCCGTTTGTCGAGGCACTGGCCGGCGAATCGGCCTGGACGCACGCGCTGTGCCCGTGGCTCAACGGCGACTGCAATGGCGACGGGCACGTGACGTTTGCGGACATCGATCCGTTCGTGGCGGTGATCGGGACGACGTGCCATTAGGAGTTCGTCCGCAGATTACGCAGATTACACAGATTAGAAGATAGGGGCCGAAAGACCGGACAAGGGGCGGCGCGGCGGGGAGGAGCGGCAGGAACGCCGCGGTCGGCTCCGGCGTGAGGCCGTAGCTGCTGTAGGCGCCGCAGGCGAGGGCGACAACGTGGGCGGGCGGCGGGTCGGGGCAATTATCGAAGGACGGGCGGTTCAAACCTCCCCCGGCCCCTCCCTGGGAGGGAGGGGGGTTTGGTTGGGCGGGTTGGCCTGGCACCAGAAGTTGTCGCCCGTGCCGGGGCGAAAAGGACGGGAGGAATCCAGGTTCCCACGGGTTCCGCTCCGCCCGGCTACCGCCGGGCTGCGCTTGCGTCGAGGCTGCTGCGCCCGCTTGTGGATAACGTCGGAGACGGTATCAGGGGCGGAAAGCGGCACGCTCGTCCGGAGGGTCGTGGTTGTGGACGCTGACGCGCGGCGGGGACGCGGTTATAATGCCCGTGCGGTCGGAGCGGCCGGGCTGCGCCGCAGTGGAAGGCAATCATGAAGCCAGCACGGACGAGTTGGTGGTTGACGCCGCTGGTCGGCGGCGCGTGCCTGGCGGTTGGCGGGTGTGTGGAGCGGACGGCGCGGATTGAGACCGAACCGTCGGGGGCGCTCGTGACCATCAACGACGAAGAGGTGGGCGTCAGCCCGGCGAAGTTCTCGTTCCTGTGGTACGGCGACTACGACATCATCCTGCGGAAGCCGGGCTACAAGACGCTGAAGACGAATCAACGCATCACGGCGCCGTGGTACGAATGGCCGCCGATCGACGTGGTGGCGGAGGTCATGATCCCGACGACGATCCGCGACGTGCACGTGCTGCCGACGTTCGCGCTCGAAACAGCGGAAGAGCCGAGCATCACCGACCTGGTGGAGCGGGCCACCGAGTTGCGGGATGAGGCGTTGTATCAGGGGCAGTAACGCGTGCGGGGGCGGGGGCGCGATTCGCACTACGGGTCAATGATGCGCTCGCGGATCGCGAAACGCGCCAGCTCCACCCGGTCGTGCACGCCCAGCTTGCGCAGCAGGCTGGTGCGGTACGAATCGGCGGTCTTGTAGCTGACGGACATTTGCCGGGCCGCGTCGCGCAG
>CAIWOY010000293.1 GCA_903914415.1 uncultured Phycisphaerales bacterium | reverse complement strand
TAGGCACCGTTGGCGGTGAATGTGGAGTTCGAGACGCTCAACGTCCCGCTTTCATTGAAGATGGCGCCACCCATGGCGGCGCCGCCGCCGCCGTAGTAGCCACCGTTGCCTCCGCCGAACGTGCTGGTGCCCCGGTAGCCAGGCTCGCCACCGCCGCCGCCGCCGCCGAAGCCGCCGCTGCCGCCGGCCGTGACGTAGGCGGCACCGCCGCCACCGCCGGCGCCCCACCCACCGCTACCGCCATGGACGCTGCTGCGGCTGGCGCCTCCACCGCCGCCACCAACGGAACCGTTCCCGGGCTGACCACCGTTGCCCGCCCCACCACCGCCCCCGCCCGAGCCACGTGCGTTGCTGCCGTCCGCGCCGTTGTCTCCACCTTGTCCGCCGGTCGTTCCGCCTCCCGCGCCGCCTACGTAAAGGGTGCCATTGCCGCCGTTCTCGCCGCCATTTGCCCCCCCGCCGCCACCACCCGCGCCATGCGAGCTGCCATCTGACCCGGCGTTGCCGCCATAGCCGCCGGTTCCGCCGCCGCCGCCGCCGGAATAGGACGCACACGTGCCGCCGTTGCCATACATCCCGCCGCCGCCACTACCGGGGCCTTGTCCGTATGCCCCGGACCCGCCAGCACCGCCCGTGGCACTGTTGTTCCGGAACAGGCAATTGCGCACGGTCAGCGTACCCGTGGTGTAGATGGCTCCGCCCATGCCCGCTCCGCCGCCGCCGCCGCCGTCGCCGCCAGATCCACCAGCGCCTCCCTGCGCGGAACCGCTGCCGAACGTGAGGCTGTCCACGGTCAGACTACCGGTTACGTTAAAGAAACGCAGACTTCCGCTCCCCCGCGCAATTGTCACGCCACCGCTCGGACCGGTGATGGTGAGATTGCACGTCACGACCAGCGCGGCCGGGCCGAACGTGTAGTCGCTCGCCGCGGTGTACGAGATGGTCCCGCTCAGCCCGTCCTGAAACACGATGGTCTGCGTTCCGCCCGCGGCGTTGGCGGCGTCAACCGCGGCGCGCAACGAATCCGCGCCGGTCTCGCCCAGATTCAATACCGTATACGTTGTCGCCCGCGCCGCGGGACCGCCGGCGGCCAGTACGAGTGTCATGGCGATCGCCGCAACAGACGGCCCGCTGTGATTCAGCCTTCGGCTCACGGTCGTGCTCCTGTCCGTCATGCCAGCGGTCCCGGACCGCCTGGTTGCTGCGAAAGTGATCGCTTGGCCTTCTGTCTCCGGCAACAGAGGGCTGTAGTGCGCAGTGCGTCCGCGACGACGTCGCCCACAGAGGGGCGACGCTACGGGCAACAGAGGGTTCAAACCTGCAGCGCGCTGCCGACTGTGCCGCGCGACCCGTAACCCACCTACTCCTGTCGGCTGCGGCCGTCGCGCCGCTGAACGAGTCCCCGGGGGGCAGAATTGCCTAATATGGCGCGCGCCTGCTCGGGTTCGGGGCCCGGCGTGTCTTGGTGCGCGATGGTCCGATCGCGCAGGCCCCGGTCCTGCAAACACTCGGAATCTCCGCGCGGCACGCAGATTCCCCGGCCGTCTACGGCCGAAACGGGGGGGCGGCGGCTACGTCGTCGGCGGTCAGCCGTCATTCTGGGTCGCGGGCGAAGCCCGCGCCCGCGAAGCCGCGCACCATGGTCGCGTGGGCCGCTTTCCTCCCTGGAGGGGCGATGGTACGCTGCCCTGCGCGCGATCGGGGCGAAGCGTTGTCCGCGAGGAGCAACATGAGAGCAAACGGCACGGTTTTCGGTTTCAAAAGCGGCGACAAGGGCCCCCTGTCGGGCGAGGTTCTGCTGATACCGCTGGTGGCCAAGCCTCAGCCGCCGCTGGAGCTGGTGGCGCGGGTGGACAGGCTCTGCAATGACACGGTCTCGGAGCTGCTGGCCGTCAAGGCGCTGCGCGAGGAGGTCGGGCATCTTTGCCACACGACCCACGCCGGCCCCTGTCCACGCATCGTGCTCGTCAGCCTGGGCGACGCGCAGAAGCTGAACGCCAACGAGATTCGCACCGCGGCGGCAGCGGCCGCGCGCTGGCTGGCAACCGAGCGACTGACGACCGCCACGCTCTGGATCGACGGGCTGACCGCGACCGACGTCGAGCAGCCCGTCGCCGAGTGGGCGCTGGGTATGGCCCTCGGCGGATTTCGCTTCCTGGCCCACAAAGAGCCGGACGAGAAGGTGCCGGCCAGGATCCAGATCCTCCTCCGGGCGCGCGAGCCCGGCCAGGTGGACCGTGTTCTGCCCGAAGTACGGACCGCGGCGTTGCTCGCGGACGCGGTGAACTACGCCCGCTCTCTGGCCCACGAGCCGGCCAACATCATCAATCCCGGCACGCTGGCTGACCGGGCCCGCGCGCTGGCCCGTGCCGCCAAGCTCAAGTGCGCCGTCCTCACGGCTCCACAGCTCAAGAAGCTCGGCATGAACGGGCTGCTGATGGTCGGCCAGGGCGCCGCGCACGCCTCGTGCCTGATCCAGCTCGAATACCGCGGCGCCCCACGGGCCGGGACCACCACCGTCCTCGTGGGCAAGGCGATCACCTTCGACACCGGCGGCTACTCGATCAAGCCCGCAGCCGGCCTCGAGGCGCTCAAGTTCGACAAGAGCGGCGGCGCGGCCGTACTCGGCGTCATGAAGGCCGTCGCCGCGCTCAAGCTGAAGTGCAACCTCGTCGGGCTGGTGGCGGCGGCCGAGAACGCCATCTCGGACACCGCCTATCGCCCCGGCGACATCATCCACATGATGAGCGGCAAGACGGTCGAGGTCGTGAGCACGGACGCGGAGGGGCGGCTCATTCTCGCCGATGCGCTGTGGTACGCGCAGGAGAAGCTGAAGCCGACCGTGCTGATCGACGTGGCCACGCTGACGGGCGGCGTGGGCGTGGCGCTGGGCACGGTGGCGGCGGGTGTGCTCAGCAACGATGACGGTCTGGCGGGTGATCTCGGCGAGGCCGGGCGGCGCACCCACGAGCGGCTGTGGCGGCTCCCGTTGTGGGACGACTACCGCGAGCTGATCAAGAGCACCGAGGCCGACCTCAAGAACGTGTCGGGCAAGCGCGAGGCGCACTGCATCGTCGGGGGCATTTTCCTCAAGGAGTTCATCAAGGCGGGCACGCCCTGGGCGCATCTCGACATCGCCGCCGTCGCCCATCTGGAGAACGGCAAGGGCCCGACTGGCAAGGGCGCGACGGGGTTCGGCGTGCGGCTGCTGGTCGAATTCCTGCGCCAGCGCGGGGCGTGACGTCGAGCGGCCGGGGCGTGACTATCCCTTGTGGACAGCGATAACAGCCCGTTGAAAAAGTAGCGTCGACCCCCTGTGGCCAAGTAGCGTCGGCCCCCCGTGGCCGACGTAGAAGGCCGAAAAACACGGGTGTTGCGCGGCCGATCAGGACGCAAATGGACTTTTCCAACGGACTGTTAGCCAGCCCTTGCCCGCGGCCTAGCTCGCGAGCCATTGGAGGATCGCCGGCGCGTTGGGGGGGGACCAGTCATCGCCCAGCCCGACTGCCTCCTCCCCGAGGAGCTGGTCCGGGATTTCCAGCCGTTCGTTTTCGTGCAGAAACACGTACTGGAGGGATCGGCTGCGGCCCAGCTCACGCGGCAGCGTCGCGATGTCGTTGCCGGACAAGTCGAGCCAGCGCAGGGCCCGCGAATCGCCGAACGCAGCCGGGACGGCGCCGATTCGGTTTCCCGCCAGACCCAGCGACATAAGGCCGAACAAGTGCTCCGCGATGGCCTGCGCGCCGGCGTCGCCGATCCTGTTGTTTCGAAGATTCAGCGCCATGAGGCTGGGCAGGTGCTCCGCGATGGCCTGCGCGCCGGCCTCGCCGACCTTGTTGGC
>CAIWOY010000292.1 GCA_903914415.1 uncultured Phycisphaerales bacterium | reverse complement strand
GGAGAAGCTGTACGAGGGTCCCGTCAGGCTCACCCGCGCCGTGTCACTCAACAAGAAGAAACTGCGCTTCACCGCCAAGTCGACGGACAGGGTGAAGTGTACTGTCGAGGGAGTCGACACCAGCCACGACAACCAGCAGGTCGGCCCCGTGTCCACCGACACGCATTTCGTCCTGGGCCTCCCGCACAAGCCCGCGGAGTTCAGCCGGCCCGGCGGAAACCCTGACGTCACCGAGTACACGATCGACGGCGCGTTCACCTGCGCCAAGCGCAAGTAGCCGCGCGTTTGGTGCCGCCGCGGCGCCCGCGTAGAATGGGCCATGCCGAAGCGCGAGCCTGCCCCCACCCTGCTCCGGTACATCCTCGTCGAAGTCGAGACGGCCCTCTGGCGCGTCGCGATCAACGCCTCAAAGGGCGACATCGCGGGGGCCGCGCGTGCTCTCGGTGTCTCGCGAACCTACGCCCACCGGCGCCTGGGAGTCCTCGGCCTGACGGACTACGTGACGCGGTTGCGCGCGGTCTACGCCGTGCATCCCAACCTCAAGGCCAAGCTGGTTCCGGTCGTTCAGGGGCTTTTGGAGCTTGGCCCGCTCGCGCGCTTCTTCGTCCCGCCTGTCCGTTCTAGACGACGCGCCGAGCGTCGTCGCTAGCGTATCTTCTGGTTGACTCTTACTGCGAGGCGCGCTAGCTTGCAGATTAATCCATGGGTGTCGCGACTCGTTGGAAGGTGACGTGCCCGACGTGCGGATGGTGGCACTGGTGGGCGACGTCTACGAAAGTCAGCCTGTTCGACCGCCCGCTCCGGTTGGCGGTCGGGTACGTGACCTGCGCCGGTCGGCGTGGGTTCCCCATGGTCGCGTACAGCTTCGCTGAGCAGCTCGCGCCGGGGGCGAACGACTCAAGGGCCCGGGACGCGGCTCGGGCGATTCTGATTCGGCTCCGTGCCAGGCTGCGGGAGGCACTCGCCGCAGTCGACGCGCTGTTGGCTCTGGAGGATGGGTCATGGAACGCAAGAGCAAGAGGCAGGCTCGTAGCCGGGGGCGCCGGACCCGTGTGGAGCGCAAGCGTAGGCACGGCGGACGACGGCCTCGCGCTGCGTGCCCGCGGCAGTCTCCGATAGCTGGTGACTGCGGCGGGCCCTACACCATCAGTCTCGACGCGAGCGGCCGCGAAGTGTGTCGCGATGCGTGCGGCAATAGCGTGCCCAAGTTCAAGTGCTTCAGCATGGAGTTGGAGCCGGGGTCAAAGGACGTGACGTTTCGGGTGGACCCAAACTGCAAATTGTCCGACGACATGCGCGGCGAGATTGAACGGCGGCTCAGTGACGGCGAGATCGTCATCGACCGGCGCCAGAAGTAGAAACACCGCGACGGCCGCCGCGAAGTAGCAGCCGAGGGAGGGCCTCTCAAGCCGACCGACGAAAGGACGGAGCGAGATGCCCAAGCGACGAAGGAAGAAGGCAGCCTGCAGATGCGGTCGAGTGAAGAGCGGCCCGCGCAGGGGGCGTTGCAAGAAGACCTGCAAGCGCCGTCGGGCGACGGGCCTGCGTGGGTTGCACAGGCGCCGCCGGCGCCGCAGGCGGTAGCCATGAGCGCGCAGATCGCAACAGCCAACCTCGGCGCGGACGCGGTAGGGTGCGAACCGTTTCCGGGGTACTGGCAGAACGGACACTACGTCTGCGACGTCACAGGTGAGTGGACGGTTCGGCAACGAAGAACGCGCTTCTTGATCGCCGGTGTCGCCGTCGGGGTTGGACTGGTGGCGTGGATCGCGTGGCTCGCGCTCCGGCGCCGGCCCTCCCGGCTCCAAGGGCTCGCGCGGCGCCGGCGCCGTCGGAGGTAGCATGGCCTTCAAGCTCTCCCCACTGACGCGCAGCACCCTCGCCGAGTACGGCTTGAGCGAGCAAGCGATCGCGCACGTCGAGCGCGTCGAGGACGCGGCGCGCGGGCTCATGCGGTCGCTGCGGCCGGTGTCT
>CAIWOY010000291.1 GCA_903914415.1 uncultured Phycisphaerales bacterium | reverse complement strand
TGTACGTGGCCTTCACCCCTGAGGGGCTGCTCCCGTTCCGTGGGGCGTGCGTGTCTTCACGCCCTTTTTACGCAGCGCAACGGACCGGGTTTGAACGAAAACTCATGAAGCGGGTGAATAATCCGGGCTGACAAGTATTTCGAAGCCGAACCAGCACGACCCGACCTCGACATCTATCTCCAGAACATCTATCGCAGAAACTCCGAACTGATAGTCGTCTTTCTCTGTGCAGAGTATGACTTGAGGGAGTGGTGCGGTCTTGAATGGCGAGCCATTCGCGACCTGATGAAGTCGCGCCGGGCGGCGGACGTGATGACCATGCGCTTCGACGACTCTGCTATCCCTGGAATACTCTCAACGGACGGATATATTGACCTGGCTGGGAGATGCCCCGAAGAGGCAGCGCATCTGATTCTCCAGCGGCTGGCGCTGAAGCGAGCGCCACGCCTTGATATGTAGCCCAGCACGACCGGATTCTCATCAGGCAAGACGTCTCGCGGGCGGGCCGGCCACCCGTCCAACAGACGATCGACGGTTGTTATGCGCCTCTACGGCTTGTCGAGGCGTGACGCTTCTTGCATCGAAGAAACGCAGGCTATCGCCCGCTGAGCAGCGGTTCAAAAAACCGCTGCTGGAACCGCGTTCCGAGTGCTCCAACGGCGTTTTTGTGGTATATTTGATGGCCGCGACAACCTCCACGACAACGGCCGTGACCGGAAACGAGAGCTCGCAGAAACCTCCGTAAGCATAGAAGTTACAAGTACTTGCCACCGTAGCTCAGTCGGCAGAGCAGCGGTTTTGTAAACCGCAGGTCGTCGGTTCGAATCCGACCGGTGGCTGTTTCGCTTGCTTGGGTCGCCTGGCGCGCCGCTCGTGCCGCCGTCAGCAGGCGCTCGTGGAACCGCGCTAGCGGAACCGCTCGCCGGAGGACTCGCGCCATGCCCCGCTGCCCGGTCTGCAAGACGCTCACCGACCTCGTCAAGTACGAGCGGGTGCCGATCTGGAATTGCGGCACCTGCGGCGGGCACTGGCTGACGCACGCGAAGCTCGACGTGATCCTCGCGCGGCGCGAGGTCGTGATGCCGGGGCCCGTGAAGCAGAAGATGATCGAGATCGCGGACGCGTCAAACCGCCGCGACGAGCTGTGGTGCATGGCCTGTGGCCGGGCGATGGTCAAGGAGCAATTCAAGAGGTGGCCCAGCATCCAGCTCGACCGGTGCACGAAGTGCAACGGCCTGTGGCTCGATCGCGGCGAGCTGGAGAAATGCCAGATCTACTGGGAGCACATGCAGGACCACCCGGAATCGCGCGAGGCCAACGTCGCCGAGCGCATCGCGATCCTTGACACGCGCTGGGCCGAACGAAAGGCCCGGCTGCAGGACGCGGTGGAGGAAGCGCGCGTGGTGTCCTATTCGCCCGACGCGCCACGGTCGCTGCTGGGCGCCTTCTTCGCGTTGGATGCCAAGCTGAAGGACATCGACCCGGGACCGGAGGTCTGAGCATCCCCCCCGTGGCCGCGCGGCCCCGGTTTGCTACCGCAACGGCCGCGTGCCGCCGCAGACGACGCCTTCGACGCCGGCCAGCCGCTCGACACCGGATAGGAACTCGTCGTTCGCCTGGACCGCCGCGCTCGCGCGCCCCTTCACCGTCGCGATCGAGCCGTCGGCGAGTTGGACCTCGAAGTACACCGGGCAAGCCCCGCGATGCGTGCGGCACAGCTCCAGAATCTGCGGCACGGCCGCCGTCGTGGCATCCGCGCTGCGCAGGCGGATCACAATCTCGCGCGCGTACTCCCGGCGGGCCTGTTCGATCGGGACGACGCGGGCCGTGCGGATGCTCGGCGCCTCCCGCCGCCGATCGACCGCGCCTTCGACGAACACGATGGCGTCGGGTTTGAGCTGCGCGAGCGCGGCGGGCTGTTGGTCGGGAAAAACGACGATCTCGACCGACCCCGCGAAGTCCTCGATCGTCGCCACGGTGAGCTTCTTGCCCGCCGAGCGGCCGTTGCGGATCGGCACCGAGCGCAGCTTCGACACCAGCCCGCCGAGCACGACCTGCGTCCCGTCGGGCAGGTTGCTCAGCCCCGCCGTGTCGCAGGTGCTGAAACGTCGCACGAGCGGCTCGTACTGCGTCAGCGGGTGCTTGGTGATGTAGAAGCCGAGCGTGGCCTTCTCATAGGCGAGCATCTCGGAGTCCGACCACTCTTCGGTGCCGATCGGCGGCGGGGTGGGGGCCACGGACTGCTCGAAGTTTCCGAACATGCTGAGCTGGCCGGCCCGTCGGTCGCGCTGCACTTCCTGCCCGAGCTCCAGCGCCTGCTCAGCGGCGCCCATCAGCGCGCGGCGCATCGCGCCGGTGCTGTCGAAGGCCCCGGCCTTGATGAGCGACTCGACGACGGCCTTGTTGACGCACGTCAGCTCGACCCGCTCCGTGAAGTCGTAGATGTCCCGGAAACGTCCCCCTTCCCGCCGGGCGTCAAGAATCGCCTGGACCGCCTTGTGCCCGACGCCGCTGATGGCGGCGAGGCCGAAGCAGATGTACTCGCGCGCAGAGGGATCGCCGGTCCGCGTGATCGAGGGATCGAGGCTCGGCGTCGCGCCGCCCTGCTCGCTCCCTTGATCTCCTGGTCCCTTGGTCCCTTTTTCATACACGACCGTGAACGCTTCTTCGCTCTCGTTGACGTTCGGCGGCAGGATCGGAATGCCCATCCGCCGGCATTCGTCGATGTACTCGGCGATCTTGTCGGTGTTGCCGCTTTCGTAGGTCAGCAGCGCCGCCATGAACTCGGCGGGGTGGTAGGCTTTCAGGTACGCGGTCTGGAACGCGATCAGCGCATACCCCGTCGAGTGGGCCTTGTTGAACGCATAGCCGCCGAACTTCAGGATGTCCTGAAAGATCTCGTCGGCCACCT
Source organism: uncultured Phycisphaerales bacterium (assembly GCA_903914415.1). GTDB lineage: Bacteria > Planctomycetota > Phycisphaerae > UBA1845 > Fen-1342 > Fen-1342. The sequence goes on along the minus strand of CAIWOY010000291.1, from coordinate 2,367 downwards.
GCCCCGAGACGCCGTTGATGCCCGCCCCGTCGATGAACGGCCCGCGTTCGGCCTCGATCATCGACGTCTTCTTCTTCGAGATCGCCTTCGCCAGTCGAAACGCCCGGCGCAGCGGCACGTTGCCCAGCCGGTTCACGAGCCGCGACACCTGCTCCTGGTAGACCATGATCCCGTAGGTCTCCTGGAGCACCTCGGTCATGATCGGGTGCGGCGTGGTCCACTTCTGCCGGCCGTGCTTGCGGCCGATGTAATCGTCGATGTACTCCATCGGCCCGGGACGGAAGAGCGCGTTGGCGGCGATCAGGTCCTCGATCCGGTTCGGCTTCATCTTCATCAGCACGTCGCGCATGCCGCCGGACTCGAATTGGAACACGCCGCGGGTCTCGCCACGGGCGAGCAGGGCGTAGACCTTCTGGTCGGTCAGGTCGAGCCGGTCGAGGTCGAGGGTGACGCCGTGGTGCTTTTGGACCAGCTTCTTCGCCAGGTGAATCTGCGAGAGCGTGCGCAACCCGAGAAAGTCCATCTTGAGCAGGCCGACTTTCTCGACCGTCGGCCCCTCGAACTGCGTGGTGACGTCCTTCGCGTCCGCCGGCTTGTGCAGCGGAATCAGCGTGTCGAGCGGGACGTCGGCGATGACGATGCCCGCGGCGTGCACCGATGCGTGGCGGGCCAGCCCCTCGAGCCGCCGGCCGATGTCCAGCACCTTGTGGATCGTCGCGTCCTGCTGGTAGAGCCGCTGAAGCTCGGGCTCGCGCTGCAGGGCCTTGTCGATCGTCATCTTCAGCTCTTCGGGCACGAGCTTCGCGACGCGGTCCGCGTCCGCCAGCGGTACGTCCAGCGCCCGGCAGATGTCGCGAATCGCCGCGCGCGCCTTGAGCCGCCCGAACGTGATGATCTGCGCGACGTGCCCGTACTTCTGCCGGACGTACTCGATCACCTCGGGCCGCCGGTCCTGGCACATGTCGATGTCCATGTCGGGCATCTCGTCGCGCTCCGGGTCCATGAAGCGCTCGAAATACAGCCCGTAGCGCAGCGGCTCCGCGGCGCTGATTCCCAGGCAATAGCCGACGACCGTGCTGCACCCGCTCCCGCGCGCCACCGCCGGGATGTCGTGCTCGTGCGCGTGGCGCACCACGTCCCAGACGATCAGAAAATAGCTGCAGAAGCTCTTGCTGCGAATGACCTCCAGCTCATAGTCGATCCGCTCGCGCAGCTCCGGCGTGATCTCGCCGTACCGCTTTCGGGCCCCGTCGTACACCAGCTCGCGCAGGTACTCGTCGGCGGTCTTCTCGGCCGGCGGCTGGAACTTCGGCGCATAGCGCCGCGAAAAGTCGAACTCCAGGTTGCATAGCTCAGCGACGCGGACCGTGTTCGCCAGTGCTTCCGGGAACTGCCCGAGTGCCGCGGCCATCTCCGCCGGCGATTTGAGGTAGAACTGGTCGGCCTCGAACTTGAAGCGCTTCTCGTCGCGGACGCGCGAGCGGGTCGAGATGCAACACAGCACGTCGTGGGCTTCCACGTCGTCGTGCGTCAGATAATGCACGTCGTTGGTCGCCAGCACGCCGACGCCCAGCCGCTTGGCCAGCGCCGCCAGCTCCGGGTTGATCTCGCGCTGCTCGGCGAGCCCGTGGTCCTGCAGCTCGATGAAGAACCGGTCCGGGCCGAAGATCTTCAGGTACTCCTCCGCGATCTCCTTCGCAGCCGCGGCGTTGTGCCGGCACAGCGCCGTCGGAATCTCCCCGCCCAGGCAGGTGCTGGTGCCGATCAGCCCGGCGGAAAACTCGCGCAGCACCTCCTTGTCGATCCGCGGCTTGTAGTAGAACCCCTCGAGGTAGCCGATCGTGGCCAGCTTGATCAGGTTCCGGTAGCCCGTCAGGTTCTGGGCCAGCAGCAGGAGGTGGTAGCTCGCTTCGCTCAGCCCGCGGGTCTCGCGGTCCCGCCGGTCCCCGGGGGCCATGTACACCTCGCAGCCGATGATCGGCTTGACGCCCGCGGCCTGCGCGGCGGTGTAGAACTCGATCGCCCCGAACAGGTTGCCGTGGTCGGTGACCGCCACGGCGGGCATGTTCATCTGCTTGCAGGTCTCGACGAGGTCCTTCACCCGGCACGCGCCGTCGAGCAGCGAGTACTCGGTGTGCACGTGCAGATGCACGAAATTGGATGGCGCCAGCGCCGTGTGCGTCACGCGTTGAGCCCTTCAAACTCGGAGCGAACGGGACCGGGCTGATGCTACGACGCCACAGTGCCGTTGACAACCGATTCGCGGCGGTCGCCGGCGGTGCGGGTGTACCGCCGGATCTTGGCGGGCGGCGGGGATCAGAGCCCAGAGCGCCAGCGACGGGTTCCCGGCCCACGCGCGCCAACCGG
>CAIWOY010000290.1 GCA_903914415.1 uncultured Phycisphaerales bacterium | reverse complement strand
GGGACAAACATCCATGCGGCGCTGCTGAACGCGTTGGAGAACGACCCACGCGACGGCACGCGCCCGTACCTGATCGTCTTCATGACCGACGGCCTGCCGACCGTGGACATCACCAACCCCGAGCAGATTCTGAAAGACGTGGCCGAGCGAAACAGCCACCAGGTGCGTTTCCACGTCCTCGGCGTCGGCACGGAGGTGAACACGCAGCTTCTCGACAAGCTCGCCGAGACGACGCGCGGCACGCGGGACTACTGCACCGAGAAGGAGGACCTTGAACTGAAACTGGGGGCGATGGTGACGCGCCTCGCGAGTCCGGTGCTCACCAATCTCACGTTGCACGTCGGCGGCGTCAGCGTCTCGGACGTGTACCCGCAGACGCTGCCCGACCTCTTCCGCGGCAACGATCTCGTCGTCTTCGGCCGTTACGACGGCTCTGGCGTGGCATCGATCCGACTTGACGGGCAGGCCGGGGGCGCGGCGCGGACCGTCGGGTACGAGGCCACGTTCCCGGCGCTCGAGCCGCGCTGCGACTTCCTGCCGCGGCTGTGGGCCAACCGCAAGGTGGCGTACTTGCTCGACCAGGTCCGCCTGCACGGCGCGAACAAGGAGCTGGTGGACGAGGTCGTGCGGCTGGCGAAGCGCTACGGCATCGTGACGCCCTACACGTCGGCGCTGATTCTGGAGGACGGGAGCAAGTCGCCCAGCAGTTGGACGCAGTCGGGCACGATGCAGCCCATGCTCCGCCGGCTGGGCGAGGCGGACAAGGAGGCGGGCGTTCGGGCCGGGGTCCCCGCCAAGGCTGCGGGTGGGGCGGCCGTGCAGCATTCCGTCGAATTGAAGGACGCCAAGTTCGCGGCGACGCCCCCCGTTGAACAGGACGCGTACGCACGCGACGAGGCCGGTCAACTTCTGCTGCGTCACGTGGGCGACAGGGCGTTCATCTGGACGGGTGGCCGCTGGACCGACACGGCCTGGAACGAGAAGCTCCAGCCCACAAAAGTGGCCGCGTTCAGCGACGAGTACTTTGCGCTCCTGGCGAAGCACCCGGAGCTGAAGCCGTTCTTCGCCCTCGGCCCGCGCGTGCTCGTCGTCCTCGGCGACCAAGCCTTCGAGACCGTCGCGGAAAAGGGCGATGCTCCGGCCCGGGAGGGCGAGGCTCCTGCCGAGCCGTAAGGGCCGGGCGCGGTGCCGGCCGCTACATTTCCCGGGGCGCCGGGCGCTACGTTTCCCGTCCCGGCATGTGCGCCATGGGCGGGCCTTCCGCCGCCGGAATAGGCGTTCTATACTCAACGCACTGTGACTTGGGACGCCTTTCTCGATCAGGTCCACGACTGGCTGGCGGCCCGCGATCTGCTGACCGGCGGCGCGAGTTGGGTTATTGGCCTTTCCGGCGGGCCGGATTCCACGCTGCTCTTGCACACGCTGGCCGGCCTTTCTGAGCGCAACAACCTGCATTGGCGACTCCACGCCGCGCACCTGCATCACGGTTTGCGCGGCGCGGAAGCCGACGAGGACGCCGCCTTCGCCGCGCGGATCGCCGAGGACTTGCACGTCCCGTTTCACGTGGAGCGCGCAAATGTCCCCGCCG
>CAIWOY010000289.1 GCA_903914415.1 uncultured Phycisphaerales bacterium | reverse complement strand
TGCCGCCCGGGTGTCTGCCGACGCTGTGGAACAACGACGCGGGGTACATCGAGTCGTACTTGTCGCGGTATCCGGGGTACTACCTGACCGGCGACGCGGGTTACGAGGACGAGGACGGTTATTTGTACATCATGAGCCGGATCGACGACATCATTAACGTTGCGGGGCACCGGCTCTCGACCGGCGGGATGGAAGAAGTGCTCGCCGCGCACCCGGACGTGGCCGAGTGCTCGGTGATCGGCGTGGCGGACGGGCTGAAAGGCGAGGTGCCGGTCGGGCTGGTGGTGCTGAAGGCCGGGGTGAAGCGGCCCGAGGCGGAGATCGTGAGCGAGCTGGTGCGGATGGTCCGCGAGAAGATCGGGGCGGTGGCGTCGTTCAAGAAGGCGGTCGTCGTGGGGCGGCTGCCGAAGACGCGCTCGGGGAAGATCCTGCGCGGGACGATGAAGAGGATCGCGGACGGCGCGGAGTACAAGGTGCCGGCGACGATCGACGACCCGGCGATTCTCGGCGAGATCAGCGAATCGCTGGGGCGGATTGGGTATCCGCGGAAGTAGTTGCGAGCCATGGGCGGGCGAGGCTCCGGCCGAGCCGTCGCAAATGTAGCGGCCGACCCCCGTGAGGGCCGGCGGCACACGTAAGGATCTTGGTAGCGGGCGCTGGCCGCCCATCGCAGATGAGAGCGCAGATGTACAAGAACTGGAAGAAATGGCTGGTCCTGGCGGCGGGTATCGTGCTCGCCTCGAACCCGATTGACTGCATCCCGGATGTTCATCTGCCGACGATTAACGACTGGGTGAACCTGTTCCGGCAGGTGACGGGGCAGGGATAGGCCACCGTGCCCGCCGGGGGGCGTGACGCGTAGGAGAGGGTCTGCGCAGCGTTGTGCGGCCCCCTGGAGTGATCGTGCCGCGCCGGCCGTCAGCCGGCTTGTGCGAACAGGGGGCCGAGTTCGGCGTTCACTTCGTCGATGAACGCTGCGAAGCCGGTTTCTTGCTTGTGATTGCAACGGGGGGCGTCCACACGTGCGGCGATGTGCGGCCAGACGTCCAGGGGGGCTTCGGCGGCGCGCGGGCTCTGTCGATGAAGTTCTTCGAGCCTGGATTTCGGGTCCGCGCACTCCCGCACGTTGGGAATCGGTGTATCGGCCGGCAGGCGGAGCCCTTCACGCACGGCGACCGGGTCGTCGAGCAGCCAAGCTTCGTTGTGTGGGATTGCTTCGCCGAGCGCCGCGGGCAGTGGCGCTGCCCGGCTTCGATCTGCTTCGCGGGCGAGCTTCAGTTGCTTCAGTTTCTCGCTTCGCCGGGGCTCGTCGGCATCAACGGTCGCCACAACACCGTCAAAGTGGGCCTGCCGCGCCTCCGTGAGGAGGTAGACGAGCTTCAGCGCGTGTCCCTTGAGGCTGAAGCCCTTGATCTTCTTCTCGGCGTGGTGCAGGCGCGGCCACGAGGTGGCGTGGGCCGTGAAATCGGCGCCGAGGATGCCCTTTACAAGCGGCGGCAGCGTCGCCGCGTCCCGTTCCCCGTCGCCCACGATGCGTAGCCGGATCATTCCCCGCCCTGTTTGATGAGACCTTCTTCTTTCTGGTTAAACCACACCTCGCCGAGCATGAAGTCCTCGAGGAACGCCTTCAGGCGGTCGCGGTCCACGGGTTCGCAAGTCCGCGAGCCGTCGTCGTTGCGGCGGAAGACGAGTACCTCGTCTTCGTCGAGGTTGACGTGGTCGAGCAGGTACGGCGAATGCGTCGTCAGTATGACCTGCGCCGCGTGGCCGCAATGCACGCCCTTCGTGATGTCGCGCAGCAGCCTCATGATGTCGGCGAGCCGGCGCGGGTGGACGCCATTCTCGGGTTCTTCGAGGAGTATGATGTTGGGCGGCGAGGGGTGGTACGCCAGAGCCACGAAGAAGAGCATCAGCCGCACACCGACGGATGCGCGGTCGGCGGGAATCTCAAGACCAGAGTCAATCCTGAGATCCAGCCTACGCGTGGCCGGATCAGGAGTCGGCACATTGACCTCGAGTAGGCCGGGTACGTACCCGCGCAGGGCGTTCACAAAGGCGTTGAATCGCTCCCGGTCTCGACGCAGAAGATAGTCGATGAGCGTCGGAACGGCCTCACCATGCGCCCCCAAGGTCGGCGCCGGATCTTTGTCCTTCTGCCCCGGAGCTGTCATCACTGGTCCGGTCGAAGGCAGCTCGAACGCCTCGACCTGCCTTTGAAGGTCGCATTTCGGACCGCGCACAACGTAATGGTGCCTGTCGCTCGGGTCCCTCTCGATCTGAAAAGTTACTCCACCGTACCAAGCGATTATCTTCACCGCTTGGCTCATGTCGAGCCGCCAATGGTCAGTCGTCGGCAGTGTTCCTCCGCGAAAGACCGTCTGGAGCGCAGCGATGAAGGCCGATTTGCCGGTGTCATTCTCGCCAATGAGTACTGTCAGGGGGCGCAGCTCGGCCCGAACACTCGAAAGACACCGGAAATTCTGAATGTCGACTCGCTTGAGCATTCCAGGCTCCGCCCGGTCTGGCTGAGCTGTCTTGTACGGGCGAATCGTCGCCGCAAGTTGCGCCGCGGTCAAGCAGCAGGCCCGCTGTTGGCTACAGCCGCTCGACGATCCACTTTCGCCCGGCGTCCAGGGCCTCCGCGAGCCTTTCGGGGTTCTTCCCGCCGGCCTGGGCCATGGTGGGCGGGCCGCCGCCGCCGCCGTTGATGAGAGGGGCGATGACTTTCACGAGGTCGCCGGCTTTGAGGCCTTTCTTGATGAGGTCGGGGGTCATGGCGGCCAGAAGGATGGCTTTGCCGGCACCAACCCCCCTCTCTTCCAGGGAGGGGCCGGGGGAGGGTCGGGCGGCGCTCGCTGGCGTTTCGCGCTCGGAGGCGGGTCGGGAACCCGTCGCTTGCGCTCCGGGCTCTGATTCCGGGCCGGCGGGCGCGCCGGTTTCGGGCGCGACGCGGACGCCGAACAGGACCGCCGCGGAGCCACACTTCTGCTTGAGCATGTCGGCGGCGGTTTTGAGCTGGTCGAGCGGGACGTCGGGCATCTCGGCGACGACGATCGTCGTGTCGCCCTTTTTCTCCGCGTGGGCGAGCAGCTCGGTCACTTTCTGGCGCATGACGTCGGCGGCGCCGGCGGCGTCGGACTTGTGCTGCTCCTTGGCGAGTTTCTGAAGCTGTTCGATCGCACCCCGCAGCTTCGTGCGATGGCGCGCGGAGAGCGTTGCGGTCGTCAGTGTGGTCTGGAGCGCTGCCAGCCCGTCGGGCACCGCGTCGGGCGGGCCCTTGCGTAGCGCTTCAGCTTGCTTGAGCAGCGCCTCGCCGGCGGCTGCGGCAGTTTTGGCCGCGTCGCCGGTGAGGCCGACGATGCGGCGGACGCCCTTGGCGACGGCTTCCTCGCTGGCGATGACGAAATGCTCGATGTCGCCGGTGTTGCGGACGTGCGTGCCGCCGCAGAATTCGATGGAGACGTCGCGCCACCGGGGGTTGTCGGGGTTCTTGATGAGCTCGGCGACGGGGGCGCCGACGGAGAGGACGCGGACGCGGTCGGGGTAGCGTTCGCCGAAGACGGCCCGCAGGCCGGCGATCTTGAGGGCCTGCTGCTGATCGACCTCCTCCGCGTGGACCGGCAGGCGGGCCTTGATCTTGTCGTTGACGAGCTGCTCGACGCGCTCAATCTCCTCCGGGGTCAGGGCCTTGGGGTGCGAAAAGTCGAAGCGCGTCTTCTCCGGATCGACGAGCGAGCCCTTCTGCTGCACGTGGTCGCCGAGCACCTCGCGCAGGGCCCAGTTGAGGACGTGGGTCGCGGTGTGGTTTTTCATTGTCGCGCGGCGACGAGGGTCGACACGCAACCTCACTCTGTCGCCGCCTCGAAACTCCCCCTGAAGCACGGTCCCGAAGAGGACGACAACGTCACCGAATCGGCGCGTGTCATCAACGAGGAACTGGGCCGACCCTTCGACAACGACGCCGCGATCCGCGACCTGCCCGCCCTGTTCTGAGTAGAAGCATGTGCGATCTGTGATAATGCCTGCGCTCTCTCCGGTGCGGATGGGGCCGCCGCTCGAGAAACCGGAAGCCCCGTCTTCCTCAGCCACTTTCAGAAAGCCCTCGATGCGTGCCTCAAGCTCGTCTGCCTCATACTTGTAGCTGTCTTCGGTGCGACCGCCTGGGCGGAGAACGTACTCGGGGTTAAACAGCGCCTCGGCGGTTGCCGTGAAACGCGCCCGAGTTCCCCGCGCCCGTTCGCGCGCCTCTTCCATCAGCCGTTCGTACTCGCCTATATCGACCGTGAGCCCTCTCTCGTGTGCCATCACTTGTGTCAGATCGATCGGGAAGCCGTACGTGTCGTGGAGCTTGAACGCATCCTCGCCGCTGATCACTGGCGGCTCGGCGGCCAATTCGCGAACAAGCTCCGGGGTGAGGTCCACGAGCCGGAGCCTGCGTTGGTCGCCAGCGCTACCATGGATGGCGATGTGGCATTTTTCGGCGGGTTGCCCGCTTACTGGATCTAGCTCAGCCTCCGTGCCTTCCCAGAAGCCCGTGCCGACTACCAGTGCGGTGCGCTGATCGGGAGGGCGGTCTCTCTGGGTGGAGGTGTGCGCCCGCATCAGGGCCTGGGCCGCTCCGTGCCACCACTGACGCAGACCTCGCTCGATGGTTTGTTCGAACGACTCCTCTTCCTCCCGCAAGATGTCCTTCACATGCTGCGGGTTCTTCTTCAGTTCCGGAAACGGCTCCCCCATCGTCTGCACAACCGTATCCACCAGCCGGCACAGGAACGGCTCGTGCATATCCAGATATTGCCAACCGAAGCGCACGGCGCGGCGGAGGATGCGGCGGAGGACGTAGCCGCGGCCGTCCTTGTCGGGGACGGCGCCGTCGGTGACCGCGAAGGTCAGCGTGCGGACGTGGTCGGCGATCACGCGGCAGGCTTCGTCGCGCATGTCGCCTTCGCTGAAGCGCGCATAACGATTCTCGCGCTCGGAGGAGCCAACACGCGTTACGATCCGGCCGCCATAAACATGCCCAGATATGCTCTCGATCGCCTGGATGATCGGGACGAAGACGTCGGTCGCGTAATTGTTGTTGTGGCCCTGAAGAATCGCCGTGACACGCTCGAAGCCCATGCCGGTGTCGACGTGCTTGGCCGGGAGCGCGAGCAATTCGCGTTGATTCAGCGCCTCCAAGTACAGCCCGGCACTCTCGCGCTTAGTTGACGCGTCCTTGCTTTTCTTCAGTAGCTCCTTTCCCCGCTGCGTAAAGTCGCGGTTGAACTGGATGAAGACGAGGTTCCAGATCTCGATGATCCGCGCGTCGCCGGCGTTGATGAGCTGGCCGGCGCTCTTGTCCGGCGTCAGGTCGATGTGAATCTCGCTGCACGGGCCGCACGGGCCGGTCTCGCCCATCTCCCAGAAGTTGTCCTTCTTGTCGCCGGGGTGGACGTGCGAGGCGTCGACGCCATCGCGGCGCAGCGTCTCGGTCCACAGGTCGCGGGCTTCGAGGTCGGGCTCCAGCCCCTCGGCCGCGTCGCCGCCGAAATACGTCGCGTGCAGGCGGGTCTTGTCGAGGCCCCAGACCTTAGTGAGCAGTTCCCAGGCCCAGGCGATCGCCTCTTTCTTGAAATAGTCGCCGAAGGACCAGTTGCCGAGCATCTCGAAGAAGGTGTGGTGGTAGGTGTCGTGGCCGACGTCGTCGAGGTCGTTGTGCTTTCCGCCGGCGCGGATGCACTTCTGCGTGTTGACGACGCGGCGGTGCTTGGGCGTCTCGGTGCCGAGGAAGTACGGCTTGAACTGGTTCATGCCCGCGTTCGCGAAGAGCAGCGTGGGGTCGTCGTGCGGGACGACCGGCGAGCTGGGCACGAACGTGTGGCCGTGCTTCTGGCAAAAGAAGTCGATGAAGTCCTGGCGGACCTGGGCGGCGGTTCGGGTCACAATGCGGCCTTTCTGCGCTAGAGACCGGAGAATGTCCAAGCACGGCATTCTACGCGGGAGGCGACGGAAATGAAGGTGGCGTGGCAAGGCTCAGCAGGAGCTTCGCCCTCCCGTGGCGTGTGGCGGCCCAGCAGAAGCTTCGCCCTCCCCGGTCTTACCGACGGCGAAACGCGAGCGGCAGCAGCATAAGTAGCAGCGTCGCGGGCTCCGGGCCGGACTGCGCGGCACGCAGATAACGCACGTCCGAACCGTACTCCACTATGGCGCTGTCGGCGACCTGCGCCAAGTCGGCACTGCTCAAGCTGCCGCTTAGCGTGAGTGTGAACAGGATCGAGTTGCTGACGGCCGGCTTGCTGCCGGGGATGGACAAGAGCGGCGGGTTGGCCGCGATGCCGCCGTAGGGGCCGCTGACGTTTCCAGACCCGCCGCCGAACAGCGTCTCGGTTCCGGCACCCTGACCGTTGCTGGTGCTGATGACTTGGCGCGAGGCCAGCGGCTGCCCGGAATCCATCAGGTCGCCGCCGTAGTCGTTGGTCCACAACCACTCCTGCGCGACGGTGTGGCCGGCGGTCCACCCGGACCAGGAGCCGATACCCGACGAGCCCGGGCCGATCTTGGCGGTGTCGCCGCTGAGAATGGAGAGGGGGCTGGGCAGGTTAAAGCCAATCGACACGAGCAGGGAGTCCGCTGCGGCGAAGCTCGTCGGCACGCCGGTGCTCGTGTTCTGCAGCAGCACGGACAGCGTGTTGCCGGACACATCGAAGGTGGCGCGCGCCGCCAGCCCGTTGAGTGGGGCGGTGTCCGAGCCGCCGGCATCGTGGGTGTAATCGACGATCAGCGCGGCGTGCGCTGCTGCGGCGGAAGTCAGTAGCAGGCAAACGAGAAACGGGACTCGCATCAGGATGCTCCTCTTTCCATCGCTCCAGTGGGGCGGTCGCCGGGTAGGCGACGCGTTCGGCCCTTTCTCTAAGTATTAGATTGCTCCCGGCGGAAATCAAGATCAAATAAGTACGATTGCAGCTTTCGGCGTATGGGTCCGCATGATCGCTCCAGAACGACACCGGGCCGGGCACGCTGGGTGACCGGCCCGGTTCGGGTTCGCAAGACAATCTGCCAGGAGAGACAAGCGTTGGTTCACCGGACTATACGCCGGGGGAGGTGGCCGAATCCTGATGCGCGTGCGGCGCCTGGCAGGGTCCCGAAATGTCGGGCCGTGGGCCGCACCGCGGGCGAGACGGTGACAAAAAAGGGAGAGACTGCGACGGGCTGCGGGCGAGTGGCCGATAAGATGCGGTCGGAACCGTTACAGCTTCTTGGTGTCGTTGGCCTCGAAGGCGACGATGGCCTCGTGCAGGGCCTCGGCGCTGGCGGCCTGGTCGACCGCAGTCCGAAAATCTTCGATGTTCATCAAGCGGCTGATCTTCGCGAGGGCCTGGATGTGCGGGCCGGGCTGGTCGGGCGGGCTGATCAAGAGCACTACGAAGGTTACTGGGCGGCCATCGAGGCTCTGGAAGTCGATCGGCGCGGCCGGTTTGCCGGCGGCGATCAGCAGCCGGTCGCAGCCCGCGCTCTTGGCGTGCGGGATCGCGAGCCCATATCCGATG
>CAIWOY010000288.1 GCA_903914415.1 uncultured Phycisphaerales bacterium | reverse complement strand
GACCCCCCCCACGACGATTCAGGTCACGGTGACGTACTCGATGGCGCCGCACAGTCAGGACGCCAACAGCAACGGGATTCCCGATGAGTGCGAACCCGGGGCCTGCTGCTTCGCCGACGGGCCTTGCGAGCTGAAGAAACCTGCGCTCTGCACGCAGGCGGGCGGCGCATACCAGGGTCTCGGGACGACGTGTACGCCCAACCCCTGCGAGCAGCCGCAAGGCGCATGCTGCTACACGGACGGTTCCTGCGCGCTGCACACGCCGGGCGATTGCACCGGCGGCGGCGGGACGTACATGGGGGCCGGCACGCCGTGCACGCCCAACCCGTGCCTGCTCGTGGGCTGCCCGGGCGACATGAACTGCGACGGGCAGGTGACGTTTGCGGACATTGACTTGTTTGTGGAAGCGCTGTACGGCGAGTCGGCCTGGACGCACGCGTGCCCGTGGATCAATGCAGACTGCAACGGCGACACGCACGTGACGTTTGCGGACATCGATCCGTTTGTGGCGCTGCTCGGGACGACGTGCCCGTAAGAGCGCGGCTCGCGGCCACGCCGCGAGTTTGATGGAATCCGCGGCGCGGGCCGGTGAGTAACTTCGCCGGCCCGCGCTGTTTCTGGCGTTCGAGGCCGGCCGCGACATTCCGCAGCGCGTACCCGTCAAGGGCTACGCGAGTGCGGGCAGATAGTCGCGCTCGGCGGCGAACAGCTCGTCGGCCATCTTGCGGATCTCGGCGGGCGAGCAGACGGCGGCGGTCAGCGGGTCGAGGAGCAGGGCGTGCACCGCCGGCTCGCGGCGGCGCTCGATAGCGGCGCGCGCGGCGAGATCGAAGACCGCCATGTTGGCGCGGCACAGGGCAGCGAGCTGGGGCGGCAAGGGGCCGAAAGGCCTGGGATGGATGCCCATGCGGTCGACCGCACAGGCGACCTCGACACAGGCGTCCGGCGGCAGATTGTCGATCAGGCCGCGGTTCGCGACGTTGCCGTGGATGACGAAGGGGGCGTTGGTTTCGCGGGCCGCGATGATGTACGAGGCGTATTCGGGGGTGCGCTGGATCTTAAGCTCTTCCTGGCCGGCGAGCACGCGTCGCCGCCAGTCGTCGCACTCGCGCCGCCAGCGCGGCCAGTTGTCGGCGTAGAAGCTCGCGCCGCCGAGGTAGCCGTCGCGGCAGTAGCGGGCGATGAGTTCGGGCCGCTTGCGGTAGTAAGGAACGTATTCCGAGAAGTGGCCGCTGGATTCGGTGACGAAGGCGCCGAAGTGCAGCATGGCGTCGAAGCGAACGGGGTCCTTCTCCCATAGCTCGGCGGATTCCTGCACCTTGCGGCATAGCGCGGGGTACAGGTCCTGGCCGTTGTGGCGCAGCGTCGTGAACCACGACATGTGGTTGATGCCACCGCACTGCCATTCCAGCTCGTCGTACGCTACGCCGGCGTACTCGGCGAGCTGGCGGCTGCTGCCCTGCACGGAGTGGCACAGGCCGACGACGGTCATACGGCTGCTGCGCTGCGCGGCCAGGCACATGATGCTCATCGGGTTGGTGTAGTTCAGCACCCAGGCGTCCGGGCAGAGCTCTTCGCAATCACGGAGCACGTCGAGCCAGACCGGCACGGTGCGCAGCGCCTTGAACACGCCGCCGGGGCCGATCGTGTCGCCGATGCACTGCGAGACGCCGTATTTCAGCGGGATGTCGTTGTCGAAGCGGACGGTGTCGACGCCGGAGACTTCGATGCAGTTGATGACGTAGTCGGCGCCGCGGAGGGCCGTGCGGCGGTCGGTAGTGGCGCGGACGGTCCAGCGTCCGCCGCCGACGCGGTCGGCCGCTTTGCGCACTACATCGTGGGACAGCTTCAGGCGTTCGGGGTCGATGTCGACGAGGCGAAACTCGCCGCCGCCGATCTCGCGGACCTGCATGACGTCGGTGGCGAGTGGGGTGGCAAAGCCGCTGCCGGCGCCGAGGAAGCAGATGTTAGGCATCACAGACTCCGCTCGGTCGCCGCGATCGGTGTGGAAGCGTACGACGTCGAGTTCACCGGCGACCCCGGTCACGCCCACCGGGAGGGCGAAGCCACTGCTTTCACGATCTTCGGCTACTCTGCGTGGCGGTCTTGGCCGCCTGCAGGATACGCCAAGTGGAACTATGGCCGCCATGCCCGCGCGGGACT
>CAIWOY010000287.1 GCA_903914415.1 uncultured Phycisphaerales bacterium | reverse complement strand
CGACCAGCAGCCGCGGGTCGGTGGCCGCCCGCCCCGGCTGTTCGCCGCGGGCCAGAATCGGCGCCTCGAAGCGAGACAGGTCCAGCTTTTCCACGACGGCCCAGATCGCGCGGGCCGGATGATCCAGCGACAGCCGTTCGTCCAGGCACACCGGCTCCAGCAGCACCTGCCGGCGCTCCGGGCGGCGCAGGCGCGGCGGGTCTTCCGCATTCGGCGTGGCTGGCGCTTGTGATTCGGTCCCCGATTCCATCCCTGGGAAAAGGCTCGCGTCTTGCATGCCTTAAGTATGCCCGGTATTTGAGCCAAAAGGCGGGAAAAGTTCACAAGCTCTACCGGGGCTGCACGGCGAATGTGGCGGCCCGAAGTTGGCGTGGTGCCCCGTGGATGAGCCAGCAGACCGCTCAAAGCTGCTCCCGTTCCGATAATCCGGGCGAATACGGCGCGCCCCGCGGGGAAAACGGGGCGCTGCCCGGGCGCTCGGGACGTGCGCGTGCCGTCGGAAGGTCTCGAACCGGCCCGGTCCTGCCCCCGGACACGCGGGAAAGCGTGAAAACGCCGGGCGCGAAAGGGGCTTGGCGCCCTACAATGACTTTGCAGAGCCTGGCCGCGGAGGCGGGCGAAGCCATCTGGGAAATGTCGGGTAATGCGCTGAGAGAACCCGTTCCCACCAGAATAGAATGAGCGTGCGAGCAGGGAGAGGCTACAGGCGGCCGACCCGTGTAGTCGGCCCGGGCAAGGAATTCCTCGTTTTCATCTGGGAATCCGCCGGTGAGCGGACGATCGCGCCGATCTATCCTGGATGACGCGAGCAGGAGAGCATTTTCTCATGAACGCAAGCCAGCGGACATTTTGCGGGCGGTTTTTCGTGTCGATCCTCCTGGTCTGCGGCCTTACCGCCGCCGCCCTGGGTGACCCCAACAACCCGACGCCGCTGAGCCTGCCGGCCAGTCAGAACTGGGGCACAACGAGCTTCACCAGTCCGCCCGCCGGCTTCAACGCGTGGAACGGCCTGAGCGGAGCGGCGATCACGACGCAGGCGCTGGCGGAAACCTCCAGTCCGACCGGCGATGCCCCCATCATCGGGAACGCGCCCTACAGCGGCGGCGCCGGCGGCTGCTATGGCTATGCCGTGGCTGGCAACGCGCGTTTCGCGATCAACACCAGCGGCAACACCACCAACGGGGTGAATCAGCTCGCCATGGCGTTGAACACGATCGGTCAGACCGGCATCACGCTCACGTACGACCTGATCAACGTGATCAACAACCCGCGGCCGGTGGGCACCGTTTGTCAGTATCGCGTCGGCACGAGCGGCGCTTGGACCACGCTGAGCGGCACGGGAAACCCGTACATACAGTCCGGCGGCACCGTCGGCGATGTCACCCATGCCTCCATCACGTTGCCGGCGGCGGCGGAGAACCATGCGGTCGTGCAGATTCGCTGGGCGGTCTGGCGCGGGACCGGCTCCCTCAGCAGCTCGGCCTTCGCCGTGGACAACATCTCTGTCACGGCGTCCGGCGGCGGGCCAGCAGTAACCAGCCTGACTCTTTCCGGCGGGCCAACTTATGACCTCGACGAGACTTCGACTGCCACGGTAACGCTCGCCGCGGCCCCGGAGGACACGGCGACGGTCGACGTTAGCAGCGGTGCGTTCGCCACGGTGCCCGTCACGATCACCGCCCCGGCCACCAGCGGGACGGCGGAAGTGAGCATGGCCAACGCTGGAGAGTTGTTCACCGCGCTGGCCGCGGCCGCGAGCGGCTGCACCGGGTCCGCGACATCCGCGAGCTTCTCGGTGATCGGAACGCCCACGGCGAGCTTCGCGGCGACTGGTGATAACGCCATCGACGACTCAACCGGCAACGGCAACAGCTACATCGACCCCGGCGAGAGCGGCGTGAAGCTCACGATCGAGATCATCAACAACGGCACCGCGAACGCGACCGGCGTCAGCGGCACGCTCAGCTCGCTGACCGGTACCGTCACCGTTACGGCGGCCACGCAAAGCTACCCCGATCTGGCCATCAGCGCCACCGGCGACAACACGCTGCCCTTCGTGGTCTCGGCCAGCTCATCCCTGACGTGCGGCGACCCCATCAACCTACAACTGGTGGTGACCTCCGCCCTGGGCAGCAGCACCGTCCCGCTGACTCTCATCGCCTGTCCCCCCAGCGGCGGTCTGTACGATCCTCCGGCCGATTATTACCTCACCGCGACGGGCACTGGGGCCACGCTCAAGGCCAACGTGCACAACATCATCTCCAAGGACTACTGGAACGGCTTTCTGAGTTCCCTCACGCACAAGGTTCACTCCTACGACGATGCCAGGACGGGCCTGCAGATCACCGACGTCGATCCCGGCAATCCGGCCAATCTCATTTTGATCTACACCGGCGTGAGCGTGCCCAAAGTCTGGGACGCCGGCAACACCTGGAACCGCGAGCATCAATGGCCGGACTCGATGGGCATCAACGGCACTTTGCCGGCGTATGGCGATCTGCACCATCTGCGGCCCTGCAATCCCAGCGTGAACAGCTCGCGTGGCAACAAGTCCTTCGGCATCGGCGGTAACTACTGGGATCCCGATCATGGTCAGGCCTGTCGCGGGCGCGTGGCCCGATCGATGTTCTACATGAACACCCGCTACAACGGGACCGCGCCGAACCCCACGCTGAATCTAGTTTTGGTCAATGGGGATCCACCGACTTCCAATCAACTCGGCGACCTGGCCTCCCTGATCGGCTGGCATTTTGCGTACCCGGTGGACGACGCCGAGCAGCGGCGCAACCAGGTCGTCTTCAGCAATACGCTCAATCCCAGCTATTACCAGGGCAACCGTAATCCTTACATCGACCATCCGGAATACGTGTGGGCCATCTACGGCACATCGCCCAACGACTCGACGCTTTATCTGGGCGGCAGCATTCCGCCTGACGGCAGTTCGACTGCCAACGTGGATCTCGGCCGGGTGATCGTCAATGGACCCGCCCAGCCGCCGCAGACGCTGACGTTGAACAAATCGGGCGCGACTCCGACGACGTACGATGTGACGCTCTCCGGCGCCGCGACGTCGAATGCGGCGGGGCCGCGTCATGCGTTCGTGGGCGGCGCGGGCAGTCGCGGGTTCAACGCCGGGTTGTCCAGCACGACCGGTACGCCGGGGCTCAAGAGCGGAGCGATTACTATCGACAATACCGATCTGACCTCGGCGGCGGCGGGAAAGGGGTCGGCCGATGGCGACGATGCCGTGAACGTCACGGAGACCGTGCTCGACCACTCCAACGCATCCTTCACCACGCCGGCGGACTTGAACACGCTGACCATCGGTTTCGGTAGCGTCCCCATCGGCAGCGGTTCGCACGCTCAGCCGGTCACGATCTGCAATCTCGTCGGCACGCCCGGCTTCACGGCGGGGCTGGTGCTGACGGCGGTCACGCCGGCGGGCGATTCCAGCGTGCTGCACACGGACATCGCGCCGTTTGCCACTCCGCTGGTGGCCGGGAGCAGCGCGCCGTTCACAGCCACGATCGATTCCAACGCCGGTCCGGGTACATATCAGGCCACCTATACGCTCAGCGTATCCGACGAGAATCTGCCCGGCGCGGCGACCGGTACGTCACTGGTGTTGACGCTGACGGGGCAGCTTGTGCCCGCAAATTGTCACGGCGACATGAACTGCGATGGGCAGGTGACGTTCGCGGACATCGACCTGTTCGTCGAGGCGCTGGCCGGCGAGTCGGCTTGGACTCACACCCCGTGCCCGTGGCTGAACGCGGACTGCAATAACAGCGGGACGGTTACTTTCGCGGACATCGATCCGTTCGTGGCGCGGATCGGGACGACGTGCCCGTAGGTCGCGGCCCGGCCGATAGAGCGCTTGCTGGCGCTGCGCGTTCGGATCGGGCGGGCGCTCGCGCTCTGGGTGCGTGCGGCGCCGTGGGATGGGCGATGGAGCATGGGATTGAGGGGTTGAGGGGCGCCGAGAAACCCGTCGCTTGCGCTCTGGGCTCTGATTCTGTGCGCGGGGCGTGGGAAAACGTGCCAGGGGGTGCCAATGGGCAACAACCGGTCATTGGGGAGCGGTCGGAGCGGCGGATCTTGTCGCCGCTGAAGGCGGTGTACGGTCCGCTGGCGCCGCCGGTGGTGTTTCGGATTGTGGATGGGCCGCGGCTGGAGTGGGAGAAGGCGGGGGCGGCGGGCGCGGTAGCGTGGGAGGGAGGTTGCGGGGCGGATTGCGCGAGTGCGGCGGCGGCCGAGCTGTTGGACCTGTCGGCGGACGCGTGGTCGGCGCTGTCGGAGGCGTGCGACTGGCTGGCGGGTTATTGGGGGGGTGGGCCGCGGGCGGCGCGCGACATATTCCGCGAGGCGCGGGCGGCGGGGCTGAGCGGGGCGACGATGCGACGGACGAAGCGGCTGCTGGGCGTGCGGTCGGTGAGGCCGGCGGCGGATTCGGCGTGGATGTGGTCGCGGGGGTAGAGCGGTTTCAAGAAGGGCGCGTTGCCTGGGGAGAATGTGGCTCCCAGCGAGCCGCGGCTCGGCAGGAGCCTCGCCCCACTGCTTTCACGATCTTCGGCTACTCTGCGTGGCGGTCTTGGCCGCCTGCAGGATACGCCAAGTGGAACTATGGCCGCCATGCCCGCGCGGGACT
>CAIWOY010000286.1 GCA_903914415.1 uncultured Phycisphaerales bacterium | reverse complement strand
TGACGTGCCCCGCCTCGTGCCCGAACACGGCCTCGATCTTGGCGTCCTCCATCTGCTCCAGCATCGCGTCGGTGATCAGGACGTAGCGCAGCGGGGCGATCACGCCCATGACCGCGGCGTTGACGATCATGCCGCCCGACCGCCACACCAGCAGATCGCGGCAGCGCAGCCGCATCTGTCGGCAAAGCGACTGGAGCCGGTCGCGCAGCGGGCCTTCGGGCAGGCGCTGCGTGATCCAGATGTGCCGCAGAATCTCCGGCGCGACGATCGCGACCGCGATGGTCGCCAGGCCGACCAGCACGTCCGGAGCATAAGCCTGCCCGGTGAACCGGCGAATGACGCGCTCGTAGCGCGTGACCACGTCGCTCGCCAGCAGGATCAGCAGCATCGGCGCCAGGACGAAGAGCACCTGGTGGCGGAGGTTGTATTGGAGGTACTCGCCCAGCGGCCACACCGGCCGCAGCGGCTTGCCGCGATACAGGTAGACTTCCAGGGCGATCTGCCGCACGGCCCGGTCCGCCGGGTACGTGACGATCCAGACCAGGATGATGGACAGCAGCAGCGGCACGAGCGACAGCACCCCCGGGACCAGGATCCACGTGCCGACGATCGGCGTGCGGCTGCACAGCGGCAGCCAATCGGTGCACACCATGACGCCGGCCTGGCCGGCGGCCATCAGGAACTGGATCAGCGTCATGCCGCGCTGGAACCCGGCCTGCCCGTAGGAAGGCGCCTCCGGGTAGCGTTCCAGCGCCCGCAGCACGGCGCGGGTCACCAGCGCGCCGACGACGGCGGGCAGGAGCGTGACCGCTGCAACCGCCGCCAAGGTCGCCGTCGGACCGACGACCAGCCGATAGACCGGCGCCGAGATCGTCAGGACAATCGCCAGAACGCCGATGACGACAAGGTACATGCCGCTAGGATAATACGGCAAAGCTCGCGCGACTTCATTCAGGACCCGCGCTCATGCAGGTTAAAATCTGCGGCATCACGAGTTTGGAGGACGCATTGGCGGCCGCCCGCCACGGCGCGGATTTCGTGGGCCTGATCCGGGCGCCGAGCGTGCGGGGGGTCTCGATGGACGTTGCGCGGCAGGTCGTCCGGTCGCTTCCGAGCACGACGCGCGCGGTGCTCGTGTTTCGCGACGCGCCGTTGGACGAAGTGGTCGCCGCCCTCGCCGCCGCGGATTGCGCGTGGGTGCAACTGCACGGGTGCGAGACCCCCGCGTACGTTGGGGAGCTTCAGCGGCAGCGGCCGGGCGTGCGGATCATCAAGGCCTGGGAGATCTCGTCGTCGCACGATGGCGCTGAGTTGTGCGGCTATCTCCGGACGGCCGCCGACGCGGGCGTTCACGTCGACGTCGTGCTGCTCGACGTGCCCAAGGGCGGACCGCACCCGGGTATGGAGTGCCTGGGCGAAGTGTCCCGCCGTCTTGACGCCCGTCCGCCCGCGGTCTGGTGTGCCGGCGGCCTGGGGCCCGCGAGCGTCGCCGCGACGCTCGCTGCCGGCCGGTACGACGGCGCGGACGTCGCCGGCGGAGTCGAAATCCGCCCCGGCGTAAAGGACCCCGACCTCATCCGGCAGTTCGTGGCGGCCGCACGCCGCGGTGGCTGAGGGCTCACGCAAAGGCCCAGGAACGCGTAATTTAGTGCGCCTAACAGAACCCCCCTCCCTCTTAGGGAGGGGCTGGGGGAGGGTCAAAACGCCCGGGTTTTGACAGGCGCTGTTAGCCCTCATTCTTGGCGCCTTTGCGTGAGCTCAGCTTGCCCCCGGCTTGACGCGGGCGGCCTAACGCGAAGGCAGCCGCCGACCGATAAGCGCTGTGGACGCATTGTGCTGGCCATCCACCGGCCGCGGCGGAGCACGCCGGTGCCGCTTGACATCTACGACAACCTGGGCGCCGGGAAGAAAAGGGACGAGTCCGAAGGTCCCGGTGCGCGGCCGTACGTGTCGATCCTGTTCGAGTGCTGCCACGTCTACGCGCGGGTCTACCGCGGGCCGGAGGAGATGGCGTATCGCGGCCGGTGCCCCAAATGTCTCCGCGCGGTCCAACTCCGCGTCGGCCCGGACGGCACACCGGCCCGCTTCTTCCGCGCCAAGTGACCTCGCGGACTACCGGCGACGCCCCAGAAGCAGGACGGCGAGGCCGAGGGCCAACAGAGCGCTCGGCTCGGGCGTCAGCGCGTAGCACGAGAGAGCGGCGGCGCTGACGTCGACGAAACCGGTGCCCGTGGGCGGGTGCGTCAGCCCGTAGTTCGGGTCGTCCCCTTGTCCCCAGACCACGATCGACCCGTCCGCACGCAATGCGACGCTGTA
Organism: uncultured Phycisphaerales bacterium; assembly: GCA_903914415.1. Lineage (GTDB taxonomy): Bacteria > Planctomycetota > Phycisphaerae > UBA1845 > Fen-1342 > Fen-1342. Next base: position 4,223 of record CAIWOY010000286.1, on the reverse strand, counting down.
GTGCTCGCCGGCGTCGACGGCGATGAAGTTGTGCCCGGTCGGGGGTGTAGATTCGCCGTAACTGTTGTCGCCCCAGCAGACGATGGAGCCATTGGCACGCAGCGCGACGCCGTGGTCCCACCCGAGACCGAAGTCCACGAAGTCGTTGCCCGCAGGCGCCGCCGGGAAATCACCCCAGCAGATCAGGGAACCGTCGGACCGCAGCGCGATGTCGGCCACGGAATCGCTCCCCCCGAGTGAACAGTCTATCGCCACGAAGTCGTTCCCCGCAGGCGCCGTCGTGATTAGACCCCAGGCCGCCAGCGAGCCGTCCGTGCGCAGAGCCAGGCTGCAAACCGTGCCCGCGGCGATCGCCGCATAGTTGCTGCCCGGCGGCGGCGTGGCCTGCCCGTACAAGTCGTTGCCCCAGCCGACGATGGAACCATCGCCCTTCAAAGCGAGGCTGTGGAACCCGCCGGCCGCGATGGCGATGTAGTCGTTGCCCTCTGGAACGTCGGACTGCCCGTAGTAGTCCCATCCCCAGCCCGCGAGCGACCCGTCCGCGCGCAGCGCCAGCGCGTGTACGCCGCCGCCGGACACCGCCACGAAGTCGTTGCCGCGCGGGGTAGCTGAGACGGCTCTCCACGACCCGTTGTAGCCCCACGCCTTGATCGATCCACCAACGGCCAAGGGCGCGGCACCCAAACCAGCCGCCACCACCGCAAGACCGTACGTAAACCACGGCCCCCTGCGCAATCCCAACATGACACTCCTCCTCTCCCGGATGCCCTGCGCGCTGCAGACGCCGGACACTCCTCAATGCCCGGCATCACGCCGTACCTCCGACGGCCGAACGTGCAGCCGCTCCCGGCGATCACTAGCAGCGTACCCGAAACGCCGCGCCGACACAACCTGTTTCGCGCAAGAAAAGGGCACGACTTCATTCACCGCGCAACGCCTTTTCCAGATTCTGGATGACGGACCCCAGCTCCCTCCGCGGGTCGGCGGCGCGGGCTGCCGGCTCGCGGTGCGTTAACGCCGGCCAGTTTCACAGACGCGGCAGACGGGGCGCTGCAGTGGGCAACGTTCGTGATATAATCCATGGGTTGCCGACAGGCGGCGTTACAGGCCCGCGCTCGCACGGATGGCCTTCATAACGAGCGCTCTACTCATGCGTGATCCCAAGATCCGACGGCACATCGCCGTCATGGCGGCGCGGTTGATGTATGCGCGCGAAGAGAGCGAGTACTTCACGGCCAAACGCAAAGCCGCGGCCCAGCTCGGCGCGGATTTCCGCTACGACCCGCGGGTCCTGCCCTCCAACCGCGAGATTCGCGACGAAATCCAGGCGCTGGCGCTGCTGCACGAGGGGCCGGGCCGGGCCGCCGACCTCGCGGACATGCGGGTCGCCGCGCTGCGCATCATGCGGCTGCTAGCGGCGTATCACCCGCACCTGATCGGCAGCGTGGCGACCGGGCACGTGCGGCGGGGGTCGGACATCGACCTGCACGTCTTCAGCGCGAGCCCGTCCGGCCTGGCGCACCTGCTGGAAATGCAGGGCTTCCGCTGCGAGATCGAGCACAAGCGGGTCATCAAGCACAACCAGGAGCGCCTGTTCACGCACATCCACGTGGCGGACCGCTTCAACGTCGAGCTGACCGTCTACGCCCCCGAGCTGCGCAGCTACGTGTTCCGCAGCTCGATCACGGGCGGGCCGATCGTGCGGCTGACGACGGCCCAGCTCGAGCAGCTCGTCGCGCAGGAGCACCCCGACGCCGAGCTGTGCGGCTGCGAGGACGGCCCGGCGCGGCCGGACCAGTACACGCTGTGGCCGCTGCTCCTGGGGCCGCTGGCGGAGGTGAGGCAGAGCGCGAAATATCACCCGGAGGGCGATGCGCTGTATCACTCGCTCCAGACGTTCGAGCTGGCGCGCGAGCGGTTTCCGTACGACGTCGAGTTGAGCACGGCGTCGCTGCTGCATGACGTGGGGAAAGCGATCGAGCCGCGCGACCACGTGACGGCGGGGTTGGAAGCGCTGGAAGGCACGCTGACGGAGCGGGAGGAGTTCCTGATCCGGCATCACATGGACGCGCTGGCGTATCGAGCGGGGACGCTCGGCGCCAAAATGACCCGCCGGCTGCGGGCGTCGGAGTGGTTTGAGGACTTGCTGGCGTTGCGCGCAATCGACGACGCGGCGCGCGTGCGCGGCGCCACGGTGTGCACTGTGGAGGAGGCGGTGGAGTATTTGCAGGAGTTGGGGGAGGAGGAACGGGGGGCGTAGGTCGCGACGATCGACCCCGCCGTTCGTCACTGGAACTCACGGACTAAGTCGCGCTGTGCGCGCCCCTGCGGGCGATGCAGCGATTCCGCAACCGTGGGTGTTGAGCGGTGGGTAAGCTTCTGAGGTGAGGGGGAGTTACGCCGTTTTTTCGGCTGCGGAGCAGATTCGCATTCGCATTTGCGCTTGACAGGCGCAGCAAGTCTGATATAGTATATATATGTCAGTCAAGAGGTCCCGCTCCCGGACCCACATGAGCGTGCCGGAACGCCAAGCCCGTTCCGCACTGGCCCGGCTGGTCACCCAACGCGGCCTGCTGCGCGGCAACCTGCTGCAGCGCCGCCGGGTCTGCGGCAAACCAACCTGCAAGTGTGCCCGCGGAGAGCTACACGCCAGTCTGTATCTGGTGTTTTCGGAGGGCGGGAAGCTGCGCCAGCTCTTCGTGCCCAAGACGTGGGAAGCGCTGGTCCGGCGGTGGGTCGCCGACTACCACGATGCCCGCCGGCTCCTGGAAGAGCTCAGCCGCCTGTATTTCGAGAAGGTGTGTCAGCGGCAGGACTAAAGCCATTCTCCGACGACTCCTGGCCTATACACGGACGCGCCTCGGCTGGGAAGCGGGCCTCGACGCGGTCAGCGACACCCGCCGGCAGCCCCAGATCCCCACGGCGGTCATCGTGCGGGCACTGGCCGTTCTGTTCCTGGCCCGGCTGGGCAGCCTGAACGCTCTGGTCCAAACCCGGCCGAGACGATTCTGGTCGCGTTGGTTGGGGGCGGACCTGCCCTCCGCCGATACGCTGGGGCGGGTGGCCACCCAAGTCGAAGTGACTGGCCTCCGCGAGGTGCATCGGCAGGTGTATGCCCGGCTCAAACGCGGCAAGGCCCTGCCGCCGCCAGGGCACGGGCTGAGCGCGGCGATCCTGGACGGGCACGAGTCGCATGCCACCTTCCGGCGACACTGCGCCGGGTGTCTGACGCGGACGATTCACACCGCCGGCGGCAACCGGAGCCAGTACTAGCACCGGCACGTCAGCCTGCAACTGGTCGGGGCGGACTGGACGCTGCTGTTGGACGCCGAACCGCAACGGCCCGGCGAGGATGAGATCGCGGCTGCGCTGCGGCTCTTGGAGCGCGTGCTGGCACTGTACCCGCGGGCCTTCGACCTGGTACTGGCCGACGGACTGTACGCCGACCCACGCGTGTTCAACTTCGTGTATGCGCACGGCAAGGATGTCTTGGCGGTGCTCAAGGACAATCACCCCGCGCTGCTGGAAGATGCCCGCAGCCTCTTTGAGACCATCGCGCCGGTTACCGGGCGGTATGGAACGCGGACGTGTCAGTGGTGGGACTTGGTCGGCTTCACCACCTGGCCGCAGGTCGCGGCCCCAATCCGCGTGGTTCGCAGCCTGGAAACGTGGTCGGTGCGGCGGCAACTCGACGGCCAGGTGGAACAACAGCACAGCGAATGGTTCTGGGTGACGACCCTGGCGCCGACGCGGGCGCCCACCGCCGCCGTCGTGCCGCTCGGGCATGCCCGCTGGACCATCGAGAACGAGGGCTTCAACGAACTGGTCACACGCTGGCACGCCGACCACGTCTACCGACATGAACCGACCGCACTGCTGGTCTTCACCCTGCTGGTGATGCTGTGCCTGAACGTATTCCTGGCGTTCTACCGGCGCGATCTCAAACCTGCGGCACGCCAAGCCGCGAGCCGGCTGCACGTGGCCCGTCAGGTGGCCGCCGAGTTGTACGGAACTGGCCCCGCGGCCTCGCCACGCGCCCCGCCCGGCGCCCAAGCCTCACCTGCCAGCCCTGCCCCGACTTAGCTTCTCACGCGCCGCCTCGACCTGCCGACCACGCACGCCTCCACGCGGACTCCATGCACCCCCGCGAACCTGCCCGAAGCCCGTTCGCATCCTAACACCTTGATCCAACTCCCCTTCGCTCCGCACCTGCGGAATCGCTG